>JAUNON010000021.1:0-1377 GCA_030537145.1 Lachnospiraceae bacterium | reverse complement strand
TTATTGCCATCGTATGCACCAATAAAAATACTGTTTTCTGAAAGTTTATCATAATTGTAATTTTCGTCTGGAAAACACATTTCGCAGATTTCATCTTCTCTAAAACGGAGAATTCTGTACTGCCATTGTTCGTTGGTATATGATAGTATCATCCTTCCAAATAACGAAAACGGTTCATTAGGAATATTGATATCCTGTTTATGCTCTTCGTCAATTATTCTGATTTCTAACATTTGAATTGCCTCACAACGAAAGATTTGTCGCTTTGTTACTTTGGTTAAGCATATCATGTTTCCAGACGGTTTTCCATCTATTTCCCCTTTTATTTTTACGGAGTAGCAGGGCTGTTTTTATCATACACTTCATACCTTTGTTTTGACTGGACACGACAAGGAAAAACTGGCGAAAAAAATGGAAGAAATCGGCGAACGGGAAATGGGCAATAAAATGGCTGCATGGTATGGACGAGATGCAGCAAATGTCCGTACTGCTCAGGCAGTTGTCCTCATTGGTGCGGATAAAAAGCAGAGAGGTGTTCCGCATTGCGGGTATTGTGGTTTTGCGGATTGCAATGGTTGTAAAAATGTTGGTGGAAATTGCGGTTTTGCCTATGTTGATTTAGGTATTTCTGTTTCTTCCGCAGTAACGACAGCTTCTCTTGATAAGGCAGATTGTCGGATTATGTATTCTGTTGGAAAAGCTGCCGCAGAAATGGATTTTGTTTCCGATTGTTTGTGGCTGGGGATCCCGGTTTCAGTTTCCGGCAAAAATATCTTTTTTGACAGAGGTGTTTTCCACGATTAAATTTCAAAGGAGAGCAGGTTATGCCTAATTTATATAAAAGTGAATGTTATTGCACAAATTTAAGGCGAAGCGCAAATGCCATATCCGATTTTTATGACGAAGAGTTAAAAGGAACGGGACTTAGCATATCACAATACTATTTGCTTATCAACTTACAGCGGTTGGGGAGAGCCAATATCACACACTGGGCAGAGTTTGTCGGACTGGAGCGAAGCACAATGGTTCGGAATATTAAAGTGCTGCAATCACGTTGTTTCATTGAGGTGGCAGAAGGTCATGGAAAAACTTTTCAATTATCCGAAATAGGTGAAAAAGCATTACTGTCTGCTATTCCGGTTTGGAATAAAACCCAACAAAGAATGAAAGAGTTTTTAGGTGAGGAAGATTCTAAAGCAATTCTGCGTATAGGAAGTAAACTACAGGAATTAAAAAATAAAAATTTAATAAGTTACAAACCAGTAAAGGATGGTATAACGGAAAACGGAGTAGACGCATAGAATACAGCATGGTTTTTCAGTATCGAGTGTGTGAAAGTTTTTCTGTAAAAGATCTTCTATGATAATGATTTGAGAG
>JAUNON010000020.1 GCA_030537145.1 Lachnospiraceae bacterium | reverse complement strand
CAGAAGCAACAGAGGCTACAGAAGCAACAGAACATCCGGAGAGTCGGGAAACCCCGGCAGGATCCGGAGACGGACAGGGGACCGGGGTAAGGACAGGGGATGAGACGGACATGGTATCATGGATCGTGATAATGCTGCTCTCCCTTAGCATTTTAATTGCCATGGGTATCACACGGCAAAGAAATGCAAAGCAGCGGTAGCCTCCCAATGTGTGAGTAACGCATCATAGTCTTTCTTTATAGGAAACAGTCTTAGACCGAATTTTAGGGATAAGGCTGTTTTTCTTCTAAAAAAATCATATGGAATACGTTTCTTATGATATAATATCAAAAGACTTAGGGGATGACCAGAAGAAGGATGAGGACAATGAATGAAGAAGAAAACAAGCAATACGAGAAAATGACGCAGACGCCTGTCTGGAGACTGATTCTGATGCTGGGGCTGCCTACTACGGTGAGTATGCTCATAACGAATATTTATAATACGGCAGATACGTTCTTTGTAAGCAAGATCAGCGTTTCAGCAAGCGGAGCGACGGGAATTGTGTTTTCTCTGATGGCGATTCTGCAGGCATTTGGGTTTATGTTCGGACATGGCGCCGGAAGTAATATCAGCAGGCTTTTAGGGGCAAGGAGAGTGGAGCATGCTAAGATTTTTGCATCGACCAGCGTATTTCTGGCCCTGGGGGCAGGAGCGGTGATCGGTTTTTTTGGCCTGGTCTTTAGGGAACCGCTGATGCGGCTTCTCGGCAGTACAGATACCATACTGGGGGATGCTGAAATATACGGAACTTTTATTCTGATCGCAGGCCCGGCTATGACGGTGGGGTGCGTGCTGAATAACATCCTGCGTTATGAAGGCAGAGCTGCTTTTGCGATGATAGGACTAACGACAGGCGGCATTCTGAATATGATTTTGGACCCCGTTTTTATATTTTACGGTCATATGGGGATTGCAGGTGCGGGACTGGCGACCGCTCTTTCTCAGTATATCAGCGCAGTCATCCTGCTGATGCCTTTTCTTAAAGGAAAAACAGTGACGAAGATCAAGGTCCGATACATTACCAGGGATATCTCCGATGTAAAAAATATTATGCTTACAGGGCTTCCAAGCCTGGCACGGCAGGGGCTGAACAGTATTTCTACCACGCTGATCAATGTCCAGGCGGCTGCCTACGGAGATGCTGCGATTGCAGCCATGAGCATTGTGGGACGATGCGGAAATCTGCTGTTTAGCTTTGCGCTGGGAATTGCACAGGGCTTCCAGCCGGTCAGTGCATTTAACTACGGCGCCGGGAAATATGACAGAGTAAAAAAGGCAACATGGTTTACGATCATCCTGGGTATGGGAATTTTGGGCGTACTCTGTGCAGGGTGCTATTTCAATGCTCCGGCGATCATTCATCTGTTCCGGCATGAGGAGGAGATCGTAAGCGCAGGAACAGGAGCGCTGCGGTGGCTTTGCCGATTCTTAGCCGCACTGCCTGTTTCGGCAGTGGGAAGTATGCTGTTCCAGAGTATCGGTAAGAAGGGAAGAGCGCTGCTGATCGCTTCTATGCAGAGCGGGCTGATCGTGATACCGCTTCTTCTTATCCTGCCGCATTTTATGGGAATTACCGGAATTCAGGCAGCACAGCCGCTGGCTTATCTGATATCCGGGATCGTGACAATACCGGTAGTGCTGGGCTTTTTCCAAGAACTGAATGCGAATAACAGGTAAATGATCTGATGGGGAAAAATCTGGACAAAATTTTGGATGGAGGCGATCGAAATGGAGCTGTTGACTACAATTATTGTAACCTTCTTTGCAGGTATGGGTGCTGGATTAGGGACAGGTTTTGCCGGGATGAGTGCGGCTGCCGTCATTAGTCCCATGCTAATTACGTTTCTTGACATGGAACCATATATGGCCGTGGGAATCGCCCTTTCATCGGACGTGCTTGCAAGTGCCATATCTGCTTATACCTATGGTAAAAATAAAAATCTGGATATTAAAAATGGTTTGATTATGATGGCAAGCGTACTGGCATTCACCGTGGTGGGGAGCTATGTTTCCAGTTTGGTGCCGTCTGCGGCAATGGGGAATTTTTCAGTGTTTATGACCCTGCTGCTGGGTATAAAATTTATTGTGAAACCAGTTATGAAAACGAAAGAATCCATAACAAATATTTCTATTAAGAAAAGAGCAATCCAATCTGTTCTCTGCGGTACCCTGATTGGTTTTATCTGCGGGTTTATCGGAGCGGGCGGCGGTATGATGATGCTCCTTATATTGACTTCTGTTCTTGGATATGACTTGAAAACCGCCGTAGGAACCAGCGTTTTCATCATGACCTTTACGGCTTTTACGGGAGCGGCTTCTCACTTTGCGATAGGCGGCACGCCCGATCTCTTTGTTTGGATTTCCTGCGTGGTATTTACTCTTTTGTGGGCAAGGATTGCTGCTGTATTTGCAAATAAAGCAGAACCAAAAACGTTAAACAGAGTAACCGGAATTATTCTTATCATATTAGGAGTAGCGGTACTTTTATTTTAGACATTTGCATTTGATATGAAACGAAAGCTGCGGAGGTTGTGATATGGCGAAGGTATTTCTGATATGCGGGAAAATTTGCAGTGGCAAAAGTACATATGCCGAACGTTTGCGCATGGAAAAGAAGGCGGTTCTGTTATCTGTTGACGAGATAATGCTTGCGTTATTTGGACTTTATGCCGGAGATAAGCATGATGAATATACGGAAAAAATACAGAATTATCTTTTTGAAAAATCAGTTGATATCATCAAAAGTGGAATAAATGTAATCCTGGATTGGGGCTTTTGGTCGAGACTTAAGCGGTCCGCAGCGAGAGAGTTTTATGCGGTTCGGGATATTGAATGTGAATTTTACTATATTGACATAAGCGATGAAATTTGGAAAGAGAGAATCGCCCATAGAAATGAATTGGTAGTAAAGGGAGAGAAGGAAGCCTATATCATTGACGGAAAACTGAAGGAAAAATTTGAGGATCTGTTTGAGGTACCGTCTGAAGAGGAAATAGATGTATGGGTTCACAGCTAACCTCACTGGAGCAGGATCGACAAAGTTTGTGATAACAGAAAAATAAAAAGAAATGACTCAATAAATGAAATGAGCCGGATGCTTAGACACAGAGCCGATGAATTTGTGGATTTCACAGAGGACATCGGCTTTTCATTTGCCTGCAGGAAGATTGGATATACTTATATTCAAAAAATGGATAGAAATATATCCCCCCGGGGAGCTTGTTGAATAAAAGAATATTTGATAATCTAAATACATCAAAAGGAATGATCTTGTACAGGATACAAAAAAATAGAAGAAGGAGAACACTATGAGACAAAAAGGGGTAACATTAGCAGGACTTTTTTTGACATGTGCATTGGCGGTTGTGCCGGTATCCTATGCATTTGCGGAAGAAAACAAGGAAACTCTTGTATACGGCAGCGGAGATTATACCAGAATCAATCCGGCAATGGATGAACATGGAGAAATCAATATTTTGATTTTCAACGGACTGACGGGGCATGATGGCGACAATCAGGTAATTCCCGCATTGGCTGAGAGCTGGGAATTTGACGAAGCAACGTGTACGTATACCTTCCATCTTGTAGAAGATGCAAAATGGCATGATGGAGAACCTGTTACGGCGGATGATGTGAAGTTTACGATTGAGGCAATCATGGATCCGGAAAATGGCTCCGAAAATGCACCGAATTATGAAGATGTGGAAGAAATCACAGTAATTGATGAGCATACGGTAGCATTTAAGCTGGATGCTCCCAATGTGGCATTCCTCGATTATATGACAATGGCGGTTCTTCCGAAGCATCTTCTGGAAGGAGAAGATATGCAGACCTCCGATTTCTTCCGCCATCCGATCGGTACCGGTCCGTACAAGCTTGAAAGCTGGGAGGAGGGCCAGGCAATTACACTGACAAAGAACGAGGATTATTTTAAAGGAGAACCGAATATTGATACGATTGTATTCAAAATTGTTCCGGATGATAATGCACAAGCATTGCAGATGAAATCAGGAGAATTAGATCTTGCTCTGCTGACACCGAAGGATGCTGCCACGTTTGCGGATGATGAAGCATATACCTGTTATGATATGAAAACATCCGACTACCGGGGAATTTTATTCAACTTCTGGAATGAATATTGGCAGAATAACAGAGACATCATCCCGGCAGTATGCTATGGAATCGACAGAGAGGCTATCATTAATACCGTTCTTCTGGGACAGGGCATGCCGGCGTACGGTCCGCTTCAGAGAAATATTTATAATAACGAAGAAGTAGAGCACTATGATTATGATCCGGAAAAGGCCAAAGTTGTCCTGGAAGAAGCCGGATGCGAGATGGGTGAGGATGGTTTCTACTACCGGAATGGAGAAAAGATCGGTTTTGTAATCAGCGTAGGAGCCGGGGATCAGGTTCGTGTTGATATTGCGCAGATTGTAGCACAGCAGCTCCGGGAGATCGGCATGGATGTAACGGTTGAGATACCGGCACAGGTTGACTGGGGCGGACAGATGGCATATCTGATCGGATGGGGAAGCCCCTTTGACGCAGACGACCATACCTATAAAGTATTTGGTACAGATAAGGGTGCCAACTATTCGGGATACTCCAATGAACTGGTGGATCAGTATCTGACAGAAGCCCGTCAGTCGGATGATCCGGAGGTTCGCGCAGAAGCTTACGACAAATTCCAGGTTGAATTGGCCAATGATCCTGCCTTTGCATTCATCTGCTATATTGATGCAAATTACGTTGCGGATGCGGATATTCAGGGAATTGATCCGGATACAGTCATGGGACACCATGGAGTTGGTATTTTCTGGAATGTGGCAGATTGGACAATAGGAGAATAGGGAAATAGGATAGAATATTAAGAATGCGGGGCCGTCGCAAAATCGAAGGGCAAAAGGATACAGAGCTTTGCAGATTCGATTTTGCGGCAGCTCTATTTTGCTACAAAGAGGATTGGCAATGGAAAATCTTTTGGAAGTAAAAAATCTGTCGGTCAGCTTTCAAAGCGGGGCTGGGGAAGTACAGGCGGTCCGGGATGTTTCTTTTACCCTGAAAAGGGGGGAGATTCTGGCTGTCGTAGGTGAATCCGGATGCGGCAAAAGTGTATTGTGCAAATGCATTATGAAGCTGCTGCCGGCAAGCGCCAGCATAAAAAACGGAAGTATTATCGTTTGCGGGCAGGATATTACAAATTATAAAGAGCGGGATATGCAAAAGATCAGAGGAAAGACCTTTTCCATGATTTTTCAGGATCCTATGACCTCCCTGAATCCGACGATAAAAATTGGGCAGCAGATTGCGGAGGCAATTTTGGTGCATGAGAAGAAAATAACGAAGGAACAGGTTTATCAGAGGGTGATTGACCTGATGGAGCTTGTGGGAATCGAACAGCCGCATGAGCGCTTTCATCTTTATCCATACAACTTTTCAGGCGGAATGCGCCAGAGAAGTGTTATGGCGATTGCTCTTGCATCGAATCCGGACATTTTATTTGCGGATGAGCCGACGACTGCCCTTGATGTGACCATTCAGGCACAGATTTTGGATCTTTTACGGGAGGTGCAGGAAAAGCTGGGGACGGCAACGATTCTGGTATCTCACGATCTTGGGGTAGTGGCCAGAGCGGCGGATCGGGTTGCGGTAATGTATGCGGGAAAAATTGTAGAAATCGGAATGGCAGAAGAGATTTACTATGATCCAAGGCATCCTTATACCTGGGGGCTGATGCGGTCATTGCCTGCATTTTCCAAAGGAAAGGACAGTCTTTATACGATTCCCGGGATGCCGCCTACTCTGGTGAATCCGCCAAAGGGGGATGCGTACGCCTGCAGAAATGAGTATGCGCTTGGGATCGATTACGAAGAGATGCCGCCCATGTTTCGGATTACGGATACCCATTATGCTGCTACCTGGCTGTTGGATGAGCGGGCGCCGAAAATTATTCCGCCGGTGGGAGGAAAAAGCTTTGCGTAAAGAGATATTAGTTGATGTAAAGAATCTGACACATCAATTTCATTTAACAAAAAAAGCAGTTATACGTGCAGTGGATGATGTTTCCTTTCAGATTTTCAAGGGGGAAATATTTGGCCTGGTGGGGGAGTCCGGATCCGGAAAATCAACAGTGGCAAGATGTCTGATGAATATTTATGAACCGTCGGCGGGATCGATACAGTATCGTGGTATCGATATCTGTGATAAAAGGGAGTTTCAGAAAAATAAGCAAATGCTCCAGACGAGAAGGCAGATTATATTTCAGGATTCCACATCCAGCCTGAACCAGAGAATGAAGGTGGCAGATATCATTTCTGAGCCGATGAAAATCCACCATATAACCCCGCCAAGAGGCAGTTATCGTAAGGAAGCGGAATTTCAGATGAAATACGTGGGGCTGGATGAGAGCTTTCTTGACCGGTATCCGTCTGAAATGTCGGGCGGACAAAGACAGAGGGTGGCAATCGCAAGGGCGCTCAGCATGGAACCGGAATTCCTTGTGGCAGACGAGCCCATAGCCTCTCTGGATGTTTCTATACAGGCGCAGGTGATCAATCTTTTCAGGCATTTGCAGCAGGAGCACGGCTTCACCTTTTTGTTTATTGCGCATGACCTTGCAATGGTGGAATACCTTTGTGACAGGGTAGGCGTTATGTATCACGGACGGATGGTAGAGCTTGCTCCCGCAAAAGAATTGTTTTCAAATCCTCTGCATGGCTATACGAAAACCCTGTTGTCTGCAATTCCAATCCCGGATCCGGTCAGAGAACGGAAAAGAAAGCTGCTGGTGTATGACGGGGCCGATTTCGGAAAAGGAGAATTGAAGGAGGTTTCTCCGGATCATTTTGTGCTGCAGCGAAGCGAAGGAGGATATACAGGTGAGAAAGCGTAATCGGATACTATATTATGGGAAAAAGTTCATTATTTTTCTGCTCAGTGTTCTGGTTTTGTCCGTAGTGGTATTCTATGTGGCGCGTCTTGCACCGGGAGATCCCCTGGTCTCTTACTATGGAGACCGGACAGAAAAAATGAGTCCCCAGGAACGGGAATGGGCAATGGAGAAGCTGGGGCTGGACAAGCCGATCTATGTGCAATACGTAAAATGGGTAGAAAATGCATTCCATGGAGATTTTGGTATTTCGTTTAAATATAAACAGGATGTTATCCAGGTGATCAGCGGGAGAATCGTAAATACGCTGCTTCTGGGAGGCATTGGCTACCTGTGTATCTTTTTTGGATCCCTTTTGCTTGGTATATTTTGTGCATGGTATGAGGAACGGTGGGTTGACCGGATTTTATGCAAGCTTGGAACCATCTCCAGTTGTATCCCGGAATTCTGGCTGTCGCTGGTACTGATCCTGATATTTGCCGTCACCTTAAGGGTCCTGCCAAGCAGCGGGGCTTATTCCACCGGCAGGGCCAATGACATAGCGGACCGGGTACTCCATTTGCTTATGCCGCTTACCGTTGTGACACTTGAACACCTGTGGTATTACGCATATATGATACGGAACAAAATTCTGGAGGAAGTGAGAGCGGATTATGTGCTTTTGGCAAAATCGAAGGGCTTGAATAAGAGGCGTATTCTCTTTCGGCATTGCCTTAGAAATGTCATGCCTGCATACCTGAGCATTATGGCGATTGCGGTGCCGCATGTTCTGGGAGGTACCTTTGTCGTGGAAAGTGTGTTTTCTTATCCGGGCATCGGGGCCTTGTCTTATGAGAGCGCCAGATATCACGATTATAATCTGCTGATGATCCTATGTATGATGTCCGGAACCCTGGTTATATTCTTTAATATGCTGGCGCAGACCATCAATGAGCACATCGATCCGCGGGTAAAGGCCAGCGAGGTGGTAGAAACATCGGAGGTGACAGGCGTATGACAGATGCAGCTTTTGAATTGGTCGGGCAGCGTGCAGTCCAAGAAGAAAAGATATCGGCAAAGAAAAAATGGTATCAGGAAAAACCGGTCCTGTCCATCGGGATTCTGTCCATCATTCTTCTTGGATGCCTGTTTGCGGAATTGCTGATGACAAAGGATCCCACCTATATGGATCTGGTCAATTATAATAAAGCGCCGGACAGAGAATTTCTATTTGGAACGGATACGATGGGAAGAGATATTTTTTCCATGATGTGGTATGGAGGAAGGCTCTCTTTGCTGATCGGGGCATTATCTACTATTATTTCCACAATGATTGCGATTGTGGTGGGGGCCCTCAGCGGAGCGGCGCCTCAGTGGCTGGACAGTCTGATTATGCGCTTTACAGAGATTTTTCTGAGCATTCCCTCGCTTTTGCTGGTGATATTGCTTCAGGCAATCATGGGAAATGCGAATGTCATCAGTCTTTCGGTGGTTATTGGTCTTACAAGCTGGACAAGCATTGCAAAAGTAGTGCGTACAGAGGTGCGTCAGATCCGAAACAGTGAATATGTCATTGCATCCAGATGCATGGGCGGGAGCTTTTTTCACATTCTCTGGAAGCACCTGGCGCCAAATTTTATCTCTTCGATTATGTTTATGGTAATTATGAATGTAAGAAACGCAATTATTTCAGAATCAACCCTGAGCTTTATGGGAATCGGGCTTCCGCTTGAGATCATTTCCTGGGGGAGTATGCTATCCCTTTCGGAAAAGGCGCTTATGACAGGCTCCTGGTGGATTATTCTCATCCCCGGACTGTTTCTTGTGACAACACTGCTGTGCCTGACGAACGTGGGAAATTACCTGAGAAAAAATGTCAACCGGAAAGAAAGCAATCTATAACGATATTTTGAAGCTTATCCGAAAGCTTTCTATGATAGAACCGCTTATCTTGTGTGAATACACGGGATAGGCGGTATTTTTTCGTATCGGAAATTCCTCGGATTTCCGATACGAGAAGCCTTTAGCAAAAGATGCGCACGGATGCATATCGGAAATCCGCTGGTATGGCCGGATAACAGATTGACAGGGTATTGAAAATTGTTTGCAAAAATTCTTATGGAAAAAATCAAACCGATATCCTATAGAAGAAAAAGGGAGAAAGGGGTATAACAATACCAATTCGTTACAAGGGAGGAGAATATTATGAGTGAAAAAAGAAAGGCAAGAACTGTGGCAGCAGAGGACATCGTGACGACGGAGAAATTCCAATGGAGCGATCTTTGGAAAAAGGAAGATTGGCTGGCAGTGTGGATTGGGTTTATTATTATCGCCATCGCAGCGGTGGCCGTCATAACCGGAGCGTTTGATTTTAGCGCTGCAAAATTCAGTACCTGGGGCAACGGCACAAGCTTTTTTGAACAGGCTACAGCCGGATTGCTGGGCAAACTGATCTTAACCGCAGTTGTTCTCGGCGTGCTGTTTTCCGTTGGAAATCATCTGAAGGGGGTTGCGGTAAAGAAATATGTTCCGGCATTTCTCGGCCTGTTTCTTCTGGCAATCATCGTAAGATTTATCAGTGCAGAGTATACCCTGAACCGGTATCTGGAATGGGCATTTTTTGCAATCCTTGTGGGACTTCTGGTGGCAAATACAATAGGGGTGCCTCAGTGGCTGAAGCCGGCGGTCCAGACAGAATTTTATATTAAGTCCGGACTGGTTATCATGGGATTTTCCGTATTGTTTTCCAATATTATAAATTTTGGACTTTACGGACTTGGGATTGCATGGATCGTTACGCCGATCGTCATTATTTTTATGTGGTGGTTTGGAACAAAAGTATTAAAAATTGAGAATAAACCCTTCGTGATTACGGTGGCAACAGCGACCTCGGTCTGCGGTACTTCAGCGGCGATTGCAGTAGGTGCGGCCAGTAAGGCAAAGAAAAATGATCTTTCTCTTGCGGTTTCTATTTCTATCATCTTTACAGTACTGATGATGGTATTTGAACCGATTCTGATTCGGATAAGCGGCATAGGGGAAGTTATGGGAGGCGCCCTGATCGGAGGAACGATCGATTCCACGGGAGCGGTAACGGTAGCCGGAACCGCCCTGGGAGAAACGGCGCAGACGGTGGCGGTTCTTGTAAAATCAATTCAAAATATCCTGATTGGGTTTATTGCATTTGCAGTGGCTGTATTTTTTGCAACAAGGGTGGAAAATCAGGGTGAAAATGGCGGACGTAAAATCGGTGCGGGAGAAATCTGGTACAGACTTCCGAAATTTATCCTTGGATTTTTTGCAGCGTCCCTGCTTGCCTCTTTTGTTTTTGTTCCGGCCTTCGGAAAAGAAAACGTATCAGCCATTAACAGTGTGCTGGATCAGTATAAGAACTGGGCGTTTGTTTTGGCCTTTACCAGCATTGGGCTGGATACAAATTTCCGTGAGCTAAAGGAGCAGTTCCAGGGTGGAAAGCCGCTTACCCTTTACGTAGTCGGGCAGCTCTTTAACATTGTTCTCACATTTGCGGCTGTATATTTGTTGCTAAGCGGAAAATTCTTCCCGCTTCCGCAGCTTGCAGGGTAATCGGGAAAGTGGTGTTTGCCGTATGAAGAATAAGAAGAATAAAATCAGCGCATTTCAGATCATGAATTATTGTATTCTGGCAGTGAGTGTCATTGCCGCTTTATACATAATGGCAAATGGACTGGGATTGATAGATAGTCTGGATTTTGGGGCGGGAGCATATTATTATGCAGATATTCCGGAATTTGCCAAATACACAGACAGCGTCCGGGATGTGTCATCGCCTCCCATGTGGCTGCTCATTACCTTGTTTTTGATTTGGGGATTTTTTATGTATAAAGTCTGGGGCTGGATTGAAAGAAAAGGGAAGCGCTGAATGCGAAGTCCGGATAAGAAAGAGGAGCACTTCGGGAACCATATCCGAGGCTGAGACAGGACTGAAAAGATGGCCCGGGGAAAGATGCAGATTTGATACAATTCTGAAAGAAATTTGATACAAAGTTCATTTAAACTTTCCATAGGAAACGAAGCAGACAGAAACGTTTTCGGCGTCAGAGAAGCGGAAGCGTCGTGGATATGGAGGGAAGCGAAATGAACAGGAAAAAATGGATAGGCATTGGTATTTTAGCCTGCTTTATGGGATTGACGGGCTGCAAGAATCAGACGCCCGGCCGGGATAAGATTGTAATACAGCAAACAGAGAATCTGGAATCTGCCGGGGATCAAGAAAGTGCCGGAAGCAGCACCGGAACCGGATTTAAGCCGCCGGCAGGTTCCAGATTGGATAAGAATGGAAACATAGTGGATAAGCAGGGAAATACCTTTGATAAGGAGGGAAGCTGGCAGGTGCCGGAGGGAGGCCATGTGGATTCCGCAGGCCGGATCATCGATAAAGATGGAAAAGTGATGGGCGGCGGAGCGAAAATCGGTTCCAAAGGATAAGAGATTTGATGAAAGAAGCATGAAAGAATAAGATGCGTTTGTTTATTGACAAATCTTTGCTGAAATAGTAATATATAATCTCTATGAAAATGGTAGGAAAATAGATGACATAGAATTGCAGGATATATTTTTATACCGGAAAGAGGTTCATGTATGCTAAATCAGTTTTCAAGAACGCAGCTTCTTCTTGGGAAGGAAGCAATGGAGAAGCTGCAGAAATCCAGGGTAGCTGTTTTTGGAATCGGCGGTGTGGGCGGTTATGTGTGCGAGGCTCTGGTGCGAAGCGGTGTTGGGGCATTTGATCTGATCGATGACGATAAGGTATGCCTGACGAATCTCAACAGACAGATCATAGCTACCAGAAAAACGGTGGGAAAGTATAAAGCAGAGGTAATGAAGGAGCGTATGCAGGAGATTAATCCTGATGTGGATGTAACCGTACATAAATGCTTTTTTCTGCCGGAAAACGCACAGGATTTTCCGTTTGAAAAATATGATTATGTTGTGGATGCGGTGGATACGGTTACGGCAAAGCTGGAAATTGTGATGCAGGCAAAACAGAAACAGGTGCCGGTGATCAGTTGTATGGGCGCAGGAAACAAGCTGGATGCCAGCGCATTTCGGGTAGCGGATATTTATAAAACGAAGATGTGTCCTCTTGCAAAGGTGATGAGAAGAGAACTGAAAAAACGCGGCGTGAAGAAGCTGAAGGTCGTATATTCCGAGGAAAAACCCATCAGGCCGCTGGAGGATATGTCCATTAGCTGCAGGACGCATTGCATCTGCCCGCCGGGAGCAAAGCACAAATGCACGGAGCGGAGGGATATTCCGGGAAGCGTGGCATTTGTACCGTCTGTGGCGGGGCTGATCATAGCCGGGGAGGTAGTGAAGGATCTGATCGCCTCGGACTGCAAATAAACATGGAATGATGAATTTTCAATTTTTATGATCATAGGACAGATACAAGGGGCTGTCGCAAAATCTCATTTGCAAAGCTCTGTATCCGGTGTTTGTGAGCACTTCCTGACATCTGTCCGTCCATGTCGGACTTCGTCCGCCATGTATCGGACATTTGTCTCAGTGATGCAAACACCCTGGATACAGATCCTTTTGCTTTTCGATTTTACGACCGCCCCTTTGCGTGTGCCAGGTAACAGTTCAGCCCAGGGCTTTGCAGCCAGTGCAAAGCCCTGGGCTGAACTGTTACTGTGCCAGGATTCTGTGCACACAAAATTATTGACAAACGATAATTTTGTGGTATACTTTTCTTAGAAATTATCGAAAAACAATAATTATAAGAAGGGATCATGTATGAGGAAAAAAAGACTTGAAGGTGTGCTTATGATAGAAGCCGTGGTTTGCATCGCATTCTGCCTGCTGCAGATAAATTACTCGGGTATCTTTACCACAGCGGCGGCATTTCCCTTTGAACAGCTCGGTCTGGGGCTCAGGGCCTTATCTTTATCCGGCGGGGCCGGAAATGTGCTGGCATTGATTTTATATTTTTTCATAAGCCTGATCCCTGCCGGTATCTGGGCTCTTTTGAAAAAAAGAAAGAAAGCGTACAGGGCGGACATCATTCTGGTCTTTCTCAGTATTTTGCTTCTGCCGATGCTTTACTATATGGTTAATCCGGGGCTTTTCGGCTCCAATGTGCCGGGAACCGGAAAATGGCTTTTGGGAGGCACCTTTTATTCTGTGCTATTTGGATATGGGATCCTGCGGATTTTGGAAATATATTCCCATGCCGGTATCCCGAAGCTGCAGAGCGGACTAAAGCTGCTTCTTTTTCTTCTGAATATTGTGCTCGTTTACCTGATTTTCGGACAGAATCTGGGAACACTGCTGCAGACAGTGCAGCAGGTGAAAAATGACAATGCAGTCCCGGATATTTGGGAGTCGCTGTCTGGGGCATCGAATGCGCTTATGCCTACCTTTTTCTTTCTGGTATTGCATTACATTGTAAATATGCTTCCGTATCTGCTGGATATTGTGACGGTATTTCTGGCGGTGGATCTGCTGGATGCCCTGGCAGAGGACCGGTATTCGGACCGTGCAGTCAGGGCGGTGGAAAGATTGTCCGGATTCTGCGTGAAAGCATTGATGGCAGCCGTGACTGCGGCCGCTGCCTTTCACATTCTCCAGGCCATATTTCACAGGCAGCTTTATCAGGTGGATGTTGTGATTGTAATTCCGGTATTTTCGGTAATATTTGTTCTGGCTGTATTGTTATATGCCCGCTATATTCGGGAAGATCAGAAATTAAAGCGGGATCATGATCTATTTATATAAGGGTGAAGGCGATGGGAATAAAAGTGTGTTTGGAGGATGTCCTGAAGGAACGCGGCATGACCTCGAAGGAGCTTTGCAGGCTGGTAAATATCACAGAGGCGAATCTGTCGGTGCTTCGAAGCGGGAAAGCGAAAGGGGTCCGCTTTCACACGATTAACCGCATCTGTTATTTTCTGCAGTGCGATGTGGGGGATATTTTAAAATTTGACGGCAGTCTGGAGGAGGATGAAAATGAAGAATAGAAGAATCTATACCGGTATCATTGGAATAGCGGCGGCTGCATGGTTATCCGGCTGTTCTCTGGCGGTTCCGGGCGCCGGAGAGGATGGAGAAGGCGACCGCCTGATCGGTGCTTTTATCACCACAGAATATCTTGACCTGTTTGATATGGATTCCTATTTGAATGATCATGTCTCTGATTTTCTGAATAATCAGGAGGTTACTGTAACAGACACCTCAGAATATGAAGAGAAGCTATATGCGGAAATTGACAAAAGCGGCGGAGAGGAGCCGTCCGACTGGCAGGTATCCTTTGGCGATATCCGGGGGATCAGCTTTTTTTCCCCATTTTATACGGATGCTGCCGGAGCGGAGGGCTGGGGAAGTGTATGCAGTGAGGGGATCTGCGATACAAAGATAAATGTGAATATATCGGATACCGGAGAGGAGCTCAGTCTGAGCGGGACGCTCTATATATTGCCGGGAATGGCAGATGAGGAGATCGCATATTATGCGAATCCGGTTTTTCAGACGGCGGACGGAAGGCTTTATGCAGTCTCCGGCAGCGGCTTTAGCACCAGCGGGGATACCTCCGAGGGGGAAGCGTTTTCCACTACACTGAGCGGGGAAACGAGAAGCACGGAGAACGGAACAGTGAAAACAGAAAAAAGCAGCGTTACCGTGAACTACGAAACCATGAATAAGCCGGTGAAGATTACGCTGTATCAGATGGATGCAGAGCATCATATCCTCAGGCAGGAGATATTTATGCCGGGAGAGCTTCCGGAAAGCATCGCACCGGAAGCGGGGACAGAATATATTTTGATAGAAACAGAAAAGGAAGGGCTGTCCGGAGAACCCGTGATTACAAGAGAAATCTATGCGCAAAGCGAAGCGGAGGACAGTGCGTTAAGGACATTTTATGCAGCGGAAAACGGAGTGATTGCAGGGCAGGATACCCAGGTAATCTGGGATAAGAACGAATCAAACCGCACATAAAGAAAAGACAAATACGCATCACCGCACGAAGTGCCCTTTTGTGCAGCAGGGATGTGGCGGAAGCGTGTTGGGTTCACGAGGAGCGGGGAAGGAAGCCGCAGGTGATGGCCCCGGCAGGGCAGCTCTTTTTACAAAGTCCGCAGCGGATGCATTCGGGATGATTGGCATTTTTCACCGGATCCGCCTGCATTTTGCAGACCCTTGCGCAGACTCCGCAGTGAACGCACTTTTTTTCATCTACCTGGTATTTGAATACGGAAATCGGATTAAATACCGAATAGATGGCGCCCAGGGGGCAGATGTATTTGCAAAAGGGGCGGTAGATCAGCAGGGACAGGAAAACGGTGACGGCCAGCAGAACGCCCTTCCAGGCATACAGCCATCCCAATGCGCTGCGCATGGAGCTGTTTAGCAGAACCAGCGGGATTCCCCCCTCTAATGTTCCTGCCGGGCAGATCAGCTTGCAGAAATAGGGAGCGCCCTGGCCCAGGATGTCCACCAGAAACATGGGAAGCAGGATGACAAAAATCAGGAGGATGATATATTTCAGCCTGCGCAGAAGCTTGTCGCCCCGGAAGGTCTGCAATTTTACGGGAAACGGGATTTTGTGCAGCAGATCCTGAATCAGGCCGAAGGGGCACAGCCATCCGCAGACAAAACGTCCGATCAGTGCGCCTACAAACATCAGGAACCCGGCCACATAAAAAGCAAATTTAAAATTCCAGCTTCCGATCACAGCCTGAAGGGCGCCGATGGGACAGGAACCGACTGCGCCGGGACAGGAGTAGCAGTTCAGCCCGGGAACACATAAGTTTTTCAGTTTCCCCTTATAAATTTTCCCCTGAGCAAATCCGATCAGATAGCTGTTGGTCAGCAGGGCCCAAAGCGCCTGAAGCCTATGACGGGGCCATTCGCTTATTTTCTTGTTTTTCTTAACCAATTCCGATACACTCCAGACATATATTGATCGCTTTTGTAAACACCACGATTACTTCTCCCCGCCAGATACCGAAGCCCATCATAACCAGGCCCAAAGCGGCCAGGCATAGGCCGCCCAGGCGGGAGGATTTTAGGCGGCGCATTAGTCATTCTCCTGCAGCCTGGACAATTCCTCCTCCACGGTTTTCGTCCAGCCCTCATAGCTGTTGCTTCCGCTGTAGGTATCGCCCACGATATTGCCGTCCTTGTCCACAAAAAAGGTTTCCGGAACGGCATAAATATCGGTGAGGCGGCCGTTCAGATAGGTGCTGTCCGGCAGCAGGAAGGGATAAGAGGCCCCGGTCTTTTCTGCCAGAAGTTTGGCTTTTTCCACGCTGTCCTGGACAATTTCACCGTTTCCATCGATGGCGTCCAGTACGATGCCGACCACATGTACATTCTTGTCTGCCATGTCATTGCAAAGCTTCTCCAGATCAGGAATTTCTGCCACGCAGGGAGGACACCAGGTAGCAAAAATATTCACAAGAGTCAGATCGTAGTCTTTAAAAATGTCCTGGGTACAGGTGTTTCCGTAGATGTCCTGCGTAGTAAATTCGCCCAGGGAGGCTTTCTCAGAAGCGCCTTCCTCCGGCGCAGCGTTTTCCTGTTTCTCGCTTTCCGTCTGAACCACAGTCAGAGGTGCTTCCTGCTTGCCGGAAAGGGTCTGTCCGGTGCCGGCAGTTTCGGCAGAGGCGGTTATCCCCGGAACAGCGGCAAGCAGCACGCCTGTCAGCAGGACCGCATTCAATTTCTTTCGGTTATATTTTCTCACAGCAAAGCTCTCCTTTATTTTTTGTGTAAAACTATCATAGCATATCCTTCTTGGCAGGGCAAGGCTTCGGACGATCCGGGAGACGTTCCCCTTCAGCTAAACTGTTACAAATTTTTCTCATTAGATCGAGCTGATAAATTGCCGGATATAAAATAATGCGGCTCCGACTGCAGGGGTATATTGCCCGTGAATACCGATTAAGATGTTTCCTTTTTTCAGGGGAAACGGCGAGACAGAATTGATATGTTCTATTAAATAATCAATATCTTCCTCTGTAAAATAAGGCGCCAGGTATCCGCTGATAATAATAGGGGCATCGACTACCATGTTTAAATTTTTCATTGCAAAAGAGAGGTGATAAAGATAATCCTCCCAGATCTGCGAGAGCTGGGGAGATTTTTTTTCTCTCAATCGGGAGAAAAATTCTTTAATGGGCAGTCCGGCAGCCTGCTCTAATGCGTTGGCAGAGCAATACGTTTCCAGACAGCCCCGGTTTCCGCAGTAGCAGAGGGGGCCCTCCGGGTTGATGCACATATGTTCAATGGTCCCGCTGTGCATGGTATTGCCCTGGTGAATATTGTGGCCGGTGATAACCGCTCCCCCCAGGTTTCGGTTCAGCAGAAAAATGACAGCGCTGTCCAGCTCCGGATGATTCCATAATTCCAAACAGGCGGCTGATTTCGAATCGTGCTCTAAATGGCAGGGATACGGAAGATGCCTGGAAAAATCTTCCAGGCTCATGCCGGTATTATCCATAATTTTTCCGTAAGTTACTTTTGTGTTGTCCTGGGATGTAATTCCCTGAGTGGCAATGGAAACGCCCAGTATTTTAGCTTCGTAATGGTTTGCCGTAATAAGCTTCTGAATCTCTTTGGCAATTTGTTCATAATACGAAGGGGTGTTGGAATAGGGAAGCGGAACAGTGTCCCTGAAAAGCGTGTTTCCATATAAATCTACGGTTGTAATATGGAACATATTCTTTAATATTCCCAGGCCGATGGCAATCCTGAAATCTGAAACGATTCGGATTGCCTGAGCTTTTCTTCCGCCGGTGGAGTCAAAATAACCATTTCGTTCAATGAGCCCTTCTTTTTCTAATATCGTCAGGTTTTGACTGACGGTAGACAATCCCATCTGCAGATCCTGAACAATTTGCAGCTTGGAGGTTACTTTTTTCTTGTAAATGTATTGATAGACCTTTGAACGATTAATCTGCTTTAAATGAATGGTAGTTAATCCTTTTTCACTCATATCTTATTCTCCTGAGGTTATAGCTTTGTCATACGGTTAAGAATTAACTATATTTTAGTATAAGAGGAGATAATATGCAATGGGGATAAGAAATATAGTAAAAGTGTCTAAAAAAGCAAATGCAAGATTGTATTTATTGTCAATAGAATTTTTTGAAAATAACTTATATACTATACTTACAGTTAAGAGATAAACGTAAGTAGCAAACAAAATGAAAGGGGAAACAAAAATGAAATTAACAATTAACGGAATCAAAGATCGCGAGTCATGGGCAAAAGCAGGCATCCAGCTTCCGGGATATGATGTGGAGGAAACAGCGAAAAAGGCAAAGGAAGCGCCGAAATGGGTACATTTTGGAATCGGTAATATCTTCCGTATCTTTATCGGCGGTATCGCTGACGGACTGCTGGAGGAGGGTATTCTGGATCGGGGACTTACCTGTGTAGAGACATTTGATTATGATGTGGTAGATAAAATTTACGAACCATTTGATAATCTGGGCCTGAGCGTGATCTTGCATGGAGACGGAACAAGAGAATACAAGGTATTGGGTTCTCTGGCGGAAGCAGTGAAAGCCATGTCCTCCGATGCGGCAAAGTGGAACAGACTGAAAGAGATTTTCAGCAGCCCGTCCCTGCAGATGGTTTCCTTTACCATTACAGAAAAAGGATATGCATTGCAGAAAGCGGACGGAGCATGGTTTCCGTTTGTAGAGTCCGATATCAAGAACGGACCGGATCATGCAGTGGGAGCGATGGCCATAGTGACAGCCATGCTTTATGAACGGTACAAAGCGGGAAAATATCCGCTGGCGCTGGTATCCATGGACAACTGCTCACAGAATGGCGCAAAGCTTCGCGAATCGGTACTGACCATGACGGAGGAATGGAAAAAAGCAGGATTTGTGGATGATGGATTTGCGGCTTATGTAAGCGATGAAAGGATCATTTCTTTCCCGTGGACCATGATTGATAAAATCACACCCCGTCCCAGCGAACAGATTGCAGAAGATCTGGAAAAATTAGGCGTGGAAGATATGCAGCCGGTTATCACCGGAAAAAGAACTTATATTGCACCGTTTATCAATGCGGAAAAGCCCCAGTATCTTGTGATTGAGGACAGCTTCCCCAACGGACGTCCGGCTCTGGAAAAGGGCTTCGGCGTATATATGGCGGACAGAGAAACCGTGAATCTGTCAGAGCGCATGAAAGTAACCGTATGTCTGAATCCGGTGCATTCGGCTACGGGTCCGCTGGGCGTGGCATTGGGATATGATTTGTTTGCTCATATGCTCAATACAGACGAGGATATGATGAAAATGGCGCGCATGGTAGCATATGATGAGGGGCTTCCGGTTGTGCCGAATCCGGGTATTCTTTCTCCGAAGGAATTTGTGGATGAGCTTTTTAATGACCGTTTCCCCAATGAATATCTGGGAGATACCAATCTTCGTCTTGCGGTTGATGTGTCACAGATGGTGGGAATCCGTTTTGGAGAAACAATCAAAGCGTATGTGGCAAAATATGGGGATGCT
The DNA here is from genome assembly GCA_030537145.1 of Lachnospiraceae bacterium. GTDB lineage: Bacteria > Bacillota > Clostridia > Lachnospirales > Lachnospiraceae > Merdiplasma. Next base: position 23,489 of record JAUNON010000020.1, on the reverse strand, counting down.
TCCCGGCTGACAGCGATTCCTCTTGGAATTGCAGGCTGGCTCAGATATATGCTCGGTGTAGATGATGCGGGAAATAAATACGAGCTTGCGCCGGATCCCATGAATGAGGAGATTCAGGAACAGTTAAAGGATATTGTGGTTGGAAAGCCGGAGACTTTTACAGACCAGCTTAAGCCGATCCTTTCCAATGAACGCATTTTCTTTGTTGATATTTATACAACCGGTCTGGGAGAAAAAATCGAGACCATGTTCCGGGAAATGCTGGCAGGCCCCGGTGCGGTAAAAGCAACTGTACACAAATATGTAGGAGGAAGGTAAGATGACAGAACCGGTATTTGCGGCGGAGCCCACAAGATTGCTGATCGCAGCCGCAGCGGGAATTGTATTACTGCTGCTGCTGATCATTAAATTTAAAATTCATCCAGTGCTATCACTGTTGATTTCTGCGTTGTTTATTGGTCTTGGAGCCGGGATGCCGGTTCCTGACCTGGTGAATACGGTGGAAAAGGGAGCGGGAGAAACCCTGCAGGGAATTGTGCTGCTGATCGGACTTGGTTCCTTGTTCGGCGGTATTCTGGAGGTTTCCGGCGGAGCGCAGTGCGTGGCTCAGACGTTAGTAAATAAGTTTGGAGATAAAAAAGCAGGTATCGCTTTGGGCATCACAGGCTTAGTAGTAGGCACAACGGTATTTTTTGAAGCAGGAGTTGTGATTTTAATCCCGCTGGCCTTCGGACTTGCGAAAAAGACAAAAAAATCAACCCTGTATTATGTAATTCCTCTTCTGGCAGGTCTGGCAAGCGGCTTCGCCTTTATTCCGCCGTCCGCCGGCTCCGTTCTTGTGGCGAATATGCTGAACGTAGATCTGGGAGTCATGATAGCGGTAGGCGTTCCGGTTGGTATCCTTTCCCTGATTTTTGCCGGAGTTTTATGGTCAAAGTTTATCGGAAACCGGATAAATACCGGGCTTCCCTCCAATATTCAGGAGGTTCGTGAAGCGGAGGAAGCGAAGCTTCCGGCATTTTCTACTGTGTTATGTATTATTCTGGTTCCGCTGGTTCTAATTTTATGCAGCACGATTTCTGAGTATATTCCGGGAATTGATTTTATCCGTCCTGCATTGAAGTTCCTTGGAACGCCCTTTGTCGCTTTAATTATTGCGGTTCTTACTGCCATGTATTTTCTGGGAACAAAGCAGGGATACAATGGAGAGCAGTTAAAGAAGATCCTGGACCGGTCTCTTCGTCCCACAGGACAGATCCTTCTGGTTATCACAGGAGGCGGCATCATTCGCTGGGTATTGCAGGATTGCGGCATGGGAAATATCATCGGACCTGCGCTGGAAAAGAGCGGACTTCCCTTGGTTCTTGTGGCATTTTTGATTGCGGCGCTGATCCGTGCTTCCGTGGGAGCGGCAGTCGTAGCAATGACCATGGCCGCAGGGATTATGGCAGCGATGCCGGGGGTTGCAGAGCTGTCACCGGTGTATCTTGCTGCGATGGTTTGTGCAATCAATGGAGGTGCAACCGCATTCAGCCATGTAAATGACTCCGGCTTCTGGCTGGTAAATTCCCTGCTGGAAATTGATGAAAAGACGACTTTAAAATCATGGACAATGATGGAAACCATCATAGGACTTACAGGATTGGTATGTGCAATCGTAATTAGTTTGTTTGCGTAGGAGGATGGCAGATGATCGTAAAGGTTGTTTTGGGAACCATGCAGAATGCCAGAAAGCTGGTCAGCATTGTGGAATCGGTTCCGTATGATGCGGAATTGTGCAACGGTCGATATGTTGTAAATGCAAAATCCATGCTGGGTGTACTGAGTATGCCTGATTTTGAAACAGGGGAATTGCATGTGCATACGGATAATGAAAAAGAATGTGAAAAAATCTTAGTTCAGTTATCGGAAGAAAACCTGATCCTGGAAGCCAGCGATTCTGTGCAGAGATCCCTGTATGATATTACCGTGTTCGGCGAAATTCTGATCGATTTTACCTCACAGGGCTATAACGAAGATGGGCAGATGCTGTATGCAAGAAATCCGGGTGGCGCACCGGCGAATGTGGCTGTGGCGGCCAGAAAGCTGGGGGTACGCACAGCATTCATTGGAAAAGCAGGAAGGGATATGCATGGTGAATTTCTTCGATCCGTGCTGCAGAAGGAAAAGGTAGATACGGCGGGGTTGATTTTGGATGAGCAGTATTTTACAACACTGGCTTTTGTTGAGGTAAATGAAGCCGGCGAGCGTACCTTTTCTTTTTCAAGGAAACCCGGAGCAGATACCAGGATTCAAAAAGAAGAGGTAGACATCGATGTGCTGGACAATACCAATATTTTTCATGTAGGTTCCTTATCTCTTACAGACCAGCCGGCGCGGGATACCTGCCTTTATGCGGTAAAAAGGGCAAAGAGTAAGGGAAGCATTATTTCCTATGATCCGAATTACCGTGCGTCCTTGTGGAAGGACGAAGAAACGGCGAAAAAGCAGATGAGAAGCCTTGTGCCCTATGTGGATCTTATAAAAATTTCAGATGAAGAAACGGAACTTCTGACAGGTTACGGGGATATCCAGGCTGCGGCGGAGGAATTGTACCGGCAGGGAGTCAAGATAATAGCAATTACGCTGGGCGGGGACGGCGCCTACATCTATTGTAAGGATGGAGGATGCAAGGTTCCGGGCTTCGCTGTAACGCATGTGGAGGATACCAATGGTGCCGGAGATTCATTCTGGGGAGGCTTTTTGTATAAAATCAGTACATCAGAAAAGCGTCCGGAGGAATTGACAAAGGAAGAGCTGGCGGAGTATGCTAGATTTGGAAATGCAGTTGCCAGTCTTTGCGTAGAGAAAAAGGGAGCAATTCCGGCAATGCCGGAGCTGGGCCAGGTAGAGGAAAGGATGGAAAAAGAAGTATGGAAATGAAATTAAAGGAGCAGGTGAATGGAATCCAGCATATCGGAATTCCCACAAACGATATTGAAGCCACAATAGAATTTTATGAAAAGCTGGGATTTGAAATAGCGCTTCGGACCATGAATGAAGAGGCAAATGAAAAAGTCGCTTTCCTGAAATTGCAGAACCTTGTGATCGAGACCTATGAAAATCGGGCAGCAAGGATGGAATCAGGCGCCATTGACCATGTGGCCATTGATGTAAAGGATATCGAAAAGGTGTATGAATGCATCACCCGGGAAGGCTTAAACACAACAAATGATACGATACACTTTTTGCCGTTCTGGGAAGAGGGAGTCCGGTTCTTTACAATCGAGGGACCGAATAAAGAAAAGGTGGAGTTCAGCCAGTATTTATAAAATAAGGAACCCAAAGCCCCAGGTAAAATATAAGGGACCGGATTGCCGGGGTGAATAGAATATTTCCTCCGTTGTTCAGGATGATGTTTTCTGATCTGCTCATTCTGAACGGCGGGGGAATTTTTTATGATATAGGAAACTCCTCACTTTCCTATATCATAAAAGCCCTTCGGGCAAACAGTGCGCACGGATACATAAGGGAATTGATTGCTGCGCAATCTGCATCCGGCGCAAAAAAAATGCCGGAGAGGAAATAATATGTGATAGGATAAATCTTTTAGAACAGGCTTGAAAAACCCTTGCAAAGGGGGTACAATAGTCAAAAAGGTTAGAATATACTAACTGATTTGCTGCATTGATTTCGGAGCAGGGATCTGCCGTGACAGAAACAGTGCGCATGGGCTGCGGCCCTGTACCGCTGTGTTATTTAGAGGCTATATAAGGAAAGGAAGGAATGGAATGGTTAAGATCACATTGAAAATTGACGGAATGGCTTGCGGGATGTGCGAGGCCCATGTGAATGAGACGATCCGTAAGTCCTTTGGAGTGAAAAAGGTTACTTCTTCTCACAAAAAGGGGACGGCGGAGATTATTGCGGAGGCTCCTTTGGATGAAGCGGCTCTTAAGGAGGCCATTGCCAAGACGGGTTATGCGGTTATCGGCCTGCAGACGGAGCCGTATGAGAAGAAGGGCCTGTTTGGACGCAGATAATTTTTTCTGTAATGCAGACAATGTATCAGGCCGTGGAGGAGCCGGGAAAGACGGAAGAATACGGTCGAAATAAAAAGTGTAGTTTGGGCCGCAGACGGATATACTATTGTTATAAATGAAAGGTCATGAGGTGATTGCTTGGAGGAACAGGAAAAACAGCTAGAAGAAATATTTTCTTATTACGGCAGCGCAGGGAATGGACAGGATCAGGAAACACTGGTAAGCCTGCTGCGGGAAATTCAGGAGCTGTACGGTTTTATCTCGCCTGAAATCCGAAAGCGGGCGGCAGACACGATGGGAGTCAAGGAGTCGGTATTAACCTGCCTGATTCGAAGATTTCCCAGTCTGAAGGAAGCGGACTACCAGCATACGATCGTGGTCTGTACCGGAGAACGCTGCGGCAGAAAACAGGGGGAGGATATTATTCGGACGGTGGCGGGAAAGCTTGGGATAGATGAGAAAGGTCTGTGCAAAAAGGGGCAGATGCTTTCCCCGAATGGAAAAGTGCTGCTGAAAACACAGAACTGTCTGAAGCAGTGCAGGACCTCGCCCAATCTGATGATTGACGGTACGGTATACCGGCAGATAAAGCCGGAGGATGTGGCGGAGATTATCAGAAAATGTTTTTGAAAGGGAAAACGTGAGCCGTTATAATAGACAAAAATCAGATTAAAAATATAGGAATATTGTACGAAATAATTGCAGAAGGCAAAAAACAGTTGCATTTGTCAGGAAGATATGCTAGGATAAAACCATCAACCGGAAACGTTACCGATAACGATACCGAAAACGTTTCCAGGCCAGGAAAGAACCTATCAAATCATGAAAAAAGGAAAGGAAGAGGAATTGGTATGAGAAAATTAACAAAGTGTCTTGTATTGACAGCAGCAGCAGCTACCGTTATGGCCGGAGCGGCCATAGCCGATGATGCGCAGGGATCTGTATATTATCTGCAGTTCAAGCCGGAGGCAGCAGATCAGTGGACAGCGCTGGCTGAGAAATATACGGAAGAAACCGGTGTTGAAGTAAATGTGGTAACGGCAGCATCCGGTACATATGAGTCTACTCTGAAAGCAGAGATGGCGAAGGATGAGATGCCGACTCTGTTCCATGTAAACGGACCGGTGGGTCTGGCTGCATGGAAGGATTACTGCAGAGATCTGAGCGATACAGATATCTATACAGAGCTGAAGAGTCAGGATTTCGCACTGAAGGGCGATAACGATGAAGTTTTAGGCGTTGCATTCGCAGTGGAAACCTACGGCATTATCTATAACAAGGCGATTCTTGCTGATTACTGCGCACTGGACGGCGCTGTGATTGCAGACGCTTCCGAGATTAACAGCTTTGCGACTCTGAAAGCAGTTGCAGATGATATTCAGGCGAGAAAGGATGAGCTGGGTGTGGAAGGCGCATTTACTTCCGCAGGTATGGACTCCTCCTCTGACTGGAGATTTAAGACGCATCTGGCAAACCTGCCCATCTATTATGAATACCAGGCAGACGGTATCGGATCTACCGATGCGATTAAGGGCACTTACCTGGATAATTACAAGCAGATCTGGGATCTGTACATTACAGATGCTACCTGTGAGCCGGGCCTTCTTTCCAGCAAGACCGGTGAAGATGCAGCAGCAGAATTCGCATTGGGCGAGGCAGTATTCTACCAGAATGGTACCTGGGCATACGGGGATATCAAGGATAACGAAGTAGCAGACGAGGATCTGGGTATGCTTCCGATCTACATCGGCGCAGAGGGCGAAGAAAATCAGGGCCTGTGCACAGGTACGGAGAACTACTGGTGCATCAATAAGAACGCTCCGGAAGAGGACATTCAGGCAACCATCGACTTCCTGAAATGGGTGATCACCAGCGAGACAGGAAAAGAAGCGCTGACTCAGGAAATGGGATTTGTTACCACCTTCAACAGCATCGGGGATGAATATCTGCCGGCTAACCCGCTGGTAGCCTGCGCAAATGAGGACATTGCGGCAGGACATACTCCGGTAGCTTGGTGCTTCCCCACCATGCCTTCTGAAGAATGGAAGAACGGCGTTGGTTCCGCTCTGCTTGAGTACGCTCAGGGCACCGGAGAATGGGACGGCGTTGTATCCGCTTTCGTTGACGGATGGGCTGCCGAGTACGCAGCAGCGAACAACTAATACAGCAAGAGGATGCGCTGTATTGAAAGTATGAAATAAAAAGACAGAGAAGGGGCCGCCGCAAAATTCAAATGCGCATTTTGATTTCGCGGCGGCCCCTTTAAAAGAGGAACGATTATGAATGATAAGACAATGAGAAAATATTCCCCGATTTTTTTGGGGCCGATGCTGATTGCGTTTACCATCGGATTTATTGTACCGTTTATTCTTGGTATTTATCTTTCTTTTTGTGAGTTTACCACGGTTGCGGATGCAAAGTGGGTGGGTTTCAAAAATTATCTGAGGATCTGGGGAGATGCTTCCTTTGTGCATTCTCTCTGGTATACGGCTTTGTTTACCATTGTCAGCGTTATTTTGATTAATTTTCTGGGGTTTGCTATCGCACTTCTTTTGACGAAGAAAATCCGGGGCACCAATCTTTTCCGTACCGTATTCTTTATGCCGAATCTGATCGGCGGCATTATTCTGGGTTATATCTGGCAGCTTCTGCTGAACGGTATCCTCCAGCAGTTCGGCCGTACTCTGACCTATTCCGGTACTTACGGTTTCTGGGGACTGGTGATTTTAATGTGCTGGCAGCAGATCGGTTATATGATGATCATTTATATTGCAGGTATTCAGAACATTCCGGGTGAGCTGGTGGAGGCTGCCAAGATTGACGGAGCATCTCCTTCTCAGGTTCTGAAAAATGTGACCATTCCTATGGTAATGCCTTCCATCACTATCTGTACCTTCCTGACGCTGACCAACTCCTTTAAGCTGTTTGACCAGAACCTGGCGCTGACAGCCGGAGAACCGTCCAAGATGTCAGAAATGCTGGCTTTGAACATTTACAATACGTTTTATGCCAGAAACGGCTGGGAAGGGGTTGGCCAGGCGAAGGCAGTGATTTTCTTTATTCTGGTAGCTCTGATCGCTGTTATACAGAATAAGCTGACCAGTTCGAAGGAGGTGCAGCAGTAATGAATGCAAGAAAGGCAAAGCACGGCGGACTCCTGACCGTGATTTTTACGATCATTTCATTGTTTTATGTATACCCCATTGTGCTGATCATCATAAATTCATTTAAAAAGAAGGCATACATCAGCAGAAAACCGTTTGAGATTCCCACCGGAAAAATGCTGGTAGGATTTGAGAATTATGTGAATGGGATTGCTAAGACAAATTTCTGGAACGCTTTTCTGACCTCCCTGTTTATCACCGTATTTTCTGTGGCGGCCATTATTTTGTTCTGTTCCATGACTGCCTGGTATATTATGCGTGTGAAGGACAAATTTACAAAGACGATCTATTATCTGTGCCTTTTTTCCATGATCGTGCCGTTCCAGATGGTGATGTACACCCTTTCCAAGACTGCCAATATGCTGCATTTGGGAAATCCGGTGGGTATCATTCTGGTGTATCTGGGCTTTGGCGCCGGTTTATCGGTGTTTATGTTTACCGGCTTTGTAAAATCCATACCGCTGGAGATTGAGGAAGCGGCCATGATTGACGGGTGTAATCCGCTGCAGACCTTTTTCCAGGTGGTGCTTCCGATTATGAAGCCTACCTGCATTACCGTTACCATTCTGCAGGCTATGTGGATCTGGAATGACTATCTTCTGCCCAGTCTGGTACTGGATCAGAGGAAATGGAGAACGCTTCCCATGGCGGTACAATATCTGAAGGGCGGCTATGGCTCGGTAGATATGGGAGCTCTGATGGGAACCATGGTGCTGGCGATTATACCGATTATTGTATTCTATATTGCGTGCCAGAAGTATATTATTGAAGGTGTTGTGGCCGGAGCAGTTAAGGGTTGATGATAACAGGTATGAGGAAACAGGGCGGTTAGCCCCGATTCCGAATAGCTGCAGGATTGCGGGTGCTGAGCGCCAATGGCGCTCGTTTGGCACCGATGGAAGCGGAGCGGAGACACGAAGTGTGGAGCAATCCGTGGACTTATATTTTGGGTGGTGCCTGAGAAGCAGGCATGAAAGTTTAGAAAGGATGGGAAGGTTATGAGAGCAGGAGGAATTCTACTTCCGATATCCAGTTTGCCGTCTCCTTATGGAATCGGCTCTTTTTCCCAAAGTGCCTATGCTTTTGTTGACCAGTTGAAAAAAGCGGGACAGAAATACTGGCAGATTCTCCCCCTGGGACCTACCGGGTATGGGGATTCGCCGTATCAGTCCTTCTCTGCATTCGCAGGGAATCCGTATTTTATTGATCTGGATTCCCTGGCGGAGGAGGGGCTTCTGGAACGGGAGGAATACATACATTGTGATTTTGGCAGCCGTTTGGACCATGTGGATTATCAGAAGCTGTATGAGAACCGATTTCCGCTGCTTCGGAAAGCGTTTAAACGCAGCGGTTTTCGCCGGGAGCCGGAATTTCTGAGGTTTCAGGAAGAAAACAGGGAATGGCTGGAGGATTACGCCTTGTTTATGGCGGTGAAAAATCATTTTCAGGGAGTAAGCTGGATTTCCTGGGAGGATGATATCCGTTTGCGTGATGCAGAAGCGGTGGCCGGCTACAGTGAGAAATGCCGGGAAGAGATGGATTTTTATCAATTCCTGCAGTATAAGTTCATGGTGCAGTGGAAAAAGGTGAAAGCCTATGCGAATGCAGCAGGTATTTCCATTATCGGTGATATCCCGATTTATGTGGCCTTTGACAGCGCAGATAGCTGGGCGCATCCGGAGCTGTTTCAATTTGATGAAAATCATATGCCTGCCCGGGTGGCCGGATGTCCGCCGGATGCCTTCTCGGCAGACGGACAGCTTTGGGGAAATCCTCTGTATGATTGGGATTACCATGAAAAAACGGCCTATTCCTGGTGGAAAAAACGGATCGCCCATTGCATGAAGCTGTATGATGTGGTACGTGTGGATCATTTCCGGGGCTTTGACGAATATTATTCCATTCCTTACGGAGCAAAAACGGCAGCGGCGGGCTGCTGGATGCCGGGTCCCGGAATGAAGCTGTTCCGGGCGCTGAAGGAGGAGCTGGGCGATACGCCTATTATTGCGGAGGATCTGGGCTATTTGACGGAAAGCGTGGAGACTCTGGTGCGGGATTCCGGATATCCGGGCATGAAGGTGATTGAATTTGCTTTCGATTCCAGAGAAGCGGGAAATTATATGCCGTATAATTATGACCGGAACTGTGTGGTTTATACCGGCACTCATGATAACCAGACACTTCAGGGCTGGTTTCCGGAGCTGAAGGAGGAGGACCGCATTCTGGCAGCAGATTATCTCGGCCTGGATCCGGACGATACGAAACAGCTTCATTGGAAATTTATTCAGTTAGCGCTTGGCTGTGTGGCGGATACGGCAATCATTGCTATGCAGGATTATCTGGGGCTTGGGCCGGAGGCGCGTATGAATCACCCCTCTACGCTGGGCAGCAACTGGTGCTGGAGACTGACTCCCGGCCAGGTGGAGGATGAGCTGCTGGAGAAGATATACCGAATGATGGAAGTTTACGGTAGGAGCTGCCGCAAAATCTAATTTGCAAGGCTCTGTATCCGGTGTTTGTGAATACTTCCTGACATCTGTCTGTCCATGTCGGATTTCATCCGCTATAGACGGGTAGATGCCTCAGTAATACAAACACCTTGGATACAGAGCCCTTTGCTTTTCGATTTTGCGACGGCTCCTCTTGCTTTTTGGGGGTGTAGTTGTTATAATCTGACAGATAGATGAGAGGTACAGAGGATGGAGCAGATTACAATTAAGGAAGTGGCCAAGCTGTGCGGTGTAGGAGTCAGTACTGTATCGCGGGCGATCAATAATCATCCGGATATTAATGAGGAAACAAAACAGAAGATCCTGGATACGATAAAGAAATATAATTATGTACCCAATAACAGCGCCCGAAATCTAAAGCGTTCGGATTCCAAGACGATTGCGGTACTAATTAAGGGAATCAGCAACCCCTTTTTCGGAAGCATGATTCAGGTGCTGGAGGGTGAAGTGAAAAAGAAAAAATACTCTTTCGTTCTTCAGCATGTGGAGGAGGACGAAGATGAGGTGGAAGTGGCAATCCAGCTTGAAAAGGAGAAAAGGCTGAAAGGGATCGTTTTTCTGGGGGGTATGTACAGCCATAAGGAAGAGAAGCTTCGTCAGCTTACGGTTCCTTATGTAATCAGCACGGTGAATATGCAGTTCCCGGAGGATGCCAGACAGTGCGCCTCAGTGTCCATAGATGATGAAAAGGAAAGCTACCGCATGGTGGATTATTTGTGCCGGTGCGGCCATAAAAAAATCGTTATTCTCACTGCCGGGAAAGAGGACGTCAGTATCGGAAAATGCCGTCTTGCGGGATACCGGAAGGCGTTGGAGGCCCACGGAATTCCTTATGATGAATCCCTGGTGATTTCCACCAGAAAAGATTCAAAGACGTATTCCATTGAAAACGGCTATAAGATGACGGAGGAGCTTTTGAAGGAGGGAAAAGAGTTTTCCTGTATTTATGCGATTTCGGATACGATGGCCGTGGGAGCCTGTAAAGCGATTTTTGATGCAGGAAAGAGGATCCCGGAGGATTATTCCGTGGCAGGGTTTGACGGACTTGAGATGGCGGCTTACTATCAGCCCTCGATTACAACGATCAGACAGCCGAGAGAGGAGATGGCGGCGGAGGCTATCCGGATCCTGTTTGATCTGATTAAGAAAAAGAAGGTTGAGACAAAGCAGATATTCGAGGCAGCGCTGCTGGAAGGAGAATCCACCCGGAAAATAGTGTAAAAAATGAAAATTATTGATGGTAAAAAACTTGCATATGAATATAAACAGTTTAATGAGAACGGAGAAGTAGAATCTACGCTGAAAGCGGTGGACGGTGTGGATCTGGAGGTGGAGGCCGGCGATTTTATTGCAATCCTGGGACACAATGGCTCCGGAAAATCTACGCTGGCCAAGCACCTGAATGCCATACTGGTGCCCACTGAGGGAACCCTGTATGTGGACGGGAAGGATACGAAGGACGGATCAAAATTGTGGGAGATCCGGCAGACAGCGGGGATGGTATTCCAGAATCCGGATAATCAGATCATCGGCACGCTGGTAGATGAGGATGTGGGATTTGGTCCGGAAAATATGGGAGTCCCCAGGGAGGAGATCTGGCGCCGGGTGGAAAAGAGCCTGAAGGCAGTGGGAATGTGGGAGTACCGCTCCCATTCGCCCAATAAGCTGTCCGGCGGGCAGAAGCAGCGGGTAGCGATTGCCGGTGTGGTGGCCATGCAGCCGAAATGTATTGTGCTGGACGAGCCTACCGCCATGCTGGATCCCAATGGCCGGAAAGAGGTGATCCGCACCGTGCGGGAATTGAACCGTACAGAAAAGGTGACGGTGATTCTGATTACCCACTATATGGAAGAGGTCATTCATGCGGACCGGGTTCTGGTAATGGACGCAGGAAAGATTGTAATGCAGGGAACGCCCCGGGAAATCTTTTCTCAGGTGGAGAAGCTGAAATCCTATCGGTTGGATGTCCCACAGGTTACTTTACTGGCGTATGAACTGCGGAAGGAAGGGCTTCCTGTACCGGAGGGGATTTTAAGCATAGAGGAGCTGACGGAAGCGCTGGAACGCTGCAGGAGGCAGTTATGTCAATAAAGATCGAGAATTTAAACTACATCTACGGCGCCGGTACGGCATTTGAAAAGCATGCGCTGAAGGATATTCATCTGGAGATAGAGGACGGCCAGTTTATTGGCATGATCGGACATACCGGTTCCGGAAAATCTACCCTGATACAGCACCTGAACGGGCTGATACGGGCCACCTCCGGGCGGATCCTTTATAATGGAGAGAATATCTACGCAGAGGGATATGATATGAAAAAGCTGCGCAGCCGGGTGGGCGTAGTGTTTCAGTATCCGGAGCAGCAGTTGTTTGAGATGGATGTATTTACGGATGTGTGCTTCGGCCCGAAGAATCAGGGGCTGCCCCGGGAGGAGATCGAGGAACGTGCCAGAGAGGCGCTGCGGCAGGTACATTTGGACGAAAGCTATTATAGAAAGTCGCCCTTTGAATTGTCCGGCGGACAGAAGCGCCGGGCGGCGATAGCAGGAATTCTGGCGATGCATCCCCAGGTGCTGGTGCTGGATGAGCCCACAGCCGGTCTGGACCCGAAGGGGCGGGATGAGATCCTGAATCTGGCGGCGGCGCTGCATCGGGAACAAAATATAACGATTATCCTGGTTTCCCACAGTATGGAGGATGTGGCTAATTATGTGGACCGGATCGTGGTGATGAATGAGGGAAGGATATTGCTGGATGATATTCCGGGAAAAGTGTTTGCCCATGATCGGGAGCTGGAGGCAGTGGGCCTGGCGGTTCCCCAGGTGACTTATGTAATGCAGGCGCTGAAAGCGAAGGGCTGGGATATCGATTCTTCGGTTACTACGATTGCGGAGGCAAAGCGGGCGATTCTGGATGCGCTGCACCGGAAAAGCTGAGAGGAATGAATAAAAAATGCTGAAAGACATTACACTAGGCCAGTATTATCCGGCAGATTCGGTTTTGCATAAGCTGGATCCCCGGGTAAAGCTGTTAGGTACGATTCTATTTATTCTATCATTGTTTGTTTTTCAATCGGTTAGCTGCTACCTGGTGGCTACCCTGTTTTTGGTATCCGTTATTAAACTGTCAAAGGTGCCGCTCCGGTTTATGACAAAGGGGCTGAAGGCGATTTTCGTTCTGATGATGATTACCCTTGTCTTTAATATGGTTCTGACGCCGGGGACGCCTCTGATTCGGATCTGGAAAATTACGGTTACAGTAGAAGGCACAAAAATAGCCATTCGTATGGCAGTCCGCCTGATTTATCTGGTGCTGGGCTCTTCTCTGATGACATTGACTACTACCCCCAATCATCTGACGGACGGGATGGAAAAGGGGTTAGGATTTTTGAAATGGTTTCATGTTCCAGTGCATGAGATTGCGATGATCATGTCCATTGCCCTGCGTTTTATCCCCATATTGATGGATGAGACGGACCGCATTATGAAAGCGCAGACGTCCAGAGGAGCTGACTTTGATAGCGGAAATCTGATTCAAAAGGTGAAAAGTCTGGTGCCGCTGCTGGTGCCGCTGTTTATCTCTGCTTTCCGCAGAGCCAATGATCTGGCTATGGCCATGGAGGCCAGGGGATATCACGGAGGAGAAGGCAGGACAAAGATGCGTCCGCTGGAATATCAGCGCAGAGACAAGGCTGCGTATTTGATTCTGGCTGCTTATCTGACGGCCATGTTTCTGGCCAATTATTTTGTGAAAATTACGCTTCCGGCGGTGTGGTAGAGCAATTCAAAGGAAAGCGGCCTGCGGTGCGGCCGCAGGCGCCGGAAAGCAGAGGAACGAGCATGAAACGAGTGAAATTGACGGTAGCCTATGACGGTACGAATTACTGCGGCTGGCAGGTACAGCCAAACGGGAATACCATAGAGGCGGAATTAAACCGGCATTTGTCGGAGCTTTTGGGAGAAGAAATCCGGGTGATCGGAGCCAGCCGCACGGATGCGGGGGTACACGCCCTGGGGAATGTGGCCGTATTCGATACGAATGCCCGTATGCCGGCGGAAAAAATTTCCTATGCCATGAATACCAGGCTTCCGGCGGATATTCGGATACAGTGTTCGGAGGAGGCAGCCCCTGATTTTCACCCCCGCTTTTGTGAAACCAGGAAAACGTATGAATACCGGATCTGCAACCGGAAATTTCCGAATCCCTGTGAGCGGCTCTATTCACTGTTCTATTATTGGAAGCTGGACGAAAAACGGATGCAGCAGGCGGCGGACTGCCTGGTGGGAACCCATGATTTTACCAGCTTTTGTACGAACCGGCCGGAGGTGCCGGACCGTGTCCGCACCATATACGGGATTACGGTGGAACGGCAGGGGGATATGATTACGATCCGCATCACGGGAAACGGCTTTCTGTATAATATGGTGCGCATTATTACCGGTACATTGCTGCGGGTAGGGAGCGGGATGCTGGAGCCGGAGGAAATGCAGCGGATCCTGGAGGCAAAGGACCGCAGCCGGGCCGGTGAAACAGCCCGGCCGGAGGGATTGACCCTGGTGAAGATCGAATATTTGTAGTCCCGCTTGGGTTGTTCCCGGAAGAGCGGGAGAGGGCTGAACTGTTACAAAAAGTGGCCTCAAAATAGGAAAAATCTGTTGACACGCCAGGACAGGTATAATATAATGATTCAGTGTGACCGAGTGCGGCCACAGCTTTGTTATGTATGTAAATGTTCAAGCCAAAGCCCCGGTAGAACATTTTACCATAAACTAATTTTTATTTGGGAGGACGGAAATAAGCCTCTGCCAGCCCAGCGTCAGAAGTTTTATAACGATTTTAAGGAGGAAAACCAATGAAGAGTTATATGGCTAGTCCATCAACGATTGAAAGAAAATGGTATGTAGTTGATGCTGAAGGACTTACCTTAGGCCGTCTTGCATCTGAAACTGCTAAGATCTTAAGAGGAAAAAATAAACCTACTTTTACTCCCCACATTGACACCGGTGATTATGTGATCATCGTAAATGCAGAGAAGGTAAAAGTAACCGGAAAGAAGCTGGATCAGAAGATTTATTATCATCATTCTGACTACGTAGGCGGCATGAAGGAAGCTACCCTGCGTGAGATGATGGCAAAGAAGCCGGAAAAGGTTGTAGAGCTGGCAGTGAAAGGTATGCTCCCGAAGGGACCCCTGGGAAGAGAGATGTATAAAAAGCTTTTCGTATACGCTGGTCCGGAGCACAAACATCAGGCTCAGAAGCCGGAAGCGCTGACATTCTAAGAGGGAGGTAAGGAACATTGGCTACAGAAAAATTCTACGGAACAGGAAGAAGAAAGAAATCCATCGCACGTGTTTACCTGGTACCCGGTACTGGTAAGATCACGATTAATAAAAGAGACATTGATGACTATTTCGGTCTTGATACCTTAAAGGTAATCGTACGTCAGCCGCTGGCAGCTACCGAGACAGTCGATAAGTTCGATGTGCTGGTAAATGTACATGGCGGCGGAACCACCGGTCAGGCCGGTGCAATCAGACATGGTATTTCCAGAGCACTGCTTCAGGCAGATGCAGAGTACAGACCCACTCTGAAGGCAGCAGGTTTCCTGACACGTGATCCGCGTATGAAAGAGCGTAAGAAATACGGTCTCAAAGCCGCACGCCGCGCTCCGCAGTTCTCCAAGAGATAATTTTTCACTACTTCAAAAGTGGAAAAATACCGAAAGTTCAGCGTGTTCAGCCTTGTGCGACTTGCACAGATTATGTGCGGTTTCTTACACGTTGCTCACAGGTTGCTTACAAAATAAGCATAGAAATACCCCGGAATATGAAGTTCCGGGGTTTCTTTTATATCTTGTCTATTGCTTCAATAAGCTGTTGAATTTCAAAATGGGTGTAGACAATTTCTGTTACCCCTTGCCCTTTATGACCAACAATTTTCTTTATGATCTTATCATCCACTCCGGCAGCCGTCAGCATGGTAACACAGGTATGCCGGGTGTCATGGGGCTTGTGGTTCATGCCGATCTGATTGATCAGGGAAGTCCAATAGCTGTCATAATAATTGCGGTAAAGGAAGTGTTCACCGTCTGAGGTAGACAGTAGGTATTCACAATCATTTTTGTTGTACCAGTATTCAAAGAGTGGAAGAACTTTCCTTGCAATCGGAACTTTCCTGATACCTGCATCTGTTTTTGAAGCAACAATATCAAACCATCTTTCTGATAGATTTACATTTTCTTTTTTCAGATCAAGCAATTCGGAAATACGGCAACCGCTATAGATTAACATGAGAATGACAGATACATATTCATTGCTGTCTTTCCATTTCCAGACAGTATCAATTTCTTTTTTGGTAAAGGGCTTTCTGTCATATTTGTTTGGGTTGCGATCTCTGTACTGGTTTATGTCAACATACTGGGAATAATCCTTTGATACAATGTCATTTTCCAAAGCAAATTTATATAGTACACTGAACAGAACTCTTAGCTTTTTCAATGTGGGGTAATTCTTTCCACAATCGTCAACAATGCCTTGCAGGTGGTTTTTCTTTATGTCATTGAAACGCATGGTATATATTGGCTCACATAGCTTATATGAAGCATTGTAGCCATGCACATTTGATTTGCTGATCTTGGGAAAATGTTCAGCAGACCATTTTTCAAATACCTCTGCAAAGGTGATCTTGTTTGCATCCAGATCATAGGGATTTTCATTAAAGTGTGCCAAGGCAACTAAGGCTTCACTTTGGGTTTCATAATATCCCAAATATTTGTATTTCCAGTGTGTTCCGTTCTGATCTTCCGTCCTTGATACGGTAATTCTTACCGCCCAAGGTTTGCGTCTGTTGCCCGGTAGCTTGTAAACAGACCCGTAACCGTTTGGCAGTTTCATAAAATAAGCACATCCTTTCTAAAAAATGGTGCATTTAACAAAGGAATGTGCTATACTAATTTTGTCTTGGAAGTATCGCATATTCCTTTATATAGGTTTATGGGTTACATCTATTCAAACCGTTCTGGCTGCAACCGGGGCGGTTTTTTAGCGTTATATTTTTTTAAATTGCTTCATCCTTTCAAGTTCTTTCTCAACATCTTCTTGAACATTTTTTTTGAAGATTTCAAATTCTTCTTTGGTTAAGGGAATGGTTATATTTTCTGATTTCCAATATACCCCCCGATCATATTCACCATATTCAGAATAGAGGTTATCAATATATTCAATCCCTATAGAAGAAAGATAACTCAAAAGGGTAGCTTCATCTTTTAGGGGCTGTAATAACTGCTCTGTAGAAATTCCAAGTAATTCATATTCAGAAACACCAAGTGCAACAGCAATTTTTTTGATTTGTTCTTGGCTTGGTTCCCTCTTATTATTTTCATAGTTAGCAAATGTACTATAGGGAATCTGTGTCCTATCGGCTAAATCTTTTTGTTTTAACCCTTTTTCTTTGCGCAACTGCTTAATTCTGGTTCCTATTTGTACAAGTTCATTAACTCCCATAGGTTTCACCTCCACAAATAGCATACCATAAATTTTCAAAATTGAAAATAATTTTATGAAAAACACTTGACATTTTCATTATAGAGAATTATTATATAAATGTCAATAAAAATTTTCAATTTTGAAAAGAAAGGAGGGTGTTATGAGGATCAATAGAATTAGACTTGTGACAGAATTGACAAAGCAGGATTTGACGCAAACGAAACTTTCTGAATTATCCGGAGTTTCAAGAGCGACTATCAATTTCATTAAAAATGGAAAATCCTGTTCAGAATCAACAGCGGGTAAGATTGCAAAGGCTTTAAATGTGCCAGTTGAACAGTTAATTGATCTGGACAAAAGTTAATTTGTACCAGTAGCAGTCTTTTTATAAGATTTGTGTGTTTGGTGTCGGTCAACAAGTTTTGTTCAGTTTTAATGTGAAACTGTTCAGCGGTTCAGGGTGAATGAACGCTTTAAAAATCCCTAGTAGGTCAGCAAGTTTGCAGATTTTAGTGTGAAATCTGATAAGGGTTTAGCGGTATTCCTGATTTCTAATATACCCGGTGGAATGTATGACCCACTTGAAAGAAGCATACCCAACACACAATTTTTATAAAAGGGCTGCTATCGGTACAGGTGTTGCAGCACCTAAGAAGATGTAACCCAAGACAAAGGAATGTGCTATTTATAAAAATTTATACAGGAAGGTGGTGAGATTGAACAGTGATAGATTTTGACGAAACAGGGCTTTATAAAGGTTTTGTGAAGAATCAAAAAGGAAAAAAGTTTCCCGGAAGAAATTCACAGATAGTATCTCTTGCGGAAGTGAACGAATTTGATAGTTTCAGCGGTATAATGAACGCTAACACAGTGCTTATTGATGCGGATGAAGAACCTCATAATAAGAATTTGCAGAATATCATCCAGGGGGAAGGACTGGCTTGCTATATGACTGATAGGGAAGGTGGCAGGGGTATTCATGTACTGATGATTAACAGTAATACATCATTGAAAAAAGCTGATAAAGTGATGCTTGCCTGTGGTGTTGTAGTAGACTTTCATCCGGGGTATTCACTTCCGGGAGAGTGCCTAAAGTTTAATGGTGTAGAACGGATTCCGTTTTATAATAAACAGCCTTATCAGGAAATGCCGAAGTATTTCACACCGCTGCCAAAGTGTAGTATAGATTTTGCAAATATGGGTGAGGGTGACGGTAGGAACAGTACGTTATTTTCTTATATTCTGACTTTGCAGAACAATGGTCTTGCAGTTGATGAAATCAAAGAATGTATCAGGATTTTAAATCAGTATGTACTTTCTGAACCACTGGAAGAAAAGGAACTTGATGTGATCTTGCGTGATGAAGCGTTTAAAAAGTCGGTTTTCTTCCAAAAGAGTAAGTTTTCTCATGATCAATTTGCAGAGCATATCAGGAAGCAGTACCACGTTAAGAAAATTAATGGTCAACTTCATGTGTATGAGGATGGTGTTTATATACCCGGTTATGATGCGATTGAAAGGGCAATACTGAAAGAAATATCTTCCCTGACCAGAAATCAAAGAAATGAAGTGATCAGTTATTTGAATGTGGTGTGTGTTGAGGAAGAACAGAAGACAGATCTGAATTTGATTGCATTTAAAAACGGTATTTATAATGTAGATACGGATAGTTTGGGGCAGTTTAGTCCTGAATATCTGATCACCAACAAAATACCTTGGAATTACAACCCTGATGCAAAATCGGACTTGGTTGACAGTGTGCTTAATAAACTTTCCTGTGGTGACACAGATATAAGGAATTTACTGGAAGAAGTAGCCGGGGCTTGCTTGTACCGTTCTGCTGCGCTTGGTGGAGGTAAAGCCGCTATCTTAGTAGGTGACAAGAACAACGGAAAAAGTACATTTCTCCACATGGTTCAGAGTATGTTGGGAAAGGAAAACTATTCGGCTCTTGATCTGGGAGAACTGAAAGACAGATTTTCAACAATAATGCTGTATGGGAAACTTGCGAACATAGGGGATGATATTTCTAGCGAGTATATTGCAGATACTTCCATACTGAAAAAGATGGTTACTGGGGAAGTAATCAAGGCAGAACAAAAGGGAATCCCGGCAATAAACTTTGCACCGTATGCAATGCACATTTATTCTGCAAACGATATTCCCCGGATGAAGGATAAAACCGGGGCAGTATTAAGACGATTGCTGCTGATTCCCCTGAATGGGAAGTTTACAGCGGATTCTCCTGACTTTGACCCGTTTATCAAGTACAAACTGGAACAGCCTGAAAACATGGAATATTTTATACAGTGCGCTTTATATGGTCTGGCAGATGTGCTTGAAAGAAAAAGTTTCACAGTTACAGCAAAAACAGAACAGCAGAAGGAAAGCTATGAAAAAGAAAACAATCCCATCCTTGCATTTATTGAGGATGTAGGGAAAGAAAGTATCATCAATGAATTGACTTCTGATGTGTATAAGCGGTATCAGGTATTTTGTGCAGAAAACGGTTTTCAAAAACCTGTATCAAAAATAACATTTTCAAAATCAGTCAATCAGATTTTGAGAACAGCAACGAAACAGTAGAAGATCAAAGGTAATAATTTGCAGATTTATGTAGAGGTAGAAGAAAAGTAGAAGTTAGTAAAAGGTGGGGTAGAAGTAAAAAAGCCTTTATTTATAGGGCGGTAGAAGTTGGTAGAAGTTATTCTTAATTCTTTATATAGATATTTTTCTGATTTTTACAAAAGTCAAAAATATAAATATAATATAAAAATTTAGTTCTTCTACTACTGTTCTTCTACCTGACAGGAAAGACAGGTGAAAATTATGTTTTGTCCATTAACACAGCAGGATTGCAGGAAAGATTGTGCTTGGTACAGAAAAGGTGAATGTGCTTTTAAAGATGCGGTAGATCAGATTGAGGATATGAGCATTTCTCTGAAATTATTACAAAACGCAATCAGGCACGCTAACGATTGTAAAGGATATTAGGGAGAGCAGGAAGATGAAAAATCAGATTATTGAAATGTTAGACAAGGTAGATGAAAGAAAAATCAGATTGGTGTATTTTTTCCTCAGAGGATTGCTGGGATATTAAGAAAGAGAGGATTGATTATGAAATTTACTAATGAAATTATAGACCAACTGGATGATAACAACATGAAAGCAATGGAGATTTTAAGAACTGTCATGTGTTTGGTTGGGTGCGAAGAATTGATTTTAGACGGTATAGACGTTTCAGTTGTGATTGATGCTGCATTTGACTATTTGCAGAAAAACAATGAAATATTCAATGATACCAAATAGAAAAGCCCTCATATAATCAGAAATTACATAAGAGCTTGTCACATGATAAACATATGACCTGAACAACCATAGTTTACCATGTGACTGACCATTTTATCAAGTATCAGATAAAAATTGATATATGAGCGTTATATGAGGTCAGGAAGGTGATTTAAAATGAAGATTAGAGTTACATATTCAGAGAATGAGCATGACAAGAAATTATTGCATGAAGCGGCGGTAAAAAGGCTGTTTCCTGATACGAAAGTGCGTGAAACTGCACCGAAAGACGGGTTTTTGCATACGGTTTTGACGGTTCCAAGAACTGGAAACACCGCAAAATAAGCGATTTTTCTTGACTATACCCCCTATATATGGTATTCTTGCTGTAAATAAATATGGCATGAGTACCGCACCGGAACGGTGTTAGTCTTGAAATCAAGGCATGGGAATAACTGATTCTTTTGGTTATCTCATGCCTTATTTATTTGAAAAAAAATAGTCTACCGGAGACGTAAAACAGAAAGGGTAAAGATATGGAAAATCAGAACACAACCGGGACTGCAACGGAACAGCAGCAGGAAAAAACCTTTACACAGGAGCAGGTGAACGCTATTGTCAGTAAGCGTCTGGCAGAAGATCGGGCAAGCCGGGCATCTGAATTTGACAAAAGGGAAAAAGAATTGAACCAAAGGGAAATGCAGATCAGGGCGAAAGAATTATTGTCAGAGCGGGGGCTTCCTAAAAATTTAGCAGATGTCCTTCGGTATTCTGATGAAGAATCCTTGAAAGCTGCTATTGATGTAATTGACAAAACCAGAGGTTTCAAGGAAGGTTCAGCGAACACTGAACAGGACAAAACAACGAGAAAGATTATAGAAAACCCCTTGCCGAGTGGCATCAGCAATGCGCTGACGGGTGACCCATTAAGAAAGGCGATGGGGTTGAAATAGAAAGGGTGTTTAGAATATGGCTATTCAGTTAGCAAGTAAATTTGAACCGTATGTTGATGAAAAATTCACAGCGGAAAGTAAGAAATCCCTCCTGACAAACAATGATTTTGATTGGACAGGGGCACACACTATCAAGGTGTATAAAGTAACTACAGCGGAAATGAACGACTATGATCGAGCCGGAACCGGGGCAAATAACTCCCGGTATGGGCAGGTGCAGGGGTTGGATGCAGTGACGGAAGAAATGACACTGACAAAAGACCGTTCTTTTACATTCGCTATTGATAAACTCGATACGGATGAAACAAAGCAGCAGGTTCAGGCAGCTTCTGCACTGGAAAGGCAGCAGCGTGAAGTTGTTATTCCTGAAATTGATTCTTATGTGTACGGTGTTATGACTGCCAAGGCAGGAACAAAACCGGATGCAGTAGAACTCACCAAAGATAATATTTATTTGGAGATCATCAAGGGTAATGCTGCACTTGACAATGCGGATGTACCGGAAACTGGAAGGGTTATTGTTGTCACTCCTGATATTTACCTGCTGATGAAGCAGTGCAAAGATATTGTCATGGAAACGGATATTTCCAATGAATTGAGAATCAAGGGTGTTATTGGTATGATTGATGGTGCAAATGTGATCAAGGTTCCCGCTGCAAGACTTCCTGAAAACTTCGGCTTTATGGTCGCTCACCCGGTTGCAACGGTAGCACCGACAAAACTGGAAGATTACAAAATCCATCAGGATCCGCCCGGAATCAGCGGTTCATTGGTGGAAGGTCGCATTTGCTATGATGCGTTTGTACTGGACAATAAGGCGAAAGCTATTTATTATCAGGCAGCTACTACAACTCCAACGGCATAATATCTTTATTTTGGTAAATGCTCCCGGTCTTCTCCTTACCGGGGGCATTTTTGAAAGGTGGAACAGATGAAGCATTTAGACAGGTTAATTATCAAAGCAAAAAAGGTATGCGGAACTACTGAATTAAGGTTTTCTTTGGGTATGGTTTACCCTGTTGACGGTGGAAAATGGGAAGCATACGGACAGTTGTGGAATTACATTCCAAGAAATAAGCCGGGTTGTAAACTGACAATAGCAAAGTGCATTTGTGACTCTGTAAATGATGCCGTTGAAGCAT
This sequence comes from Lachnospiraceae bacterium, assembly GCA_030537145.1. Lineage (GTDB taxonomy): Bacteria > Bacillota > Clostridia > Lachnospirales > Lachnospiraceae > Merdiplasma. The sequence goes on along the minus strand of JAUNON010000020.1, from coordinate 924 downwards.
TGCAGGAATTGAGTGAAAAGCACCCAAATGACAGGGATGTAACGATTATTATTGATACGCTGGAAGGTGATTAGATGGCGAAACGCAACTTGAAACTTGATACCCCGGACAATATCAGGAAAGCACTTGCAAAGGTGGCAAATATGACATATAAGGGCGAACTTGACACCAAGACTGCCAACAGTATTACCGCAACCTGTAATGTGATTTTGAGTGGTATTAGGACGGATGATCAGGAAAAGAAGATCGCAGAACTGGAACAGATTTTGAATGAAAGGGACTAAAGGCATGACCGCAAAACAGTATTTATCAGAAATGCAGACAATGAAAACTAAAATCAGCCAGCTTCAGGAACAAAGACAAATGTATTTAGAAATGGCTACTTCTATAACGGCGACAGTCAATCCGGTAAAGGTGCAAATGAGCGGAACACCTGACCGGGTAGGAGATAATGCTTCAAAAGCGGCTGATATTGGAACAAAGATTGATGAAGAAATCAACGCTCTTTTTCGGAAACAACAGGAAGTAATAAAACAGATTCAATCTCTGCGTAATGCTGAATATATGCAAATACTGTTTAAAGTTTATGTGCAAGAAAAAACCATCAAGCAAGCATCTGCTGAAATGCAGAGGTCTTATAATTATGTTTTGGGAATACATAAAAAGGCACTGAAAACATTTGAAGAAACACATAGAAATGTGTTGATGAATGAGATTGATACATAAAAAACGGTTCAGTTTGTTCATTTTGTACAGATAACTGAACTTCTTACGTGTTGCTTACAAATAGTATGGAAAGCCTTGATTTTACGGCATCTGTACTTATCCAAGAGATAATTTCTCTACAATTAAAGAAATTTGCAAGGGGTTGCCGCAAAATCTCATTTGCAAAGCTCTGTATCCGGTGTTTGTGAGCACTTCCTG
>JAUNON010000074.1 GCA_030537145.1 Lachnospiraceae bacterium | reverse complement strand
GTGCTGTATTGCCTCCTGCATTACCGCCTGTGTTGCCCTGGTTCACCGGTCTCTGTGCCGGTGCCCCGGTACTGATATAAATTACGATGGAAGATCCCTTCTCAACACGTTCTCCAGCTGCAAGTTCCTGACGAATTACATTTCCGGCTGCTACAGAAGCGTTCGCCTCCTGGCGGATCTCAACTGTCAGTCCACTGTCTGCAAGCATCTGCTCGGCCTCTGTCTGCGTCTTGTACTGTACATCTGGTACGTTGATCATTTCACGTCCAAGACTGACAATAACAGAAATATTCGAATTCTGATTCAGCGCTGTTCCAGCCTCCGGTTCCTGGCTGATAATTCCTCCTGCCGGAATCTCATCATTGTACTCTCCTCCGATATTTACCAGATAAAGATATTTCCCCAGCATTTCCTCTGCTGCGGTTTCATAATCCATACCCGCCAGATCATCTACCATCTCTGTTTTGGAAGAATCGCCTCCTTTAATGCCCTGTGAAATAATAATTTCAATCTCAGTTCCCGTATCTGTCTCCGTATCTGCTGCGAGGCTCTGCCACCCGATGGTTCCCGGAGCCGCCCGATACTCCTCTTCTTTCGAAGACACTACAAGTCCGGCATCTTTCAGCCGCTGAATAGCTGCCTCTGACTGTACTCCGATTACATTCGGCACATATGTCTTCTCAATACCTGCACTGATGATAATTCCCAGCACCTCGTTGATATCAACAACCGTACCTCTCTGAATAGTCTGAGAAAGCACCTTGTTTTCAGGGATTGTATCACTGTACTGCTTGTCATATACCTGCACGGTCAGCTTGGCCTGCTCTCCCCGATCAATCGCCGTTTCCATCTCTTCGTTTACCACATTCGGTACCCGAGTTTTTCCTTCCGGAACAGAAATACTGGACCATCCTTCACTGTTGAATTTAATAAATCCGGTTGCAACCAATACAGCAAAAATGCCAATTCCGACCGCAGCAGCTCCGGCAGCTACCTTCACCCCCAACGGCCAGCGGCCCACATCAAGCCGCTGTTTTTTCACCACCACACGCTTTACGACATTTGCCAGAAGTTCCTCTTCAAACTGTCTGGCAGATGAAGTTCGGCCGTCAATCTTAATGTTCATGGCGTTCATCAGAGCCGCTTCTGTATTTGGGCCGATCTTGACTCCCAGCCTTGACGGCTCTTTGACCGTATCCCGAACGGAACGCTCCAAAGCGTCTTCTGGTGTTATACCTGTAATCATTTTATAAAACGTGGCTGCGGTTGCATATACATCTGTCCATGGCCCCTGATCACCACGGCTGCGGTACTGCTCTTCGGGGGCAAAGCCTGGCTTAATCAAAACCGTAAGACTCCTGCTGTGCGTTGTTGTGGCAAAACGTGCCGCACCGAAATCCAACAGCTTTACCTGGCCCTCCTTCGTAATAAAAATATTATCCAGCGACACATCTCTATGTAAGATTCCCTCCTCATGCACTGCTTCCAGCGCATGAAGCACATCAAACAGAATCGGCAGTGCCTGCTCCACACTCATAGCACCGTTTTTCTCCAACCTGGTCTTCAAGGTTTCACCTTCCAGATATTCCATCACAATATACGCAGTCTGATTTGCCTCAAAGCAATCAAATACATGCACGACTTCCGGTACATTCTGAAATTTTGCCAGCCGCCTAGCCTCATCAATAAACTTTTCGCGACCGATCATGAACTGCTCCTCTTTATCGCCCGTATAGATCGTCAGCCGCACCTGATTCGGCATTCTCGTGGAAAATTCTCCCGGAAGATATTCCTTTACCGCAATTTTCTTATTCAATTTGGTATCAAACCCCAGATATGTGACACCAAATCCGCCAAAGCCAAGCACACGGCCAATAATGTACCGATCTTCCAGCACCGTCCCCGGCGTGATATGACAGGCCTCCAGCGGTGCTGTTCCCACTTTATAACCGCAGTGGGGACACACATCTTTCTCGTCCTCTAAAGGCTCCATACAGCCCATACATAAATTTTTCATCACTCTTCCCCTCCGTCAAGCTGCTCTTCTATCTCTGCCATAGCCTGATCATCCACTAGCAGCTCTGTATAACAGGAGTCCATGCGTGCCTGATACTCAGATACTTCCATCACATTCAAAATTGCCCCTGCATCCAGCTGCTCTTTCAAAAAGGAAAGCTCCTGATTGATCTCCAAGTAAGTTTCAAACTCATTTTTATTTACCGGCAGCGCTCCTTCATTCTGGAGATACAATACATCCTGTGTCGTTTCTCCCAGGAAATAATACAGAATCCGCTTCGCTGCCTCCTGGTCCAGAGACTTCGCCTTGGAATCCACTGACCACATCCGATCATAACATGCTATAATCTGCTCTTTCGGCAGAGGCACCACGGTATAAATTCCCGGAAGGCCTGCCTGTACCTGCGTGTAATCACCGGAATCCGCAACGGCCATACGGCATTCTCCGTTCAGAAAGGCTGCCATATCGTTCTGCGTTCCGTCATCGACGGCAGTCATCTGCGTATTCACATATACTACCGCCATATGCATTCCAAGGGGAATTTGCTCTACTTTCGTTTCTCCCAGATACTTTCGATCCAGTCCATAATACTCATCAGAGTCTACCAGCTCCAGTACCTCTGACAGATCCGCTTTTCGGTCTTCTGCTACTGCTATCCTTGTGCTTTCATATAATGTAGGAAAACCCTCACCGGTTCTGGCAGTTTCTGCGAGACGATCTTCATAAGCTGCCTCTTCCATACAGCTCACATCAATGCTTACCTCCGGATAATCCAACCGGAATTCCTCAAGCATGCTATCCATCAGAGCCTGCTGTTTCGACACATCCTCTCCTTCTTTCACCGGAACCCATACAGTCACTCCTGCTCCTTTCAGCATGGTTTGATTCTGACGGCTCTGATAGTAGAAAATACACCCGGCGATACCTGCTGCCGCAGCCGCTGTCACCAGTCCGATTCCCAGTTTCCGGCGTTTCTTACGTTTGTCCAGCTCCTTTTCCAGTTCCACGTACTGCTTCCTGTTCAGCAAAGCATCCTTGAGTTGAACCGTGTTTTTAAAACGCAGCTCCGGCTGAATTGCCATGGCTCTGCAGATCGCAATATCCAGATAATCAGGAATCTCAGGAACTAATGCCTTTGGATGCACCAGAGTATCCTTCTTATTCTTCAGAAGGGATTCCTGGCGATTTACAGATTCATCCGGCAGGATTCCCGTAATCGTACGGTATAAGGTTGCTCCAAGCGCATAGATATCCGTCCATGCCCCCTGCCTGCTCTTTGCACGATACTGCTCAGGAGGTGCAAATCCGATTTTCAGGATAATCGTCCGCGTCACCTCATGATCCACATCAGAAAAACGCGCTGCTCCAAAATCAAACAGCTTGATCGTCCCGTCCTTGCACAGCATAATATTATCTGGACTGATATCACGATGTAGAATCCCTGCTTCATGTACCACTTGCAGGTCATCACAAATGCTGGTCAGGATCTCCACTGCCTGCTGCCAACTAAGCTTCCCTCCCTGCTGCTTCGTATACTGTTTCAGAGTGATACCGTCCATATATTCCATTACCATATAGGCCGTACCGTTTTCCTGGAAATAATCGTATACATTTACAATGTTGGGATGGCTGCTGAATTTTGCTGTATTTCTTGCCTCATCGAGAAATCCCTTTAAACCGTCCTGAAACTCTCCCTGTTTTCTGCTGGTGTAAATGAATATCTCTTTTTCTCCAGGATTCCGGTTGACATAGTTAGACGGAAAATACTCCTTCACCGCAACCATGACCTGCAGCTTCATATCCCACGCACGATATAGAATACCAAATCCGCCATAAGCAACCACCGTTCCTACAATATAACGCTCTGCCAGTACAACCTCCGGATACAGATGACAGATTTCCTTAGGCGGCGTTCCTCTCACAAATCCGCATACAGGACAGCATCCTGCACTGCTGTCATATTCTTTCATGCAGTTCATGCAGCGTATCTTCATGACTTTCCCTTCATCCTCCCGTAACATTTATAACTAAAAAATCCCAAAAAATTTCTTTCTCTTTCCGGCCTTACCGAAAAATACCGCAGCCGCACTGTAATTATCCATATTTTTCCCCTGGCCGTTTTTCAAAATCGCTTCTTCCATCAGCTCCAGCCAATGCTTCGGAGATTCTGCCTGATTCAGAAAGTGCACCATCTGTTTTTCCTCAATCAGCTCCCAAAAACCGTCGCTGCACAGCAAAAACGCCTGCCCTTCCTCTTCCCGGATTGGCTCTGCCAATTCATACTTCTGCAACTGCCAGACATTTCCCATTACGCGGAGCAGGCGATTCCTGTCCTCATGGCCACGAATATCCTTTTCCTTAATTTCTCCGGTTCTCACAAGCATCTGAGGTACGCTGTGATCCAATGTATGCAGCATCATCCTGCCATTTTTAAAATAATACAGACGAGAATCTCCGATATGCCCCCACTGAAGACTGCCCTTCACTCCTGCCAGAACCACCAGTGTCGTTTTCATCTCACTGTCTGCGCTTTTCTGTTTTTCCAGAAGACACGACTGGCCCTCTGTAAAACAGCGATCTAAAAAATCCTTTAAAGATAATGTATCCTCCCGGCCCATCGTTTCAAAAAGCTCAATTCCCGTCTTCTTTACTAGTGCAGATGCCACTTCTCCCCGGTCATGGCCTCCTAAACCATCTGCCACCAGGCAGCAAAATCCCTGCTCTGTCACTACGGCTCCGACGGAATCCTCATTAATCTCCCGGTCTCCTGTTTTCGTCAAAATAGAATACTCCATAGCTCCTCCAATTCAGACAATCCTGATCGCGATTGCAGTAATATTATCGGTCTCTCCCCGCCGCTTTACCTGTTCTGTCATATAGTACAGATGGCTGCTCAAGACATTTTCTGAAGCAGCCACTTCCGGTGAAAAATACTGCATCCATTCTGAGACCCTTACATAATGCCAGAATCCATCTGTGCAGAGCAGAAATACCATCGGCTCCTCCACATTTCCCTCCAGCATATCTGGTTCCACATCTTGATCAGCACCAATACATTTTAAAATCACATTCCGCCGGGAATCCTCCGCTGCCTCTTCCGCTGTCATATGACCAAGCCTTATCTCCTGTTCCACCCAGGAATGGTCTCTGGTCAGCAGCCTTGGATATTCCCCTATGGAATAGATCCGGCTGTCTCCCACATGGCCGATCAGATAATGATAATCCCACAGAAGCAGGGTGCTCAGCGTAGTTCCGCTGGAAATCCGGCTCCGCATATTTCCAAAATAAATCTCTTTATTGATATCCGCAATCACCTGCCGATAGCGGTATACAATAATTTCATCCATCCGATCACTGGCCATGATCTGGGGAAGTTCGTAATCAAACCAGTCAGACAGCATCTCTGCTGTTTTCCTACTGGTCACCTCTCCCTGATTCAAACCGCCCACACCATCACAGATCGCTGCCAACAGCACGGTATGACCTCTCTGCCGGATGTTTTTAATCACTAGAGCATCCTGATTTACTTCTCGCATTGTTCCGATGTCTGTATGACAGGAATAAATAAATTTCATACCTTATTCCTCATGAACTGAACTCTTCGTCAACTGAATCCTTCATTAGCTGATAATAAAGTCAAAATCCTCATCTGCCAGTGAAATAACATCTCCGCTCTTCAAAAGCTGAGGCTGTCCCGCTGCCACCATGGTACCATTCAAATATGTATGATTTACAGAATTACGGTCACTGACAAAATACTGTCCATCATCTGCGAATATATCTGCATGAATCGCTCCGATTGCCTGGTTATCTCCAATATAGAAATCTACAAAGCTGGCTTCACGGCCAATATGAAATATCTCTTTATTGATCATCATGCTCTGCCCCGTTCTTCTTCTGGTCAATCTGACTACACGATGAACCTGGCCTGTCATCTGGCTGCTTCCACCGCCTAAAATTACCGTAGAACCATACTCTTTTCCGCCCCCCATAATCACTGTCTTATTATCATCATCACTGCTTCCGCGGCCCATATATACTGTTGCCCCTTCTCTCTCCTGCTGATATCCCGGTGCCACTCCCGATTGGCTATAAGAAGACGCCGCAGCCTCCTGCTGTACCTGAGAGTACAAAGCTACATTTCCTGCCATAGATGCGGAACTCTGCATAGGCGATGTCTGCGGAAATACCATTCTGCCCCCGGCAGATCCCGGTATCGATCCGGCACCAGCTCCCGGAACCGCCATAGATCCGTTCTCAAACGGTGATATTTCCTGTGCTTTTTCTTCTTTCTTTTTCTTACCAAAATGGAACAGTCCCTTCTTTTTCTCCTCCGGTGCTGCCTGCTCCTGCAGATACTGGCCTTCTTCGTTTACATTTAAAACCACCTCAGGCTGCTGCTTTCCCGGAACCGACATTCCCGGTACTGCCATTCCTGGTACCTCCATTCCAGGCAGACTAATTCCTCCTTTTGCCTTCTTAGGCTCCTTTTCCTTCTTTTCCCGTTTTCCAAACCAGCCCTTCTTTTTCTTTCCTTCCTCTTCTGGCTCTGCCGGCATTACATTGTCCTGAGGAGCCATTGCCAACTTGATATTCCCGACATTCTCTTGCAAAGCACTATTCCCTCCGACGTAATTCTGCGGCTCCGGGGGCAGTACTCTGTCAGATGACAACATACTCTGATTAGATGCAGGAACTGTTTCGATCACTCTCCGATCATCTCCCAGTCCGGCTATAGGACGATTGCTTCTCTGCCTTTCCGGTTCAGAAGTATCAGCTCCATTCTTTTCCTCCAGCAGTTTCTTAATGTACCGCTCCAACTCTTGAAATTCCCATGCTTTCGTCTGGTTCAGAAAATGGATCAGCTTTGCCACATAAGAAACATCCTTATCTATTTTAAATCTCATATGAGATATAAAATATAGAAGGAATTCCTCTACGGTAATCACCTGTTCAAACTCATCCACCGGCAGATATAACAAACTGGCTTCCTTTTTTGTAATATCAACAAAAATATAATCTGGATCAAGAAGCACCTTATCCCTGGAAAGCATATACTCTTCCAGTTCACCCACGGCACTGACTATGGTCAGGCACAGCTTTAACACCGTCTCCCGTTCCATTTCATTCTGCAGAAAATCCTTTAATGGTATTTTCGAAGTCACCGGAAATTTCAAATACTGATCCAGATCTCTCTGTATAAATGACGGTCGCAGAATGCCTGCCATATCATTGCTCTGAAGCATTCCCTTTGCAAAATGATCCAGATGCTCGTCTGCACCAAGATGATAGACAAGCAATGTTTCTGCTCCCTGATTTTCATACGTAAATCCATTCATAGCCAATTCCTCCCCTTATTATTTCACATTCAGCGAAATCACTGTCCAGCGATTGCCTTTCTTCACTGGTGCAATTCCTTTATAAAAACTGCATGCTTCAGTATATTCATCTTCAATAACCAGCTCATTTGACTGATTAATATATCCCCATCCACTTAAGGTCTCCACCGGTGCCAGCCCGTTAGCAAAAGCACCTGCATTTTCATACTGCGGTTCGATCACTAGCTGCCCATCCAGAGACACAAATCCCCATTTATCACCAATCTGAACCGCTGTAGGTTCTTCGCTTACAAAAGGCACCGCATCCTGAAAAAGCAGTTCGCCGACTGTCTCTCCCTTTTCATTTACCATCCGGTATGCGTTTCCGCTTTTTACAAAAGCTCTTCCGGAAATCGAGCAGTATCCATAGGCATCCGTCTTCACATCATCATAGATATAATCCGTAATTAAATGGTAGGACTTGTCCAGCAATGCCCATTTTTCTCCCTTGCAGACCGCCCCAAAACCGGTTTGGATCACCGTAGCATCGTCCCACTCAAAGGGGGACTGCTCCTCAAATTTCACATTAACATATCCATATTTCCCGTTGATTTTTGCAGGTGCTGCATCATTGCAAAGCACACCCAATTCCTCGACCTGCTGATCCTGCCTCGGTACCTCAATCCGGTATCCATTATCATCGACATAGAAAAACTCCCCATCCAGACAGGCCGGAGCTGCATCTCTTCCACTGGATAAAGCCCCCATCCATTCGTTTTTTTCTCTTACTTTCGTTTTTCCTTTCGCATCAATCAGGCCATATTTGCCGTTATGAATATATACGGCGCTGTCATTTCTAAAAGGCAGAATCTGATCGTAACTCAAATACATATCCGCATAGGTATACTTGATTTTCTCGTACCTCTGCAGAAGCTCTTCGTTATTTTTATGTTTCTTCATGGCTGGCTGAAGCACTGCTATCGCTTTTTCATTCCTGCCCTTCTCTATAAAATAATCAGTCAGAAGCGTTGCCACAGAAACAGGATATCCATGCTCCTCATTGATGGAATTGCAACGGTTGATAAACGATGACTCATCTCCCAACGCCAGATAATCCACAGCAATTTTTGTCTTTATCTCCACAGAATTCGGCTGATAGGTCAGCGCCTCCTTGTAGGACTTAATTGCTCTCACATAAATTTTTTCAGATTCGTATTTCTCGGCTTCACTGATCAACTTATGAAAATATGCCGGCTTCTCCACCAGATCCTTTCCTGTCATGCACCACCCCAGAATCAAAAATCCTATCATCGCAAATAAGATTGCTCGTTTCATACTCTACTCCTTTAAAATCCCATCAAAATCGTAATTATTGTGCCTGCCGCTGCATAAGGGGCAAAAGCCATCTCTGAATGCAGGGACGCCTTTCGGAAGGCCAATACCGCCAGGCCGCCCAGTACGGTGAAAGTCATTGTAATAATCAGGTCACTCATAAGCACCTGAAATCCGAGATAATATCCTATGACACCAATCATTTTCACATCACCCATACCGATTCCTTTTCTCGCTATGAGTCCCGCCAGGAGAAAGATTCCGCCTCCTCCGGCCAGACCTACCACAGAAGAAATCAGTATTTCCATTATGAGTTGAGGAAAACAGGCACAGTCCGCTGCCAACAGTACGGTCCGCACCCCAAGCAGAACCAAAAGGGCCTTGTTGGGTATAAGCCTGTCCCTGCTGTCCAGCATCGCCAAAAGCAGCAGACTGTACATCAGTATCCAATACCGTATCATTTTCAATATATGATATTCATACTGCAGCATCAGATAACCGCCTGCCAGAAATACAATTGCCGAACCGGCCGCCAGCACCGCCATCGACTTTTTACTGTCCATATTCCAGCGTTTTAGCTGGTATCTTCCAAATAAAATTCCTGCAGCCAGCCCAAACACTGCACCCATCATCTGTATCATGGTTTTCCCGCCTTTTATTCCACATAGTCCGCAATATTAAAAAGCTCTACTTCACTCAGCTTATCTCCGGCAAAAATCACATCAATCCCCTGATTTTCCTTTCCGTCAAGGAATAAACTGTATTCCGCATTTGCTTCCGTGCTGTATACCTCATTTAAAATGGCAGCTACCTCTTCCCTCGTAGACTCTGCGCAAATGCCTCCGTAGAATTCCACATCCACACTTCCGACAGCACCGGCGCTCCAAAGGATCCCTACAGCATCACAGTCTTTTACAGCCTTTGAACTCCCGGTTCCTTTAAATCGGTATTCCAAAGAAAAGGATGCATATTCATCATCCTTCCAGGAAAATGAAGGGAAATGATTAATTCCTGCTCCCACCAGATCATTTTCATCATCTTCCAAAACGAAACCAAAATCCAATACTTCCTGATGACTGCACGGAAAAGTAATCACATTTCCATTCACTTTCACTTCTGCAAAATGCGCCCTGAAATCTGCTGTCTTGCTGTCTTCCTCTGCTGCACTGGACTCTTCCTCTACCGGAGCATCCGTTGCTGCTACCGAACCTGCTTCCGCCGGCTTCGCGGCAGCAGTATCCTTTCCTCCACAGCCATACAGACACATTACTGCCATCATGCAGACGGCCAGTTCTTTTTTTAAAAATTTTCTTCTCATAAATTTTCTCTCCCTTTTCTTATTATGCTCGTCCCTCGCTTCAAAAATCATCTCCGTCATCTTCATTCTCTCCACGGGTGCCCCTTATCCTTAGATCCCCATGCTTCTGTTGAAGCACACTGTGTAAAATGAAATTCTTTCTGGTCAAAACCGGGATAAGACACTTTCATCGTATAGGATGCCTGCACGGTAATGGTTTTTCCGTCATTAAACAACTGGCTTCCGGTAAAATCCAGACCTTCCGCACCATTAACCACCCCCAGCTTTGCCAAAATATCCTTTCCGCCGCTCTCACCATATAAGCCAATCTGACTCTTCACCATAAGCTTACTAATCGGCGCAGCAATCGCATAGGATTTTGCCAGGCTGAATGCTTCATCTTTTCCCACAGACATGATTCCTTTTAATATAGCTTTCGGATCACTGAAATACTCTTTCCCTTCTTCAAATACTGTATTGGCCGCACCGACTATATTGTTATATTCCTCTTGTGTTACATCTGCCGCATCGCTCAGGGAACTCAGAGCAGACTCAATATTGCTATTCTCCGGTATCTTTTCTACCGTATCGGTAATATTTTTAGTTCCCTGACCAATTGCTTCATACAATTTAGCAACAGTATCAATGGTGTTATCTGTCGTCTTTTTAAATTCACCAGCTTCATTATGTCTGTCTCCGCTGTCTTTCATTACCCCTGTTTTACTTACGAGATAACAGTAAGCAGAGATTTCTTTCGCCGCCTGGGTAATGCTGTATTGGATAATCATCTGAGCCCTGATAAAGCTGGTAATACTGACAATTGCGGCATAACCAAATATAAAAATCACCAGCACAATCGCCGCCTCTACAGTAAGAGAGCCTTTTTCTCCTCTTCTCTTCATCAGACACCTCCCTTAGTATCCCAAAACGCCTTTATAACCGATACTATATTTATCCGATCCCAAAGTAACCCCACCGCCGCCGGCAACCGGTACCGGCATAGCAAAAAAGGTTGTGGAAAGATCAGCCGTGGCATTTACCTCAATAAAACTGTACGCTTTTGTTATATCAAAATCTGAAGAAGGCTTTGTCTCAGAGGATGCCAGATTTGCCTGGATCAGATTTCCGATACGCTTCAAGATATCCTCTTCATTCACAACACTCTTCACTGCGATAAATACCCACAGGTACTCTTTATAATTCATGGTCAGCGCCGCTGAACCACCCGTTCGTCCTATCGAACCATCCGAACCAATCTCAGAAAAAGAAACTCCGCAGTGAATACGCATCATCATATTATTCAAAGCATCATTGGTCTTTTCCTGGAGCTGTGCGCTTCCGCTGTCGAGCGCCGATTCCACCTCATCAGACAATGTCTTGACCATCGGCGTTACAGTGCTCTTGATATTCGACTCTATTCTTTCTTTATATTTTTTAAACAGGCTATCAATCTTTATTGTTACTTCATTACTGCTCATACCTGTATTATTCTGGATCTGCTGGATACTTGATGAAAGTGATCCCTGCAGATTTGTAGCAAAATAATCCAAAGCGGCAAGCTTCGCCTGCGCCATTACACTGTCATCTTCCTCGGTAGCAATCATTTCCCGGATTCCCTGAACAGTCTCTCCAATCTTGGCATTGATTTCTTCATTTGATTTTGATACAACATTAACCAGCCCAATGATCCTTTCCTGAAGAGGGTTCAGCACTGTAGCAGACGCCGCAGATACAACATCCTTAATGGTATCATCTGTATATTGATTCAGCTTGTTCCGGAACTGCTCTTTTGTTTCCTCTGTCAGATTATTCAATTCATCCACGATATAATTCTTTGCTGCATCACCGGCCTTATTAATCGTGTCATGAATAAGCTCTTTCGTAATTCCAGTAGGTTTTGTCACCCAGTTAGACTGGGACTTATAGATCGGTACACTCTTACCGTCTTTCAATTCTGCAATATCCCGCGTTGTCTCCACAAGTGCGAAACCAAGAATAATAACACTTTGAACCAGAGGCACGCCAAAGCCTGTCCATCCGGCGATCGAGGTTGCAAGAGCCAGAGAAACCTGACGGATTTCCGGATCTCCCGTAAACGCATACAGGCTGTTCAGCAGAAAACGAATTCCAAAAATTGTTGCAAGGGTGTAAGAAACATCATGGCTTCCGTTTGCATCTCCCCATAAGATATATTCCACCTCAGCCTGATACATCTGATTATTTTTGGCATTGAAAGGATAGCCGCTCAGCGTTTCCTTATCAGAGGCCTTTTCCATTTTCTCTACGGTATAGTAGCTGAACATCTGTGTTGCAT
>JAUNON010000073.1 GCA_030537145.1 Lachnospiraceae bacterium | reverse complement strand
ATAAAACTTTTAGAAATTTTTCAAGGTTGTTTCACTGTTCAGTTATCAATGTTCTTTTGTTGACCTCTTGTTCGGCGCAACTCTGATATAATATCACGCTTCCAAATATTTGTCAACTACTTTTTTAACTTTTTTGAAAGTTTTTAAAAGCGGAGAAGGAGGGATTTGAACCCTCGCGCCGCTATAAACGACCTACACCCTTAGCAGGGGCGCCTCTTCAGCCACTTGAGTACTTCTCCATGCCTGAGCCTTCAAAAAAATCTTTTTTGTTTTTCTGCATCTTTTCGAGACGCATTTATAATTATACGGATGAAGCACCATTTTGTCAACACTTTTTTACCGAAAGTGTATGAAAAAAGACCGAATCACATATGGCGGAATGAAATACCACATAACAGAAAAAGAGGCAGAAGAACAGAACTTTTCAATTATCATTCTGTAACTGCCTCTTTTCTTATTATAAGAGCTTTCTTTTCTCTAGCTTATTGAAAAACGTGTGACTAAAGCCTTCCGTCTCCTCCGCATATTCTGCATCTTCCATAAATACAGGATGAGCAGTTCGATCTTATTAAACCATATGAAGTATATCGATATATAATTCCGCTGCCATCACAATTTCTGCATCTTCCTGTGCCCCGGCAAGTAGCACAGATAACACCACCGGAACCACCAGAGCCGCCGGAGCCTCCTCCTGAGTTCTTCTTCCAGTGAGCATACAGCGTAGTAGCTTTCTTAACCTTGTAGCTGGAGCTTACCTTCGTTCCTCCGCTTTTCTTCGTATACCAGCCCTGGAAAGAATATCCGCTGCGGGAAGCGGTAGGCAGCGTTCCGATGGAGCTGCCGTAATCTACCGTAACCTGAGACCTGGAACTCTTTCCGCCATTTGCGTTAAATTTCACTTTGTACTTGACCATCTTCCAGTGTGCATACAAAGTTTTATTTCCCGCTGTTTTGTATATTGTGGAGGCCGTATATTTTGTACCACCATTCTTAGCCGTATACCAGCCCAGGAAGGTTCCCTTTGTCCTGGTGGGAGTCGGAAGCTTTCCGCAGGCATTGGCATACGTAACTGTCTTTTTTCCGGTAGACGTTTTTCCGCCGTTTGCATTAAAGGTAAGCTGATAGGTTCTTGGCTTCCACTGTGCATAAAGCCTCTGTCCGTTTTTAAAATAATACTTTGATGGAATTACCAGTGTTCCGCCTTTGGCCGCTGTATACCATCCCTTAAAGGAATAGCCCACTCTCGTTGCCGTAGGAAGCGTGGACGGAGCAACGGACAAAACATACTGACTGGATACCGGGCAGCTTCCGCCATTGGCATTGAGCGAAATTTTCACGGAATTCAGTGCGGAAACACTCATTTTCCGCACCTGATGATTCTGATATCCCCAATAACTGGTTCCGGAGGTAATACCAAGATAACACAGACTCGGAAGAGTCACCCGGGAACTCATAAGGAATTTTCCATCCTGATATACAGATAAGGTCGATCCCTTATAAACAATCCTTACGCTATGCCAGTTTCCATCTGAAATTTTCCCTGACGGACTGCAGGTATTCAGATGATACACCGAATTTCTGTCTCCGGAAAGAATCCCTACATGCGATTCATACAGTGCTTTATTACTGGGGCAAATACCATACGTATCAAATTCCACACCATAAAATTTTACGGAAGTGCCGATATGATCCCAGTAACCATAAGATGCATATGCCAATTTATCCACATGGACCAGGCTGTCAGAAAATACGGCCATCAGCCCGTTTCGCGGCTGATTCACCGAATCACCGACTCGGTACTCAAAAGAAAGCGTAAATCCCTTCCGTGTATCAATGGGAATATTTTTTCTAACTCCGCCCGCAGAACAGGTACCATACCGTGTCAGATAAATGCTGCTTCCCGCAGATACCGCATCTCCCAGCCGTTCCCAGTTTTCCGCTTTTGCCGGAACAACGGATACCCATAGAAATGCAAATAAAAGGAACATCAGCCTTCCAAATCGGCGCATTCCCATGTGCAGACTGGTTTCATTTTTTTGACTGTCCATACACCCACCCTTTCCTTTCCTGCATGCAACCGCTCAATTCCTTCACTTTTACATGCAATGCTGGCTTCCGCCGAATTCATGTACAAAATTTAGTACAATTTATATTGTTATATTAGCATACAATGCTTTATCCTGCAATAAAAGTATTTTTCTGCGAGGATTTTACTGTCCGTTTCTATTTCGTTTTTATTCCGCTTTTTTCGTATCCTCCGCTTCCTCCTTCACATTGATCTTCTCGCGGATTACATACTGAGGCGTGTGATTTATATTCAAAATAATCTTTCCAAGATATTCTCCGAGAATACCCAGCATCAAAAAGGTAATGCCAAACAGCATCAGCATGGCGCACATCAGGGAGGACCATCCGATAATAACCGTAGGATCCATTATTTTCTGCACCAGGACCGCAATCGCACCGATTAATCCGCAAAAGGAAAACAGAACGCCCATAATGGTAGCCATCCGCAGAGGTATTACCGTATAATTTAAGAACGCCAAAAACAGCTTTAGCGATTTCCTGAAATTGTAATTGGACACACCCTCTTCCCGGGAAAAATGTTCAATTTCAATATTGGCTATATTTCCGGTAGTACGGTAAAAAAGCACCTGAAGGTAAAGGTTATAGCCGTCATACTTCACCAGCTCATCCCGCACATACCTTCTGCAGCACCAGTAATTGCTGGATTCCACCCCTTTGGGCCGCTCCATCATATGCCACATGATGAACTCGGCAATCTTACTGGTAAGATTCTTCATGAAATTAAATTTCCGCTTTCTGTAAATACCGAAAACCACGTCATAGCCTTCATTCATCTTTTCAATGAATGCCGGTATCTGGGAGGGATGTGTCTGCATATCATCATCCATGCCCATAATATATTCGCCTTCCGCTGCATGCAGCCCCGCCATAATTGCATTGTGCTGGCCAAAGTTTTTCGCCAGATTTATGCCTTTTACATTCGGATACTTTTCTGCCAGCTTCCGGATCGCTTCAAAGGTATCGTCCGGCGAGCAGTCATTCACCAGTACAAACTCACAGTCCAATCCATCTATTTTCTGAATTACCTCCATGCTCTGCTCCACTACCTTTCCAATAGTATGAGCCGATCGATAGCACGGAATCACGATTGATAAGAGCATTTTTCCTTCCTCTTCTTCCGTATATTTTTAAGCAGCCTTTCAGAGTGCCGGTACACTTCTGAATGGGATACATTCACGGCTTATTTTCTGAAAGTATACCATGATTTAGAAGCAGTTGCAATATGCCTGAACGCAGCGAAAGACAAATGTCCGACATGGACGGATAGATATCAGGAAGTGTTCACAAACACCGGATACAGAGCTTTGCAAATGAGATTTTGCGACAGCCCCACCCTGAAGCATCAGAAAAACAAAAAGCAAAAAGAGCATACATCCCTTCTCATACACCCGGAATATATGCCCTTTTTCTATTTCCCGGAAACGTTCCTCCGCTTCCTTATTTTACATTCAGCCGAACCAGAGCTCTCTGCAGCTTAGCCTCTGCAATCTTGTATTCTTTATCGGAAAGTCCGCCTTTGGCCAGCATCTCCTCCGCGCGTTTTTTCGCCGCCTGGGCACGCGCTTCGTCAATGTCCTCCTTCCACTCCCAGGTAGTGGCCAGCAGACGGCAGGTTCCGTTCATCATGGAAAGCATTCCGCCGATGCAGGCAGCGCTTCTTCTGGTGCCGTCCGGCATC
The DNA here is from genome assembly GCA_030537145.1 of Lachnospiraceae bacterium. GTDB lineage: Bacteria > Bacillota > Clostridia > Lachnospirales > Lachnospiraceae > Merdiplasma. The sequence continues at coordinate 8,519 of JAUNON010000073.1, read as the reverse complement.
ACTACATGCGCTTCCCCCATACCCAGAGCCGTGCAGAAATTGCAGTGTCCTGCCAGTACCGCCAGATCTCCTGTGATACTGCGGCAGATCACCCGCTCTGCCTCGCCTTCAAAAAGCAGGCCGTCCGGTGTTCCGATTCGTAATGGGAAGGTCCTCATAGACAGCCTCCTTTACTGATTCTTTGCTTTTTCAAATACTTCGTCAATCGTTCCGGCAAACAGGAAACAGCTCTCCGGAATCTCATCGCATTCTCCGTCCAGGATCATACGGAAGCCTCTCAGTGTCTCCTTTAAGGGAACGTATTTACCCGGCATACCGGTAAACTGTTCCGCCACCGAAAAGCTCTGGGACAGGAAACGCTGAACCTTACGTGCCCGGTTTACCGTCAGCTTATCCTCTTCTGACAGCTCATCCATACCCATGATCGCAATGATATCCTGCAACTCTTTATAGCGCTGCAGCACTCTCTGCACCGAACGGGCAATTTCATAATGCTCCTTACCTACAACCTCCGGCGACAGAATCCGGCTGGTAGAATCCAACGGATCTACTGCAGGATAAATTCCCTGGCTGGCAATATCACGGGAAAGCACCGTGGTCGCATCCAAATGAGTAAATGTGGTGGCCGGAGCCGGGTCCGTCAGGTCATCCGCCGGCACATAAACTGCCTGTACGGAAGTAATGGAGCCCTTTCTTGTGGAAGTAATACGCTCCTGCAGGGTACCCATTTCTGTAGCCAGCGTGGGCTGATAGCCTACTGCGGAGGGCATACGTCCCAGCAGTGCGGATACCTCGGAACCTGCCTGCGTGAAACGGAAAATATTATCGATGAACAGCAGCACATCCTGATTCTTTACATCACGGAAATACTCTGCCATGGTCAGTCCGGAAAGGCCAACCCGCATACGGGCTCCGGGCGGCTCATTCATCTGGCCGTATACCAGGGCGGTCTTATCGATAACGCCGCTTTCCTTCATTTCATTATATAAATCATTTCCCTCACGGGTACGCTCGCCAACTCCCGTAAATACGGACAGTCCGCCGTGAGCGGTAGCTACATTGTGGATCAGCTCCATAATCAGCACCGTCTTACCAACTCCGGCGCCTCCGAACAGACCGATCTTTCCGCCCTTTGCATAGGGACAGATCAGGTCAACCACCTTGATACCGGTTTCCAGAATCTCGGTAGCCGGAATCTGATCCTCATAGGACGGTGCCGGACGGTGAATCGCCCACCGTTCCTTTGCTTCCGGTGCCGGCTGATTATCCACCGGATCCCCCAGAAGATTAAATACGCGTCCCAGGCATTCTTCGCCTACGGGAACGGTGATGGGGCCTCCCGTATCCACAGCAGCAGCGCCTCTTACCAGGCCGTCCGTGGAATTCATGGCAATACAGCGTACCGTATTATCTCCGATCTGCTGCGCCACCTCCGCCGTCAGCTTCACACCCTTATTGTCAATCTCAATAGCGTTCAGCAGTGCAGGCAGCTCATCATGCGCAAAGCGTATGTCCAAAACAGGACCAATGACCTGCACCACCTCGCCAGTGTGTTTTTCGCTCATTCTTGAATCTCCTTATCGTTTTAAGCTCAGGCACAGCCTTCCATCCCTCCGGCAGCACAACAAATGCGCCGTCCTGATGCGGCTGCGCTCAGACTCCCTCTGCGCCTGCAACAATCTCCGTGATTTCCTGCGTTATGCTGGCCTGACGCGCCCGGTTATAATACAGATTCAACTGATCAATCATCTCACCTGCATTCTTCGTAGCTGCGTCCATAGCAGTACGTCTGGCAGCCAGCTCGCTGGCCACGCTCTCACATACGCCGCCATAAATCAAGCCTGCCAGATATTCCGGAACGATGGCATCAAATACCTCCGTAGCGCTGGGTTCATAGAGGATCAGGTCACGGACCTTCCCCTTCGTCTCCTCTTCTTCTGCCAGATCAGTCAGCGGCAGCATAGAAAATACCTCCGGCCGCTGGGTCAGCATGGAAACAAAAACAGTGTAGCACAATTCAATATGTCCGAATTTTCCATTGCTGAATTCTTTACACAAAAGATTTGCGATCTCAAAGCAATCCGCTACCGAAATCTCTGCAATTTCTCCGAACTGTTCCGTCACGCATTCCAATTTTCTGCGGTGAGCGTACTCCACTGCCTTTTTTCCTATGGGAAGAACCACGTAGTCCTTTCCCCGACCCGCTTCCTCCAGGCACTTAAACAGGTTGGCATTGTAGCCGCCGGCCAGCCCCCGGTCACCGGCAATCATTACATAGCAGAACCTTTCACTGGCAGCCTCCTTCGCATAGGAAGAGGAAAAATCCGTATTTCCCAATGCGATTTCCTTCAGTGTCCGGTGCAGCTCCCTGAAATAGGGACGGCAGGTTTCCGCACGATCTTTTGCTTTGCGCAGCTTGGAGGATGCCACAAGTTCCATCGCCTTGGTAATCTGCATGGTGTTCTGCACACTCTTTATCCGCAGCTTTACCGCTTTCATATTTGCAGCCATAGCTTTCCTCCTTCACGCTTTATTGTTCCGGCTTTGTATTCAGAAAATTCTCCGTATAGGTATCCAGTGCGGCCTTCAGCTTCTCTTCGGCCTCCGCCTCCAGCTTTCCTGTGGTGCGGATCGCTTCCATAGCAGCCGCTCCGGCGGCATCCGAATCCAGGAAGGTATATAATCCGGCCTCGTAGGCCTGTACATCCTCCGTCTCGATTCTGGAGAGCACATTCTTTGTAACGGCATATAAAATTGCCACCTGCTTCTCTACAGGAACCGGCGCATTCCGATTCTGCTTGAGCACCTCCACGATACGGGCGCCCTGTTCCAGACGGGCTTTGGTATCCGCATCCAGATCGGAACCAAACTGAGCAAAGCTTTGCAGCTCACGATACTGTGAATAAATCAGCTTCAAAGTACCGGCCACCTTCTTCATGGCCTTGATCTGTGCATTACCGCCTACACGGGATACAGAGATACCGGGGTTCACTGCAGGCATAACGCCGGAGTGGAACAGCTCGGTCTCCAGGAAAATCTGACCATCCGTGATCGAAATTACATTGGTGGGGATATACGCAGAGATATCTCCTGCCTGAGTCTCAATAATCGGCAGTGCCGTCAAAGAGCCTCCGCCGTGGGCATCATCCAGCTTTGCCGCACGCTCCAGCAATCTGGAATGCAGATAGAAAACATCTCCCGGATATGCCTCACGTCCCGGCGGACGGCGAATCAGCAGAGAAAGCGCACGGTAAGCTACCGCATGCTTACTCAAATCATCATAAATGACCAGTACATGCTTTCCTCGATTCATAAAATATTCGCCCATGGCGCATCCTGCATAGGGTACGATATACTGCAGCGGGCTGGCTTCCGAAGCCGTAGCTGCCACTACGATCGTATAATCCATAGCGCCGCCCTTTTTCAGCGTCTCCACCAGGGATGCCACAGTGGAACGCTTCTGGCCGATGGCCACATAAATGCAGATCACGTCCTGTCCCTTCTGGTTCAGGATCGTATCGGTGGCCACAGTGGTCTTACCGGTCTGACGGTCTCCGATAATCAATTCACGCTGTCCTCTTCCGATGGGAATCATAGAATCAATCGCCTTGATTCCTGTCTGAAGCGGTTCGTGTACGCCTTTTCTTTCACAAATTCCCGGTGCCGGGCTCTCAATCGCACGGTATTCCGATGCGGCGATGGGGCCCGCCCCATCTATTGGCTGTCCAAGGGCATTCACCACCCGTCCGATCATGGCCTCACCCACCGGCACAGATACTACCTTGCCGGTACGTTTTACAGTCTGGCCCTCTCCGATATTTTCATCGGAGCCGAATAATACGATGGAGACGCTGTTTTCTTCCAGGTTCTGCGCCATGCCGAAGCTGCCGTCCTCAAACTCCAGCAGCTCACCAGCCATACAGTTGGTAAGTCCGCTGGCTCTTGCGATACCGTCGCCCACCATCAGGATCGTACCTGTCTCGTCCTGTCGAATCGCATTTTCGTAATACTTGATCTGACTGCGGATGACCTTGGATATTTCTTCAGGTTTTAATTGCATGTTTCCATACCATCCTTTAAACTATGATTTCGTTCAGTTTCTTAGAAATACCGGACAGACGCCCTTTTACGGTTCCATCCAGCGCTTTTCCTTCCAGTTCTACCCGCAGACCGCCCAGCACCGATGCATCCCTGACCTGGGTCAGGCGCACCTTTTTACCGCTGATTTTTTCCAGCTTGGCGGTCAGTGCCCGCATCTGCTCATCGCTTAAAGCCACCGCACTGGTCACTGTCGCCTCCGCAATATTATGGTCCGCATTGTAGCGCCGTACAAATTCCTCGCAGCATCCTGCATATTCACTCAGAATGTTCCGTTCACACAGCAATTTTAAAAAATTAACCAAATAGCGTTCTGCCTGGGCGCCAAACGCAGTCTCAATCAACCCGGCCCGCTCCTGCTTTGGGATGGCGGGTTCGGAAAGAAGCCTTACATAATCCGGGTTTTCCCGGAACAGCTTCCTGACTTCCGTCGTCTGCTCCATCAGCACCTCAGTCAGCTTTTCCTCGGCAGCAAGTTCATACAGGCTGCCTCCATACAATCTGGCGGTCTGTGTCATGACGCCTCACCTACATTCGCTATAAAATCGTCAATGAGTTTCTTATGATCTTCTTCGTTTATTTCTCGTTCAATTACCTTACCGGCAATCTCCATGGCCATGCCGCCAATTTCATTCTTCGCTTCATTTACTGCCTTTCTCTTCTCCTGGGCAATATCGCTTTCCGCCTTCGCCTTCAGAGCTGCAGCCTGAGCCGCTGCCTCCTGCAGCATACGCTCACTCTGATCAGATGCCGTTTTCTGAGCTGATGAAAGAATCTCGCTGGCTTTATTTTTTGCGTCAGCCATATCCTTTTCATACTCATCCTTCATGGCCAGCGCCTCATTTTTCGCCTTCTCTGCGTCCGAAATCTGAGCATCCGCCATTGCCTTTCTCTTCTCCAGCATAGCATTAATGGGTTTGAAAAGAAAACGCTTAATCAGGTACATCTGAATAAAAAGATTGCAAATTGTCGCTATGAATGTCCATGGCACAAGGCTGACTAATTCCTGCACCTGCATGCCTGTAACCTCCTGTTCTCATCCGTTCTGCCCGCTTCCTGCTTCCTATATTCACAGGACAGCCTCCGCTTTGCGGACGGTTTTTACCTGTCGTTTTCCGGCATCAGCTCAGGAACTTCATGAAGGAACCAGGCGCTACAAAGATCAGCAGCAGACCGGTTACAAAACCATAAATACCGGTAGTCTCTGCGATTGCGCAGCCCAGAAGCATGGTAGAAGTCACATCACCCTTGCATTCGGGCTGACGTCCGATCGCTTCCAGAGCCTTTGCTACTGCGTTACCTTCACCAATACCAGGTCCGATACCTGCGATCAGGGCACATCCTGCGCCAATCGCACATCCTGCCAAAGCAATACCTTTTGCAAGCAACTGAAAATCCATGATAAAATCCTCCTAAGTAATATAATAAAATTGTTTACAGTTCCTATCCTTCCGCCGCATTGGCAATATACATGACTGTCAGCATACAGAAAATAAATGCCTGCATGATTCCGGAGAACCAGTCAAAATATACCGACAAAATGGCGGGAATACCCACATCCAAAAACGGAATCTGTGACAGCACATCGCCCACGACACCCGGCAGCAATCCAAATAATGCGGAGCTTGCAACTGCCAGCGCAGCATAAATCAGTCCGTTAATTACCACTCCAGAAAGTATATTTCCGAAATGACGGCAAGCCATACTGATGGGCGTTGCCAGCTCGGACAACACGTTGAACGGCGTCATAATCGGAATAGGCGTGGTGAAGCCCTTCAGATAGCCGCCGAAGCCGCTGGACTTGATTTTCTGCGCCGTAATCATAATGAATACCACCACAGCCCAGGCCGCTTCTGTGGAAAGATCTGCCGTCGGGCTTCGAAGTCCCACCAGGCTGATCAGATTGGAAACTACGCTGGTAGCAAACAATGCCGACACAAAGGGAATCATATATCGGAATTTTTCACCCATATTTCCCACCACAAAGCTGTTGGCCTTTTCCACGATCAGCTCCGCCAGCGCCTGCCTCTTCGATATATTTTCTACCTTCAGGTCATGGGTCAGCCAGATACAAAAGCCGGTAATAATCAGCATCACCAGCCAGCTTATCAAAATCGTTTCCGTAAGCTGAAACTTTCCCAGAAATGGAACATCAATCGGAAAGGTATACAGTATTCGGGCCCCTGTTATATCTATTTCCATGCATTTTTCACCTCCTTATCCAGTAGTATCTGCACTAATTTGTAAAATAATAATTTCCGGCAAAATTCAGAAGAGCTGTTTCTTTTTGAATGCCATCAATTTAATGCCAAGGCTTGGAAAAAGCAGCGGTGCAATGCCCGCAACAAACTGAAAACAGGGAACTACGATGGCCAGAATAATCCACAAAATCTGAAGCATCAGCCTCTGCGTATAGCTGGACTTCATCTTCAGCCTTGCGGAATCCTCATCGGCGGCCGCAGCCACCGTCTGTACGGTCAGCCCCATCAGAAAGAAATTCAAAACCGCAACTGCTCCTCCGGCAATACCGCCCAGAAAAACGGTATAATCAAAAGGAACACTTTCCGGCTGTATCAGATGAAACACCCCGAACAGCACCCACATAATCACTACTCCAATTACCGTAAAGACTGCGATTCTTCCTGTCTCACGCCTCACGGCCGGCTGAATTTTACTCATAACGATACTCCTCTGAAAAATTCTTCTATTCTATAATACCTATTCTACAAATGCCTGTTAAAGGACACCTTTTTCTTATGATTTTTCTGTTCCTTCTCATGCCGTCGCATCTCAGACAGATAAAGCTTATAAGCCACTGTCCCTGATCCGCCCAGCCCAAAGAAAAATCCGGGAATATAGATCCATCCGCCCAGGCCGAAATAGCCGCACAGCCACCAGCACAAAAAAAGGCAAAGCAAGAGCGGCGTCACCAAAGACAATCCAAACTGGGTCAGCAATGAAACATTTTTCATGATCTCAGCCCATTTCTTCATGATCCCGCTCCTTTCTGCCGGTTTTTACATAGCTGCTCATCGTTTGCCCCTTAATCCTGAGCAACAAGATCTTTCCTACAGGATAAAAATAGCAATATGATACTCAAATACCATATTGCTATTTTATAGTATTTTTTATATTATGTCCAGCTTTTCATTCTTTCATAGATCAAGTATATCAGGATTTCGAAAAACAGTTATTCCTCCTCTGAAGTAATGCCGTCTGTCTTAATGATGAACCGGACCTTACCCTCCATATCATCGGAAATTCCCGCAAAGGAACGATAGTCTTTTCCTGCATCCTGAATCGCTCTGAGCCGGTCGGCGATCCGGTCAATATCCTCATCGAACAGATCCGCCAGCTTCTCGATCCCTTCGTCATGGAACTCTTCCATTCCTTCAAGCAGCTCCCCGACTCCATCGTTTAACTGTTCTACTCCGTCTGCCAGCTCTTCCGAACCATCCGTCAGCTCTCCTGCTCCGTCCACCAGCTTCTCTGAATTCTCATTCAGCTCAGAAACACCGGACTGAAGAGTAGACACTCCGTTATCCAGCTTTCCGGCGCCGTCGGCAAGCTCCCTTGCACCGCTTTCCAGACTGTATGTGCCGTTTTTCAGGGTCTTTGCTCCTGCAAACAGCTCCGATGCACCCTCTGCAAGCTCTCCGGATCCGCTGCTTAAAGTACCAAGCCCGTTATCCAGCTCTTTCGTTCCGGCATAAAGCTGGTTAATTCCTGAGGAAAGAGCGCCTGCACCCGATGCAAGCTGGGCACTTCCGTCTTTGGCCGCCTGTGCGCCGGATACCAGCGCCGGCGCTCCGGAAGCAAGAGCGGAGGCTCCTGCGGAAAGCTCCTGTGTACCGGAAGCCAGACTCTGAGCACCAAGGTTGAGACGGTCCAGGCCCTCCTGCAACGTCCGGGCACCGGAGGAAAGCTGAGAATCCGGCTGCTGCTGCGCCGCCATAGAAGCGGAAAGCTGCTGTGTTCCTCCGATGATCTGATTAATTGCATACATAAATGTACTGCCGGAGGTGGTATCATTCTCAGAACCAATGGCTGCAATAATACTGCTTAAGCCCTGTACCTGCTGTCCGGTAGCCGGATTTACTCCTCCGTTCATCAGCAGTTTTTCCAATGCGCTTACACTCTGGCCGATCGTCCGGAGACCTGCTACCAGGCCGCCCTGGGCTCCTCCCTGAGCCGCATTGCCCTCCAAAATCGTCTCTGCCGTGCCAAGATTGCTCCGTGCTCCGGTCACCAGGCCTGTCAGCGCCTCATTCTTCGCTTTGAGAGCTTCATTTTCCTGCTGATACTGACTGATCAGCTTTTCATATTCTGCGATTGTTTCCTCATAAGCATCCATAGCTGCGTCATAGGAGCTGACCGCTTCCTGATAAGTATCCGCCGCAGTCTCATAATCTCCCGCTGCC
>JAUNON010000145.1 GCA_030537145.1 Lachnospiraceae bacterium | reverse complement strand
ATTACTATATTATTCAGTCGAACATATAAATTTGAAAAATCGAGTCCGAAAGGACTCTTTTTATATTGGTAACTCATTAATTTCACATAACCGGAGCTGTCCGTAAAACAGCAGAAAGGAAAAACATATGAAAACAAGAAAAGTCAACACTGGAGTACACGAGGTACAGGAGCTGCATGAGGCGGCAGACTGCCGCATCAATGAGAAGCCGCACAATCATCCTGATACGGATTGTGGTCATCGCGTGGAAGAGGGGCCGGGAGCTGTTGGCATGCCGGATCTGAACATGTATGATGAGGACCATGGAAAAAAGGCTATCGTTGCCGGCGGTCCGAAGCACAACCTGGACCAGGACCCGACTCATGGTCCGGGGGTAGAGTAAGGAATGGGGCGGAGCAATCCGCCCTGATTTAATTTGCAGAAAGAAGGAGTACATTATGATGCAGAGATATATGGAAGTGATTGCTGGGAATCAATTTGTACAGATTGTGATTTTATGGATCGTATTTGATACCATTTTAGGGTGCTTGAGGGCTGTAAAGCACCATAAATTTAACAGCGCATTTGGGATCGACGGCGGGATCAGGAAGGTGGCTATGATCGTCAGTGTAGCATTTTTGATGCTGGTTGACCTTATGGTGGGCGTCAATGTGATCAGCTGGCTTCCGGATGCACTGCGGCAGGCAGTTGGTCTCACAAAAATCGGCGTTGGAGAATTTTTCTGTATTCTCTTTATTTTATACGAATCGGTAAGCATCCTGAAAAATCTGTACTTATGCGGCTGCCCAACTCCGAAATGGTTGAAAACATGGCTGGAGAAGTTCCTAGAGGATATGACAGGGGAGTTAGAAGCTAACAGGTAGTTGCGATATCACAACTCTTTGAGGGTAGAGGGATCTGCCCTCTTTTTTCAATGGAGGTTACTATGGAAATCAGAAAAGAAATCAAGCAAATCAATTGCTATGCAGGACAAAACCAGCCGGTCTGGATTGTAATACATGAAACTGACAATTACGGTCAGGGAGCCGGGGCAGTTAAGCACGCACAAGCCCATGCAAATGGCAGCTTGTCAACATCTGTCCACTGGTATGTAGATGATACAGTAGCAGTCCAGACATTGAATTATTCAGATGGTGCATGGGCGGTTGGCAGAGAATATGGCGCGCCTCTGGTGGCTGGAGTGGGTAATTTAAACAGCATTAATATTGAAATCTGCGTTAATCCGGATTCTGATTATGATACAGCCTAGGGCAAACTGCATTGAACTGGTTAGGATGATTATGCAGGAGACAGGGATTGATGCAGACCATGTGATCCGGCATTATGACGCTAAACGGAAATACTGTCCGCGAAAAATGATGGATAATCCGCAGCTGTGGACCGAGTTTAAGGCAGCCATTCAGGAACCGGAAAAGAAATTCGGTTGGCAGCAGGAAGCAGATGGATGGCGCTTTTATTTGGGGACCGGAAATCCAGTTAGGAATGATTGGTATTGTGATAATGGCAAATGGTACTGGTTTGACGGAGCTGGTCGTATGGTGGTAGACACTTGGTATCAGTATAACGGCAGTTGGTATTATCTTGGGGCTGATGGCGCCATGGTTAATGGTCTGCAGGACATTGATGGCAAGTGGTATTATCTGGACCAGAATGGTGCTATGGCGACAGATCCTGTTATCCTGATGCCGGATCAGGATGGCGCGTTGCAGTATCCAGAAATAGTAGGATAGGAATCGAGTAGAAGGGGATTTTGAAATCTCCTCCTACTCGATTTATTTTATGTCAGTGCTTTCTTGGTTGCTTCCAGATATTTGCATTTGGTCAGTGTCCGTTTTTACTTTATTAGGTGTTTTTAAGTCGCTCAATTGTTTGGCACAGGAAGCAATTACCCCAACAAAAACACCTACGCAAAGAATATTGCTAAGTGCGACGAGACATGCGAAAATCTGACTAATTCTAGTCAGTGGAGAAATATCGCCATACCCTACTGTTGTAAACGTCATAATTGTATAATAAAATAAATCCCAATTACTTATTTCTTTTTCGATAGATGAAGAATACGCAAAACTTCCAGGCCATATATGTTCTATGTAAACACATAGAAGAAATAGGTCAGTAATATAAAGGATGAGTAAAATCAAGTAAGCCGAAAGGGACTCTCTTAGATCTTTTTCATTTGAACCTATTATGTTATTTGGCAAACCGATAATTCGTAACATTAAATAAATGAGAAAAAACACACACAAAATAAGAATTAAAAAATAT
>JAUNON010000144.1 GCA_030537145.1 Lachnospiraceae bacterium | reverse complement strand
GAGAGTGTAAGATAAAGTGTGTAAGTTACCGGTAACAAAACTTATGCACTTTATTTTTATGTTAGAGTGCGATACACTAATCGAAAGGAATAAAACGAAAGATGAGTACAGCACTTATGCCACCAAGAAAAAAACGTAATACCAAAGGAGCAGCGATTGCCCAAACAATTCTGGAACAATACCAGCCAAAAACTAAAGAAGATATGCAGGATGCTATCAAGGACATTTTTGGTCCGATGTTCGAAGCCATGCTTCAAGGAGAAATGAACTCTCATTTAGGCTATGAATCAAATGATCATGGTTATAAAGCAACCGATAATCGCAGAAATGGATATAATTCTAAAAACATAAAAACATCTTATGGTGAGATTCCGGTGGATGTTCCACGAGATCGCCAGGCAACATTTGAGCCACAGATTATTCCGAAAAGAACCCGTGATATCAGTGGTATTGAGGATAAAGTGATGTCCATGTATGCCAGAGGAATGAGCCAGAGGGATATCGCAGATACGATTGAAGACATTTACGGCTTTGAAATTTCACACGAAACGATTTCATCTATCACAGATTGCGTGATTGAAACCGCAGAGGAGTGGCAGAACCGGCCATTAAAGAAGTTTTACACTTTCCTGTTTGTAGATTGCCTGTACGTTTCCATCCGTAAGGAGCTGGAAACAAAAAACTGTGCTGTTTATGTGATCTTAGGTTATGATGTGAATGGCATTAAGGATATTTTGGGTATCTGGATTGGAGAGTCAGAAGGCAAGCACTATTGGATGCAGATATTTGATGAGATCAAAGCTCGTGGCGTGGAGGATATTTTATTTATCAGCATGGACGGGGTATCTGGTCTTGAGGAAGGAGCAAAGTCTATTTTTAAAGATGTAATCGTACAGAGGTGTATTGTTCATCTGATCCGGAACTCCATTAAATATATACCATCCAAGGACTATAAAGCCTACACAGCACAGTTAAAGAAAGTGTATGGGGCAGCCAGTCTGAAAGCCGCAGAAGCCGAATTCGAGCGTTTCAAACAAGCCTGGAGTCAGTATCCGGGAGCGATAGATGTATGGGGCAGGAACTGGAAATATGTAGAGCAACTGTTTAATTATGGAAGTGCGGTGAGAAAGGTCATGTACACTACAAATGCAATCGAATCTGTGAATTCCAGTTTTAGGAAAGTGACCAAAAAAGGCTCTTTTCCAAGCGAAGATGCTGTTAGAAAAGCTTTGTATCTGCGTATCACAGAGCTGTATAAGAAATGGAATGGACGTCCCGTTTCTAATTGGGCGATGGTACGTAACCAACTATCTATGGATGATAAGATCCAATTCCGAATCATGAAATACGAAAAATATTGATTAGGAAGAATATTAGAGGTGCGCCATGAGATTTTGCAAGAATGTAAAACAGGAAACCCGAGAATTTTTGATGCAACAATTAAAGGAATATGAGCGAGAAACAGAAATGACAAAAGAAGAACGGCGATTACTGCATCAATGGGTTGCATCAGGCCGTAGTCCCTACGATAATGGGGATTACATTTATGGTGCCGGTGGTCCCCTTGACTTCATCAGTGCATTACGCACAGCCCAGGAATTACAGGACTGGTTTGATCGTCTGTCGGAGGAAGAAAAGCAAGCTGAAATAAACGGTGAATGCCTACAATATAATACGGAAACAGAGGATTACGTCTTTGACATGGCTTCCTTTATTCTTCCTGACACAACGGATGACGAACTTCCATTTCAATAAAAATAAGTAATCACAAAATCGGCGACCCAATCGGTCGCCGATAAAAAATCAAAAAAACTTACACACTTTACTTGACAAAGTCCAAAAATGAAGTAATATGAACGGAATTCGTGTGTAAACACCACATATAATATAAAAATAGCTCTTTCAATGAGAAGATTCCCATTGAAAGAGCTTCTTTATTTCATTGGAGCATTCTGCGTTCTTATTCCTCCGGAACGGTAATCTCACCTGCGACAGCGGATGCTGCTGCGGTGGCCGGGGAGCCGAGGTAGATTCCTACTTTTGAGGTTCCCATTCTTCCGAGGAAGTTTCGGTTGTTTGTGGCAAGAATCTTCTCGCCGTCGGTCAGGATTCCGCCGCTTCTTCCGCAGCAGAGTCCGCAGCCCGGCTGTGTGATGATTGCACCGGCCTCGGCGAGGGTCTTGATATAGCCAGCCTTGATGGCTTCACGATAAATGCTTCTGCTTGCCGGAGTTACGATCAATTTTACATAGTCTGCTACCTTTTTGCCTTCGAGGA
>JAUNON010000143.1 GCA_030537145.1 Lachnospiraceae bacterium | reverse complement strand
CGGCGGTCTCCAAAACCGTAGGCTCAGGGTTCAAGTCCTTGTGCCCCTGCCAAAAATCGGCAAACTTCGACAGAAGGTTGCCGATTTTACTTATTCACTTTTCACAATTCACTCTTCACTAAATTTTTAGGGCCGATTTTTGGGAAGTAATAGGTAAGAATGAATAGTGAAGAAGTAGGATACGGAAGGTGCGGTTTTTATGCGAAGCCCGTTGCAGGATAAGGAGGCGTAAACTATGAGTGATATTGAATCCATTGTACGGGAAGTTGACAGCTCGATGGCTATGGAGGGCATGCCGCTTTCCTCCGAGGATAAGAACAGGATCAGAAAATACCTGGAGAGTCCCGGCAGCCTGGAAAAGATGGTTGGTTCGCTGGTGGAAAAGCATACAGTACCGATTCACACGAGGAAGCCGGTATGATGCGGGATTACAGCTACTCCTACGAATGGGACCAGGAGTATTGCTATCCAAATTCCAACGTATTGATCAACAAACTGAATATTCAGGATGCGGATGCCCTGCATACGGCAGAGCGGGAAATTACCTCCCTTCGTCTGGCTGCTGCCAAAGTCCAACCTGTCAAAGGAAAGCTGAACCTGGCTCATTTACAGAAGCTTCATGGGTATCTGTTTGGAGATATTTATGATTGGGCAGGAAAATATGCTATGATTAACCTTGAACGATTAACAGAGCAGAACATTGATGCTGTCCGTGCGATCCACCGGGAAGATATTCCAGAAAGCTGGGTGGATAATGCGGATACCTTATGGGAACTTACCCAGTACGGACTTGAACATAACTGCATCGGCCATACCTTTGCTGTAAAGTACGGTGAAGCCTATATCGGCGTAATCCTTTTGGGTGAAGCTATTCCCTGGGAGACAGACCCGGAGGAAATGAAAGTGGAACCTTTCTATCGTCTGATAGGATTTGTGATTGATAACCGTTATCGGAGTAAAGGTATCGGCGGCAAGGTTTTGGAAATGGTAGTTGATACCATCTATCGGGAATATGGTGTCCGCCCAATTGCGCTGGGTGTTCACAAAGATAACCACGGTGCAGCACGATTCTATGAGCGCCACGGCTTTGTCGGCGTGGATGCCATGGAAGGAAACGACAGGTATTATATCCGCTTCCCCAAAAACTCATTTTGGGACAGCTCATGGCAAACTGTTGATCCTAACCGCATTGTGCAGTACATAGAAACCTTTGATATGGGTGAGGACATTATTATTACAACTTTGCACCAATACGGCGTGCAAAGTATTTGCGATGCAGGTTGTGGATGTGGAATCTATGCCTTAAAACTTGCTGCAAACGGGTTTTCTGTCAGTGGATTTGATGTGTCCTTCCATGCCTTGGAAATTGCACAGAGCTTATTTGAGAAGGCAGGATATTCTGCTGATTTTAAAACTGCCAGCATCCTGGATACCGGATATGCAGATAACCAGTTTGACTGCGTAATATCCCGGGATGTGCTGGACCACATAAGAAAGGCCGATGCCATCATAGCGCTCAAAGAACTCGGCCGTATTACAAAACCTGGTGGAATCGTTCTCTTTACATTGGATTCTCTGGATGAAGAATACGAATCAGAAACGCACATTGTAAACGAAGATGGCGATTATGTGTTCACGGATGGAAAATGGAATGGAATGGTTTTCCATCCATATGACCGAGAAGAAGTATGCGAAATTATCCCGACTGGTGTAATATGCGAAGTAACGGACAACCACGGAGAATTGACTGTCTTGCTGAGAAAGGGCTGAACGCAAACAACGATGATAGAAGCAAAAGACTTTCACCTGTTTTTGCGTGCGCCCGGAATAGGCGATAACTTGGTGGTGAAAGTGTAAGCGTCAAATTGCGTACACCGCTCACCGAGATCGCCTCGACCGGCGGAATTGAGCAGTCGTTCCGCTGAAATTGAGTAATGGCACCGCCCGGATTGAGCAGTGCCACCGCTCGGATTGAATATTGACAGACTATGCTGTACTTGGTATCATAAATTTGCTGCCTCAATGAAAAAGTTTGTGTGTTTGGGTGTTCCGAAGCCAAACAGCATCATGCGACATGAGTCGGATTTTGAACATTCCACTCCCTTGTCTACATTCCCTCGGGGCTCAGGATGCAAAATTCAACACATTGGCTGCAAGATTCTATTTGGTATCAAAATGTAAATCACACAACTTTTTTCATTGAACCACTCTCGTACAATCGGGGGTTGTGTTTCTTTTGCGTTCATATTGAAAATAATCCCCCTTTCGTGGGATAAGAAAAAGGTTGTAACAAATCAAATAGGCAT
>JAUNON010000072.1 GCA_030537145.1 Lachnospiraceae bacterium | reverse complement strand
ATCTCAGGTCATCCTGATTTCATCTTTGAATAGGGGTGGTTCTGAATAGTTACTTTATTTCATAGAAAAGAAGCTTTCGGTTCTAAGGTGTAAACGTTTGCAGTTTTCCTATGAAATAAAAGCTCATCAGGCAAACGATGCGCAGCTTTGCGCGGAACAAAAGCTGTGCTGCATGAATCTCTCATCCCATCTGCAGCGTTGAATTCCAATAGGAGGTGTTTTTATATGAGTAATGAATATTTTTCCGAGATCACTCCCGATATTCTGGCCCTTGCGAAGCAGTGTGAAAAAACCAGCTATATCGAACCGTCCCTGTACGGGAAATACGATGTAAAACGGGGGCTGCGCGACTTAAATGGAAAAGGCGTAGTGGCGGGACTGACCGAGATATCTACCGTATTAGCAAAGAAAATGGTGGACGGAAAGGAAGTACCCTGTGACGGCCGCCTGCTTTACCGGGGACGCGATGTCCACTCCCTGATTCACGGTGCCGCCAGCGAAGGGCGGTTCTGTTTTGAGGAGATCGCCTATCTCCTGCTTTTCGGCAATCTTCCGAAGAAAAATGAGCTGGATACTTTCTGCCAGATCCTGTCCAATTACCGGACGCAGCTTCCTTCCCATTTTGTTCGGGATATTATTATGAATGCCCCCAGTCCAGATATGATGAATGTACTGGCCCGCAGTGTACTTACACTTTATGCCTACGATGATCAGGCCGATGATATTTCAATTCCCAATGTACTGCGTCAATGTCTCCAGTTAATCAGTATGATTCCCCTGATCTCCGTTTATGGATATCAAACCTATCAGCATTATTACAACGGCAAGAGCCTGTACATCCACACACCGGATCCCAATCTGTCCTTTGCAGAAAATATTCTTGCTCTTCTGCGCAAGGACGGCCAATACACGGAGTTGGAGGCCCGGCTGCTGGATATTGCTCTGGTTCTCCATATGGAACATGGCGGCGGTAATAACTCCACCTTCACCACGCATGTGGTATCTTCTTCCGGTACTGATACCTACTCTGCTTTCGCCGCATCTTTGGGTTCTCTAAAGGGCCCCCGCCACGGCGGTGCTAATATTAAGGTGGTAAAGATGATGGCAGATCTTCAGGAACAGGTAAAGGATTGGAAGGACGAGGATGAAATCCGGAACTATCTGAATGCGCTTTTGAACCGAGATGCCTTTGATCACTCCGGGCTGATCTACGGTATCGGCCATGCAGTGTATTCTCTTTCCGACCCCCGTGCCCAGATCTTAAAGAGCTTCGTCGAACGGCTTTCCAAAGAAAAAGGGCGTTCTGATGAATTTGATCTGTACTGTACGGTAGAGCGGCTGGCTCCCCAGGTAATTTCTTCGCGTTCCAGAATGTACAAAGGCGTCAGTGCAAATGTGGATTTCTACAGCGGCTTTGTATACAGTATGCTGAATCTGCCTCTGGAGCTGTATACCCCGATTTTTGCGATTGCGCGTACCGTAGGCTGGAGCGCTCACCGAATCGAAGAGCTGTCCAATAACGGAAAGATTATCCGTCCGGCTTATCTTAGCATTTCAGAAGAACAGACTTATGTCCCCCTGAAGCAGCGATAAATAGAACGATGACAAAGGGCTGCCGCAAGATCAAAATGTGAGCTTTCACGGATTGATCTTGCGGCAGCCCTTTCTATTTTGCCGCCCTTTTACCAGAACTTCTTTTCGCCTTGCTTTAGTCCCACGATAAACCAGACAATCACCACAAGGAATAAAACAAAAAACACCTGATACAGAATTGCAGGAACAGGTCCCACAAAATCCTGATACAAACCAATGCCCCCGCTGATTACAGCCGCTATACCGCAGATCAGCGCTTTGGGCCCTATGTATTTTTTATATCCGTCAATATCCTTACATCTTTTCGGATCCTGATTCTGCGGAAGCAGAACTCCCTGCTTGATCTCATTTTTGGACACCAGCAGATAATAGGCATAAAGCAGATAGAAGCCGCAGCCCAGTACAATAAGATCCATCAAGCCAAAAACTGAATTCGTATTCATAAAACGCCCCTTCTCTCCGTTTCCCGGAAGTTCTCTTCACTCTCTTCTGAAAGCCGCCGCTTGGGGAAGCCCGGTTCAGCCTGTGACCAGACGATTCCCGCCCGGTATTACAGCTTCAGAAAAGCCCTGACAATATCCTTCATCCCTTCTGTTTCCACTACCGTATCATGCAGTACCGGCGCTGTGCGGATTTCCTCAATCGCCCGGGGCACTTTGGTGCCGGCCAGCCCGGAAAGCTGATCCACCAATTCAAAATCAGACATAACCGCATATTTTTCATCGATCGCTTCCATTACGCTTCTTGTAAATTTGTAAGGACTGGCGGTAGAAGCAATCACGGTCTTTGTATGATCCCCTGTCTCCTGACAATATTTCCGGTATACACGGGAGGCTACCGCCGTATGGGTATCCAGCACATAACCGGTTTTCCGATATACCCGGGCAATCTCATCAGCCGTCTCCGCCTCTGCTGCATAGTTTCCATAAAACTCAGTCAGCTTCTCCCGCATCCCCTCTGTAATCTGGTATTTTCCGTCTTTCAAAAGCTGCGCCATCAATTCCGCATCCTTTGCAGCATCACAGCCTGCGATCTGATAGATCAAACGCTCCAGGTTGCTGGAAATCAGAATATCCATGGAGGGTGACGTAGTCAGAATAAATTTGCGGTTTCTGTCATAAACACCGGTTCGGAAAAAATCCACCAGAACCTTATTATCGTTGGAGGCACAGATCAGCCGATCAATGGGCAGTCCCATATTTTTCGCATAATAGGCCGCCAAAATATTTCCGAAGTTTCCGGTAGGAACAACCACATTCATCTTCTCTCCGGCCTTCAGCTCTCCGGATGCAAGCATCTGTCCATAAGCATATACATAATAAACGATCTGGGGAACCAGACGGCCGATATTAATGGAATTAGCCGAGGAAAACTGGTATCCTGCCGCTTCCATCTCCTCCTTCAGCTCCTTATCGCCAAAAATACGCTTTACGCCGCTTTGCGCATCATCAAAATTCCCCCGGATCCCCACTACAAAAGTATTGGCCCCCTTCTGAGTAACCATCTGCTTTTCCTGTATGGGGCTGACACCGTTCTTAGGATAAAATACAATAATTTTTGTTCCCGGCACGTCTGCAAAGCCTGCCAGAGCCGCTTTTCCCGTGTCTCCCGAGGTGGCTGTAAGAATTACAATCTCATTCTTCACCTGGTTCTTCCTTGCCGAAGTCGTCAGCAGGTGAGGAAGAATCGACAAAGCCATATCTTTAAAAGCGATCGTCGCTCCATGGAACAGCTCAAGATACCATGCGCCGTCCGCTTCCTTCAAAGGGGTAATCACCGGCGTATCAAACTTATCATCGTATGCTCCGGCAATACAAGCCTTTAGCTCTTCTTCCGCAAAGTCCGTAAGAAACAGCTTCATAACCTCATATGCCGTTTCCTGATAGCTCATACCCGGCAGCTTTTCCAGCTCCACATCCAGCGCCGGAATATGATCCGGCACAAACAGCCCTCCGTCCTCAGCCAGGCCCTGTAAGATCGCCTGGGAGGCTTTCACTGCCGTATTCTGATTCCTTGTACTTCTGTATAACACTTCTTCCATCGAATAATCCTCTTTTTTCAAAAATATAAAAGCTGCCGCACCTTCCCGCAGTGCCTACTCGCTTCCGCTCGTTCACGGGCTTTCGCCCTATGGCAGCAGTCTGTTCCAAGGAGCTATCTCAAAATCTTAGCTCCTTTCCTCAGACTTCTGCCGCGCCTTCCCGCAGTGCCCACTCGCTTCCGCTCGTTCACGGGCTTTCGCCCTATGGCAGCAGTCTGTTCCAAGGAGCTATCTCAAAATCTTAGCTCCTTTCCTCAGACTTCTGCCGCACTGCTCAATGCATTCGTGGACATTATAGCACAGGAAAAAGAGTTTGCCAAGGCGGCAAACTCTTTCTTTTTTATTCGCAGTATTCCTTAAATGTATAATATTCATGACCGCCGTACTCAAACAGTTTTACCAGCGATGTATCAAACCATTGTACATTTCCGGGAGATGCGGAATCTCTTGCCACGAAGAAAAGCGCCCCCTGCGAATTGTCCTCTCCCTGCAGAGCCAGATCTACCGCATCCACAGTGGACTGAGTGATGGCACAGGAGGAAATCCTCCCATCTGCTGTGGGAGAAAACTGCGGCGAGCCATCCACGCTCTGCCACACCACATCGTAGATCGTATCTGGGAAATGTGAATCCCGTACCCGGTTTAAAACTACATTTGCCACAAGCAGCTTGCTTGGAATATCCCCTCCGGTAGCCTCCGCCTCTACAATCTGCAAAAGTGTATAATAATCATTGTATGACATCTGATTCTCCGCAACGGCTTCCCGCGCATCCAGCCCAAGCTCCCCGGCCTTTTGTACTCCTTCCGTGAATGCATTCCGGTTCATCACATTCCGGTTTACCCTTTTCGTTCCTACCAGTATCTCTTCATTTGCACTTTCCACATCTTTTGTCTTTCCTGCCCGGTAATAAGCTTCCATGCTGGCCACACCGTTTACTACACCCATCAGCCCGGCCTGGAGCTTGTACCCATCTTGGGCAGAAGCATCACTGACGGCATACACAACGCTCTGTCCGGTGGTACAGAACTCTGAAACCACAAGAGAGGCTGTGCCTGTCAGAACAATGCCTGACAACATCAACGCCAAATCTTTTCCATGCCGTCTTTTCTTCCGGTGAAACCGTCCGCGGCATGCACCCAATACGTTCACTAATAGATTCATAAACACTCCTAACCGTTTTGTCTAATAGCATCTCCCCGTACTATCCTTAGATTTTTTGCGTCCCCTTATTTATACTTTCTCCGCAACGTACCTGAATTATAAGAAATATATTTCTCCATGTCAATACTATTTTCATATTTTTGTAATATATTACATTCTGTGGTTTTTTTATGATTTGAAGTTTAGAAAACGCGTACAAATATTTTTTCATATTTGTACGCGTTTTTGTGCATTGTGACTAGACTGTTTTCCCGGTTTTCGGCATTTTTTATTCGTCATTTTACTACATTTTTCAAATAAACCGCCGTTTTCCGGGGATTTTTATTATTTTCGACCTTTATCGCATTTTTGTAACAATATTGTAATAAATTGTCGAAAAGTGTTGTTTTTTACTTTCTGACCATATGGTTGACTGCCGTGATCAGGGCATCGATTGAAGCGCGGATAATATCCACGTCAACGCCTGCGCCCCAGAACAGCTCTCCGGATTTGCTGCGGATACCCACATAAGCAATCGCCCGGGAGCTGGAGCTCTGCTCCAGTGCATGTTCTTCGTAAGTAATCAGATCATACTCCAGACGATAATGCTTTTTCAGCGCATTGCTGACCGCATTCAAACGTCCGTTGCCGGATGCAATAATTACATTCGTCTTATCCTGATACGTCGTAGTTACTTCCGCAATAATACCGTTATGCTGCTTAAAGTGCACTTCTGTAATACTGTAAGGAGCAGTCACATTCTCAAAGGTATCCTTGAACAACTGGAAAATCTCCTCCGGCAGCAATTCCTTATGATTAATATCAGAAGCCGCTTTCGCCGCATAGCCCATGGCCTCACGCATTTTCTTGGGAAGCTTCAGGCCGTAATGCTGCTCCAGAATATAGCCCACACCGCCCTTGCCGGACTGGCTGTTAATCCGAATCACATCCGCATCATAGCAGCGGCCCAGATCGGTAGGATCGATGGGAAGATACGGAACCGTCCAAAGATCTGACTGCTTCTCCTCCCGGTATTTCATTCCCTTTGCAATTGCATCCTGATGAGATCCGGAAAAAGCTGCGAATACCAGGGCTCCGCTGTAGGGACTTCTCTCATCCACCTTCATTCCAGTATACTGTTCGTATTTTTCGCAGATATCCGGCATATTTTCAAAATTAAGCTTCGGATCTACCCCCTGGGCATACATATTCAGCGCCAGCGTCACGATATCCACATTTCCGGTACGCTCGCCATTGCCAAACAAGGTACCTTCGATACGGTCTGCTCCAGCCAGAAGCCCCATTTCCGCATCTGAAATACCGCATCCTCTGTCATTATGCGGATGCAGAGACAGAATCACATTTTCTCTGTATTTCAGATTTTCGCTCATGTACTCGATCTGGCTTGCATATACATGAGGCATGGATAACTGTACGGTACTGGGCAAATTGATGATTGCTTTATTTTCCGGAGTCGGCTTCCACACATCCAGCACCGCATTGCACACCTCCAGCGCATACTCCGGTTCTGTACCGGTAAAGCTCTCCGGACTGTATTCAAACTGGTAATTTCCGCCTGTTTCTTCTGTTAAATCCTTCAGAAGCTTCGCTCCGTCCACAGCAATCTGCAAGATCTCTTCTCTCGATTTTCCGAACACCTGCTCCCGCTGTGCCAGAGAAGTAGAGTTATATACATGAACCACTGCGCGCTTTGCCCCCTGCAGCGCTTCAAATGTCTTGCGGATGATATGCTCCCTGGCCTGCGTAAGCACCTGGATCGTCACGTCATCCGGAATCATGTCCCGTTCAATCAATGCCCGCAAAAACTGATATTCCGTATCAGAGGCTGCCGGAAAACCAACCTCAATCTCCTTAAATCCAATCTCTACCAGAAGCCGGAAAAAGTCCAGCTTCTGTTCCAGTGTCATCGGAACCACCAATGCCTGATTTCCATCTCTTAAGTCTACGCTGCACCAAATGGGTGCCTTATCCACATATTCCTTCTGTACCCACTTTGTGCAGCTTACCGGCGGCATAAAATACTGTCTGGTATACTTTTTACAATTCATCATCTTTCCAATCCTCCATATTATCTCATCTTTTTCATTAACGAAACAACCGCCCCGGATTTTATCTCTCCGGCGCTGTTTCTTATCGTCAGGAAAGTATCAGTATCATTCGCACTAAAGGCATTTTTTGCGGCGGATGCAGATTGCACAGCAATCAATTCCCTTATGCATCCGTGCGCATCAACGCACGAAGTGCTTTTTATGATATAGGAAAGTGAGGACTTTCCTATATCATAAAAAAATCTTCCGACTCCTGGCAAATGCCACAAGAGACGGAAGATCATAATCTTACGCGGTACCACTCCTGTTCGTGAAAACTCACGCCCTCAATGAATACGGATTCTCCATGTATCAGCTACATCGAACCTTATATTCTGCCCGAATAACGGCCGGGATCCGTCTGCGCCTACTCTCCTTTTCTGTGTTCACACTAATCCGGATTTCGGGCAGCCGCTCAAAGGTCAGTTCCCAATATTTCTTCTGCTGTCTCGCATCACCCGACAGCTTTCTGCATTCAGAAATAAAGGTACTACTCCTCATCACTGCATTTTCCTGTAAACGATTAGCTAAATGGTATCATTTTCATTCGAAGTTGTCAACTATATTTTGTATCTTTCAGGCACATGATGTAATATCAATCTAATTGCAATCCTTATAGTTCGTTGCAAAATGCCTGTAAGTATTGCATGGCTTCCATCCTGCTAAATCCCAGCTCGAGCATATTTCTGAAATATGAGCAGCACAATTCCTCTACTGCCTCATCCCGCTTTTGCGTAATATAACCCTCATCTGAAATTACAGAGTAATTGCCGCTTTTCGATACAACCATCAGTCCCTCATTTTTTACGAGCTTATATGCTCTCGACGCGGTATTCGGGTTAATGTGAAGTATCTGCGCTGTAGTCCTTATGGAAGGAATTCTTTCACCAGCAGAAAATTTTCTATTGAAAATGGCAAACTTGATTTTTCTGGCAAGCTGTACGTAAATGTATTCACTATTTGAAAAAGTCCAATGCTCAATCATCCTTGCAATCCCTTATCAGCTCTTTCCTGGAAAGCCCACCTTACATGATTTTCTGCACAACCATCATTCCAAGTGCCGCAACACCGCCAACAGCATAAAGGCTGTTCATAATTAAGCACACCTTCATTAAGTTATTTTGCGCTTTTGCTTTCACATAGGAAAGAATTGTGAATACTCCGCTGAAAATCATAAACACCGCATAGCAGGGAATCATGATATCCGCATAATCCAGCGCCCATTGAAAATTGAGTCTGAGGGGAAGAAGTGTCCACGGGATAAAAAGCATAATGGTACTGATAACGGTTAAAATTCTGTTTTTCATAATGATTATCTCCTTTCAGCCTGCCCGAAGCAAAGGCAGGAAATGCTTAAACATAAGATTGTGATAACAATGGCAACGGGTATCCAAGGAATGAACTCGACCTGGGCGGCTGTAAGGTTAGAAGCTAATTTCCCATATTCTGCTGTTATCACAAAGAACGGATATGCCATTGGATAGGCAAACCATATCTTTGTGTTTATCAGCAAAACGGATGGAACAATCGAAGCAAGCCCCACTCCAATGGAAAAAATAGGAGTCTGAATACATACAGACAGGAACCAGAAAAATGCAAGCATTGGAATTGCCGATATAAAAATCAGTCCTGCTTCCTTGAAAACAAATAATGGCTGTAAAATAAAATTGTAATCCTGCGTTTGTGAGACTATCCCCGCACTCACAAAATACATAAGGACGGTCATTAGTATTTGAAATGCTGCCAGTGCAATCAGGACAACAAATTTCGCCAAACATAACCTGCTAGTAGCAATTGGCAGAGAAAGCATTTTCAAAATACCCTTATTGCTTCTTTCTGTCATATTCAGCAAAACAGTACTTACAACCATACTTGCAGGAAACATAAACCACGCCATTCCCATAAATCCCTGTATCAAGAAGTTGTTTTCGGGTGAAATGCCCTCCGCCTGCATTCCAAAATTCAAGTTGGCATTAAAAATAGAAGGAAGCCAAAGAATAATGGTAGAAACCGTCAAAATCAAAAGGATTTTGGAACGGCGTATTTTTTTGAACTCAATGCCAACGAGCGATAAAAAACTCATTCAAACGACCTCCTGACCTTTAAGAATAAGACTTCCGCAATTCCAATGATAAGAATTTCAGCTAGTGCGGCAATCATAAAATTGCAGGCGGTATTTTCTGCTGTACCTGCAAAAATTTGAAATGGAAGTGCAAACGGGAACAGCGATAAAACAAAGTTCTTTGTGGGCAGCATGGTAGCTGTAAAGACACATACAACGCCGATGCCGAGAGACACCCACATATTTTTACACGCCGATGCAATGAACAGTGAGCCGAATGCGGATGGGAAAATTAACAGTAATGCGTACCCAAAGCTTTTCATTATTTCTATCCATACTTCATGGGTCAGCTCAAACCAATGATATGAACAAAAAGCGACACTTGCAGCTTCTATTATCAATATCACAGTGCACATAAGCATCATTAGAGTGACCTTGCCAAAAAACAGCCTGCTCTCTTTCATCGGCAGCGTACACATTCTCCGAATGGCATTATCCGCATATTCCGTGTGATACATCAAACAGGCGCCTGCCACAATCAACAGAATATTGAGCATCGTCATCATCTGCCAATTCGCATCCATCAGGATTTGAACAGGAGTGGCGTGAAGCCCCAAATAGTTTTCCGAACGGACTGTCATATTAAGGACAGGCACGATTGCTGCTAAAAGTCCTCCGCTTAAGAAGGCAGGCGTGAATCCTGTCCGTTTCACTTTTTTACATTCCAGTGAGAAGCTCATCTTACACCGCCTCTCTGCCTGTTGTCAGCATCAATCAAGGCAAGAAAAGTATCCTCCAAATTATCCGTAGGATAACCTTGCGCCGTTGCATTGAATTTCAGTTCTTCAAGCGTTCCCTCAAACAGCAGATGACCGTGATTGAGAATTCCGATATGATCCGCCATCAGCTCGATTTCGGACAGCAAATGGGATGATACTAAAACAGTGCAGTCAAACTTCTGCGGTAAGGAACGGATGAGCGTTCTGATTTCGTGTATGCCGACAGGGTCTAGCCCGTTGGTCGGCTCGTCGAGAATCAAAATCGGCGGTCTGCCAATCAAAGCACTTGCAAGCCCTAATCTCTGCTTCATTCCGAGAGAATATTTTTTCGCCAGCCTGTTTTTATACTGTGTAAGACCAACCAACTCCAACGCTTCGGAAACAGCAGATTTTGGCAATCCTAAAATTTTACGGATCATATCCAGGTTCTCCTCACCGCTCAAATTACCGTAAAAAGCGGGGGCTTCAATAAACGAGCCAACCTCTTTCAGAATTTCCACACGATTTTCCGGATATTTCTTGCCATCAATAATAAATGAGCCGCTTGTTGGTTTTGTAAGACCGAGGAACATCTTCATCGTAGTGGATTTGCCCGCTCCATTGGGGCCGAGAAATCCATAAACGGTTCCCTTCGGAATATGAAGATTAACTTCAGATACAGCAGTGAAGTCTGCATATGATTTTGTGAGATTTTTAGTTTCAATAATATTCATATTTTGGTTCCTTTCCTTATTTTTGCCCTGTATTGCGGGCATACAGGTATACCCGCAAGGTGTTTCTCATTGCGTTTTCATTTTACAGCCCCAACCTTGTGACAACCTTCTCTCTACCTTACATCTACCTTACATTCTTGCGCCCAATAGAAAAGGACAGGGATTTATGCTATAATGATGATCAAAAAGGAGCGAAGTATATGGACTGCGAATACTTAAAAACCAAGCGCATTCTGCTTGTTGATGACGAACAGGAGCTTTTAGATATGGTCGTATCTATTCTGAAGGAAGAGGGATTTTGTAATATATGGACGGCTAAAAATGTGAAGGATGCTCTTTCAGTTGCCGCAGCAGCAGAGCCAGAGATTGCTATTCTTGATGTAATGCTGCCTGATGGCAACGGATTTCAATTGATGAAGCAATTAAAGCAGAAGGGCGAATATCCCGTACTCTTTTTAACTGCTCGTGGCGAGGACGAAGATAAATTCAAGGGCTTTGGTCTTGGTGCGGATGACTATGTCGTAAAACCATTTCTTCCAAAGGAACTTGTTTTCCGCATAATGGCGATTTTACGCAGAAGCTACAAAGACGAAAGTCCGTTGGTAAGACTTCAAAATAGTGAAATAGATTTTGAACGGGCTGAAGTAATAAAAAACGGCGAACATATTCCTTTGACAGCGAAAGAACACGATATTTTAGCTGCTTTGTACCGTAATGCGGGTCGAATTATTACGATTGATGCGCTATGCGAGGCAGCGTGGGGCGATAATCCTTTTGGATATGAAAATTCTCTGATGGCGCACATTCGGCGCATTCGGGAGAAAATAGAAGAAAATCCCTCTCGTCCTGTATCTTTAATCACAGTCAAAGACTTGGGGTACAAACTAATGATAGGGGAAAAATGATATGAAAAGTGTTCCTAAACTGATACGCCGATATGTAGCCATTCTGCTTCTTAGCTGCGTACTGCTTCTTGTTCTGAACTTCGTTTTGCTTGCTGTCTTTACCGCAAGGCAAGCGCCCAATGCCTATCCATGGAAAACCGCTGAGGAAGTTGCGGACGCTCTACAGCAGTCAAATGATGGCGGGTATTACCTGCCTGATGCAGCTTCTCTTGAACTGAAAAATTCTAATGCTTGGGCAATCTTCATAGATAACGAAACAAAGCAAGTAAAATGGCAGACCGCTAATTTACCAGAGACGATACCGCTCTCCTACACGCTTTCGGATATAGCCAGTCTAACTCGTGGATATATAGACGGATATCCAACCTTTACGGGTGAAACAGAAGATGGTCTTATTGTATTGGGTTATCCCAAAGATAGCTTTTGGAAACATATGTACCCAAGCTGGGACTACGCAACGATTGCCAATTTACCCCAGACTGCTCTATCCGTTTTAGCTATCAACGCTGCACTTATCTTTTTAATTTATGTGATCGCAAATTCGAAACTGCTCAAATCCATCAAGCCGATTGTAAACGGCATACAAAGCCTTCCAACGGGAGAGCCTGTATATATCAAAGAAAAAGGACTGTTGTCTGAGCTTGCAATGAATATCAATAAAACATCAGAGATTTTACAATCTCAAAATAATCAGCTTCGCAGGAAAGAAACAGCAAGGGCAAACTGGATTGCAGGCGTTTCTCACGATATCCGGACGCCGCTGTCAATGGTTATGGGGTATGCAGGCTGGTTAAAAGAGGATCCGCATTTGACAGACGATGAACGCCAGAAGGCCGCAGTTATTGTGAAGCAAAGTGAACGGATGCAAAACTTAATTAATGATCTCAACCTGGCTTCTAAATTGGAATATAATATGCAGCCCGTTCATCCTAAAAAGGAAAATATGATTGCGATTGTTCGGCAAGTCGTTGTAGATTTTATCAATATGGACATTAATGATAAACACCCGATTAAATGGGAAACCGATGAAGCTCTGACATTCTGCCCTGTGAATGTTGACAGGGATTTGATGAAGCGGGCAATCGGCAACCTGATTCAAAATAGTATCAACCACAATGAGCAGGGCTGCAATATCTATGTGAGTGTTACCGCCCAAAACGGTCAATGTACCATAAAGGTTGCGGATGACGGTATTGGTGCTACAGATGAGCAAATTGAAAAACTCAACAAAGCTCCTCACTATATGGTCTGCGATGAAAATGCGACGGAGCAACGCCACGGTTTGGGATTACTTATTGTGAAGCAAATCATAGCAGCTCACGGCGGCAGTGCCGTCATTGAGCATGGCGCACACGATGGCTTTTGAGTGTGTGAAAGTTTTTCTGTAAAAGATCTTCTATGATAATGATTTGAGAG
>JAUNON010000071.1 GCA_030537145.1 Lachnospiraceae bacterium | reverse complement strand
AGGTAGATACACCGCAGAACCTTTACAATGCACCGGGCAACCTGTTCGTAGCAGGTTTCATCGGATCTCCGCAGATGAATATGCTGGATGCGGTAGTAGATGTAAAGGGTCAGGATGTATATCTGAAGGTAGGAGATGCCGCTTCCATTAAGCTTCCGGCAGAAAAGGCTAAGAAGCTGACAGGATATAATGGAAAGACTGTTGTTATGGGTATCCGTCCGGAGCATTTGTCTGATGATGAAGAGGCAATCGCAAAATCCGATGCTATCGTTGAAGCAAAGATCGAAGTATACGAGCTGCTGGGTGCAGAAGTATATCTGTACTTCACAGTAAACGGAAGCAACATGACGGCCAGAGTAAATCCGCGTACCCAGGCAAGAACCGGCGATACCGTAAAGTTTGCGCTGGATGTGGATAAGATCCATGTATTTGATAAAGAAACTGAAATCACCATTACAAACTAGTTGAAGATCATGCGGGCCTCCGGAAACGGGGGCCTGTTTTTTTGAGATGGAGCTGTCGCAAAATCTCATTTGCAAAGTTCTGTATCCGGTGTTTGTGAGCACTTCCTGACATCTGTCCGTCCATGTCGGACTTCGTCCGCCATGCTTCGGACATTTGTCTCAGTGATACAAACACCCTGGATACAGATCCTTTTGTTTTTCGATTTTGTGACAGCTCCATCAGAAAAAGCACTTCGTGCGTTTATGCGCACGGATGCATAAGGGAACTGATTGCTGTGCAATCTGCATCCGGCGCAAATAAAAAGAACTCACTAAAAATCCTCCTTGCATACGGAAACGCTTTCGTGTAAAATGTACCGTATCAAAGAAACGGTTCATGAGGATGGAAGTGCATTGGCATTTGAAAGTAACAGGAACGATTCAGGGCAGAACAGAGAGGGATAGAAATGATTTCCAGTCAGGTAATAAAAAATACGATAGAAGAACTGAGAGGCATTACAAAGATCGATTTTTCGGTTTTTGATTTGGAAGGAAATCTGGTGGCTTCTACCTGGGATACGGAGCAGATAGCCAGAAATACGGTACAGCAGTTTGGCGTATCCATGGCAGACAGTCAGGAAGTACAGGGATATCATTTTTTTAAGATATTTGATGATAAGATAGCGGAGTATGTTCTGATTGCCCGCGGGGCGGGAGAGGATGTGCATGTAATGGGGAAGGTGGCGGTATGCCAGCTTCAGAACCTGATTATTGCATACAAAGAACGGTTTGATAAAAATAATTTTATTCAGAATCTGATCTTAGATAACCTGCTTCTGGTGGATATATATAATCGGGCAAAAAAGCTTCATATTGAGGCGGAGGCCAGAAGAGTAGTTTATATTGTTGAAACAAAGAATGAAAAAGATAATACGGCTATGGAAATCATGAAGGGGCTGTTCGGCGGAGACAGCCGGGATTTTATTACGGCTGTGGATGAAAAAAGTATTATCCTGGTACGGGAGTTGGAGCCGGAGGAAGGCTATGAAAAGGTGGAGGCTACCGCCAGAATGCTGTGCGATATGCTGAATACAGAAGCCATGTCCAGCGTCCGCATAGCCTACGGCACGATTATTCAGGAGATTCAGCAGATTTCCCGGTCCTATAAAGAAGCAAGGATGGCTTTGAATGTGGGGAAGATTTTTTATTCGGAGAGAAAAATTCACGCATACAACACCCTGGGAATCGGACGGCTGATCTACCAGCTTCCTCTGAATCTGTGCGAAATGTTTATGAATGAGGTGTTTAAGGAGCAGATGCCGGATACCTTCGATGAAGAGACACTGACTACCATTAATAAATTTTTTGAAAATAACCTGAATGTGTCAGAAACTGCCCGGCAGCTCTTTGTACACAGAAATACACTGGTGTATCGTCTGGAAAAGCTGCAGAAAAGCACCGGGCTGGATATCCGGGTATTCGACGATGCCCTGACCTTCAAGATTGCTTTGATGGTGGTAAATTATATGAGATATATGGAAAATGAGCAGTAAAGGTGTTTCGATTTTCATAAAATCTTTATAAACTATGAAAATATACTTGACGAAACCGAAAAAAAGCAGTATGTTTTCATAGGAACACAAATGAATATTTGCTTTTCTCTTATTCAGAGTGGTGGAGATACAAAGGATCTGTGAAACCACGGCAACCCCGCCCCGGCGGAAGGTGCCAACCTGAGCGAGTCATATCGAACAATAAGGGGATTTGATGATTGAATGATTGAGTCCGCTTTATGCGGACTTTTCTTTTTCTTTGCAGAAAGGAAAATTCTGAAAACACAAAAACTCTTCAGAAAGGAAAAGCAAAACCAGAGAAAAGGAGAAAACAGATGGAAAAATTATTATTTACTTCCGAGTCTGTAACAGAAGGCCATCCGGATAAAATGTGCGACCAGATTTCGGATGCAATTTTGGATGCGCTTCTGGAACAGGATCCCATGAGCCGCGTGGCCTGCGAGACTGCAACTACCACCGGACTTGTTCTTGTCATGGGAGAGATTACAACAAATGCATATGTGGATATCCAGAAAATCGTACGTAATACGATTCGTGAAATTGGATACACCAGAGGAAAATATGGATTTGATGCCGAGACCTGCGGCGTGATTACCGCTATTGACGAGCAGTCCTCTGATATTGCCATGGGAGTGGATAAGGCTCTGGAAGCAAAGGAAAATCAGATGAGCGATGATGAGATCGAGGCCATCGGCGCCGGAGACCAGGGCATGATGTTTGGCTATGCTACAAATGAAACAGAAGAATATATGCCCTATGCAATTTCCATGGCCCATAAGCTGGCAATGCAGCTTACAAAGGTGCGTAAGGACGGAACGTTGAAGTATCTGCGTCCTGACGGAAAAACACAGGTGACGGTGGAGTATGACGATGGAAAACCGGTGAGGCTGGATGCGGTAGTTTTGTCCACTCAGCATGACCCGGATGTGACTCAGGAGCAGATTCACGCAGATATTAAAAAATATGTATTTGATGAGATTCTGCCGGAAAATATGGTGGATGAAAACACAAAATTCTTTATTAATCCCACCGGCCGTTTCGTAATCGGAGGACCGCACGGAGACAGCGGACTTACCGGCCGTAAGATTATTGTGGATACATACGGCGGATACGCAAGACACGGCGGCGGAGCCTTCTCCGGTAAGGACTGCACAAAGGTAGACCGTTCTGCGGCATATGCTGCCCGCTACGTGGCAAAAAATATTGTGGCAGCAGGACTGGCTGATAAATGTGAAATTCAGTTATCTTATGCCATCGGCGTGGCAAAGCCCACCTCCATTATGGTAGATACCTTCGGAACCGGAAGGGTATCGGATGAAAAGCTGACCGAGATCGTGCGGGAGCATTTTGATCTTCGTCCAGCAGGCATTATTAAGATGCTGGATCTGCGCCGTCCCATCTATAAGCAGACGGCAGCCTACGGCCATTTCGGACGCAACGATCTGGACATTCCGTGGGAAAAGCTGGATAAGGCGGAGGAACTGAAAAGGTATCTGTAAATTTTTAAATCCGACGGGCTGTTGCAGGATCAAATGCGGAAGTTTTAGGAAAATTCTGCAGATTGTATTTTGCAGCAGCCTTTTTTCATAGAAAATTTAGAAATATAGTCTTTTCTTTAGATGATAACTTCTCCTAATTATGCTATACTAAAGCAAGTGAAAAAGCGGGTTTTTAAAGGGGACAGCGAAAGTCATGAAATTAAAAACAAGGCTCAGGATCGCATTTTGTGCGGTGATTCTGGTTCCTATTATTTTGTTCGGGGCGGCCATCTGGGGATTTAGCAAATATCAGATAAAATCGATTGAAAGAACGTATGGGATTGATTTTTCACTGGAAACATTGTCTAATTCCGTACAGATTGTCAGTCAGTCCACAGAGTCCATCTGTGAAAAATTAAGACAGGAAGCGCAGGAAAATGCGGATAATTTTTTGGATTTTTCTTATCTGGAGGAGATTAACAAAGAGCTGGAGGGAAAATTCTCCTATCTGCTGGTCCGCAGGGATGGAAAGATTTTTTACAAGGGCACGGACGAAAATGTGGATAAGCTTTTTAATGAGCTTCCCGAATTCGGAGACAGTACCATGGCTTCTGACGGGGGAACCTACATCGGCCGGGATGTGAGAGCGCTTGTAAAGCAGATTGATCTGGATTTTTCCGATCGGTCTGAGGGAAGTGCATTTATTATTACGTCTACTTCAACCGTGGTTCCGGAAATACGTTCCCTGATGCTGGATATAATGATTGCTATTATTGTGATTCTGACTATTACAGGGGCCATTATGACCTTCTGGATCTATGCCGGAATCAATACCCCTTTGAAAAAACTGAGAGAGGCTACGCAGAGAATCAAGGACGGGGACCTGGATTTTACCCTGGAGCCGGAGGGAGATAACGAAATCAGTGATCTGTGCAGAGATTTTGAAGCAATGCGGAAGCGGCTGAAGGAATCAGAGGAAGAAAAAGAGCGGTATGATGTGGAAAATAAAGAGCTGATCAGCAATATTTCTCATGACCTGAAAACGCCCATTACCACGGTAAAAGGATACGTGGAAGGGATCATGGACGGCGTGGCGGATACGCCGGAGAAGATGAACCGTTACATCAGGACGATTTATAATAAGGCCAATGATATGGACCGTCTGATCAACGAGCTGACCTTTTATTCCAAGATCGACACGAACCGGATTCCTTACACCTTTAATAAAATAAACGTGGCGGATTATTTTGACGATTGTGCGGAGGAGGTCTGCCTGGATCTGGAGGAGCGGAATATTCAGTTTACTTATATGAATCAGGTGGAAAAAAATACGCTGATCATTGCGGATGCGGAGCAGATGAAACGGGTAATCAATAATATTATCGGAAATTCCATCAAGTATATTGACAAGCCGAAGGGGAAAATCGAGCTGCGGATTAAGGATGCCGGTGATTTCATTCAGGTGGAGCTGGAGGACAACGGAAAAGGAATTGAGGCGAAAAATCTGCCCAATATTTTCGACCGGTTTTACCGGACGGACGCTTCCAGAAATTCTGCTCAGGGAGGCAGCGGAATCGGTCTGTCGATTGTGAAAAAAATTATTGAGGATCATGGAGGAAAAATCTGGGCCAGCAGTAAGCTGGGACAGGGAACGACCATGTGCTTTGTTATCAGAAAATATCAGGAGGTGCCGGTATGAGCAGGATTTTGATTATTGAGGACGAGGTCAGTATTGCGGATCTGGAGCGGGATTATCTGGAATTAAGCGGTTTCGAAGTGGAGATTGAAAATGACGGAAGCATAGGACTGAGCCGGGCTATGGAAGAGGACTTCAATCTTTTGATTCTGGATCTGATGCTTCCCGGAATCAACGGATTCGATATCTGCAGGCAGATCAGAGAGGAAAAGAATACGCCGATCATCATGGTGTCTGCAAAGAAGGATGATATTGATAAGATCCGGGGACTAGGCCTGGGGGCGGATGATTATATGACAAAGCCCTTCAGCCCAAGCGAACTGGTGGCCAGAGTAAAGGCGCATCTGGCCCGTTATGAACGGCTGGTCAATCTGAACGTGCAGATGAATGATATGATTGAGATCCGGGGCCTGAAAATAGATAAAACAGCCCGCAGAGTATGGGTGGACGGTGTGGAAAAGAATTTTACCACGAAGGAATTTGACCTGCTTACATTCCTGGCACAGAATCCGAATCATGTATATACGAAGGACGAGCTGTTTAAAGAAATCTGGGATATGGAGTCCATCGGAGATATTGCTACCGTGACGGTACACATTAAAAAGATCCGGGAAAAAATTGAGAAAAATTCCGCAAAGCCGCAGTATATCGAGACAATCTGGGGAGTGGGATACCGCTTTAAAATGTAGAATGGAAACAAAAATGAGAATTTTGTATGAGGATCAGCAGATTCTGGTGTGCTATAAGGAAGCGGGGCTTCCGGTGCAAAGCGCCCGAATCGGTACAAAGGATCTGGTCAGTATTTTAAAAAATTATCTCTGGGAACAGGGTGGAGAAAGCAAAGAACCGTATCTTGGCGTGATTCACCGTCTGGATCAGCCGGTGGAGGGGATTCTGGTGTTTGCTAAGAATCCCGGTGCTGCCGGAAAGCTGAGTGCGCAGGTAAATAATGGGACTATGAAAAAAATATACCGGGCTGTCATACACAGAGCCCACAAGGATATACCGGAAGAAGGGCATCTGACCGATTATCTGTTAAAGGACGGAAAGACCAACAGCAGCAGGGTGGTACCCAGAGAAACCAGGGGAGCAAAACGGGCAGAGCTGGATTACCGTATTGTACATCAGAGAGATGGTGAGGACAAAGCACTGCAGCCGCAGGATGTCCTAAGACAGTCCGGGGCTCCCGAGCTGGTACAGATTCATCTGCTGACCGGACGTCACCATCAGATCCGGGTGCAGATGGCAAATGCCGGAATGCCGTTATATGGCGATAGAAAATACGGTGAAATGGATTCAGAAGGATCTCTGGCGCTCTGTGCCGTTTCTCTTCAGTTCCTTCATCCAAAAACAGGGAAGAAAATGGAATTTTCCTGTGAACCGCAGGGAGAATATTTTAAACGGTTCGGAACATACTAAAGCATCATAAGAAATGCAGGCTTTTACACTGCGGGGGGTGCGGCGGTATGACAGAAAAAAAGAAAATTTTGACGGTAATGGGAGTTACACTGGCAGTATATGCGGGGATAAAATATCTGCTGCCCTATGTAATTCCCTTTTTCATTGCCTGGATTCTGGTATGTCTGCTCCATCCTCTGCTTACAAAAATCAGGAGGAAGCTTCCCTGGAAAAAAGAGATACTGGCAGGCCTGCTCCTTACAGCGCTGTTTCTTCTGACCGGGACAGTGCTTTATTTTTTCTGCGGGGCAGTGATGAAGCAGGTTGCCCGTGTTGTGGCAAATTTTGATCAATATTATAATGAAATCTGTAATATGGTGGATGACTGCTGTACCATAGTGGAAAGAAAAGCGGGAATCAGAGAAGGGGGAATTCGAATTGCGGTGGATCAGCAGCTTGAGCTGGCAGCCGTGCAGATTCAGGGAAAGATGGTACCGGATGTTTTGAATCATTCGTTTCAGTATATGAAGAAGGCGCTGAATGGGGCGGGATTTCTTTTTCTTGTATTTATTGCAGTGATTTTGCTGATTAAGGATTATGAGGAAATACTGCAGAAGCTGGAGGAATATAAATTGTTTGGACGGATCCGGCGAATTGGCGGCCGTATTTTTCATACCGGAGGTACGTATTTGAGATCTCAATTACTGATTATGGGAATCATCAGCGCAATGTGCGTAATCGGACTGTATTTTTTGGGGAACTCATATGCGCTGCTTCTGGGGATAATCATCGGTATTCTGGATGCACTCCCGTTTCTTGGCACAGGAACAGTGCTGATTCCCTGGGCGGTGGTTTTGCTGATTCAGAGAAAGTATGCTCTGGCCTTGGGCTATGCCGGGTTATTTTTAGTCACAAATACGGTGAGAGAGCTGCTGGAGCCAAGGCTGATCGGCTCCAGAATCGGGATTTATCCATTTGTAATGGCGCTTTCTGTATATACGGGATTGTGCTTGTTTGGTCCTACAGGAGTATTTACCGGACCTGCCGGGCTGGTGCTGATCAAGGAGATTTACCGTGAGATCATGGGGAATTACAGCCCGGACTGCTGAGGACGGATTTGCAGTGCACGCAAAAAGCCGGAAAAATCATGGGATTTACTCTTTTCTTATGAATAAAAAGATGTTAAAATTGATGCAGATTAGGAGAAAGATTTATGCAGCCAAAAAAAGAAGTGAAGCTTTTGCTGGCGGAAAGCTTCAAACAGTTGGTTTTAGAAAAGCCGGTGGAAAAAATTACAATTAAAGAAATTACAGACCGGGCGGGAGTGATTCGGGTCACATTCTATAATCATTTCCAGGATAAGTATGAGCTGCTGGAATGGATCTGCAGAGAAGAGATTGTAAATCCTATCAGGATTTTACTGTGGAATAATATGCAGCGGGAGGCGCTTACTTTTATTTTTACCAGCATTCTGAAAAATAAGGAATTTTACGCTCATGCGGCAAAGCTGGATGGGCAGAATTCCTTTGAAAGCATTGTCCGGAACTGTATTATTGAAATTATAAAGGATTATATTGATGAACATGCCGAAAAGGAGAAGCGCAGGTATGAGTGGCTGACGCCTCAGTGGGTGGCTCAGTTTTATGCCCAGAATATGACGTTTGTTTTGACTTCCTGGATTCGGGACGGGATGCGGGTTCCGCCGTCCGATATGGTAGATATGTACGAATACATAGCCACGCATTCCATGATGGATCTTCCGATTGAATTTTAAAGAACTGATATGAAATATTGTATAAGATTGAACGACATTTTTATTTAAGTGTCGTTTTTTCCGTTACACTTAAAAAAGATTGAATATTTTCATATTCAATCTTTTTTTATATTCTGTACAGTACCTTAACAACTTTTCAGAGGTGCTGAAAAAAATAATTTTAACAGAAAAGGGGAAAGGAATATGAAGAAATTTGGGGAAATCATAGTAAAGCTGAGAATACCGATTTTTATCCTCAGCATACTGCTTTTATTTCCCTCTGCGTGGGGATATTTACACACGAGAGTAAATTATGATGTTCTTTCTTATCTTCCGAAGGATATCGAAACCATGGAAGGCCAGGATATTCTGGTGGATCAATTCGGTACAGGAGCCTTTTCTATGGTGGTCGTGGAAGGAATGGATTTTAAAGATGTTGCAAAGCTAAAGGCCCGTATGGAAGAGGTGGAGCATGTAAAGCGGGTGATCTGGTATGATAGCTTTGCGGATATTTCCATTCCGGTGGAGCTGCTGCCTGAAAAGATCCGGGATGCTTTCCTGAAAGAGGATGATACGGTGATGGCGGTAATTTTTGACAGTACCATGTCATCGGATGAGACCATGGAGGCTATTACAAAGCTGAGGGGACTGGCGGAAAACCAGTGCTTTATCAGCGGAATGTCGGCTGTGGTAACGGATACGAAAAATATTGCGGAGCAGGAAACACCGATTTACGTCTGCCTGGCAGTAGTCCTTTGCAGCATAGTTCTGGCGCTGACTATGGATTCCTTTCTGGCCCCGGTATTCTTCCTTCTGAGTATCGGAATGGCTATTGTATATAATCTGGGCAGCAACTATTTTCTGGGAGAGATTTCCTATATCACAAAGGCATTAAGCGCAGTGCTGCAGCTTGGCGTTACATTGGACTATTCTATTTTTTTGTGGCACAGCTATCAGGAGCAGCAAACGCTTTGCGGCGGAGAGAAAAAGAAAGCAATGGCAAATGCCATCGCTGCTACGCTTACTTCTGTGGTAGGCAGCTCTATTACCACGGTAGCCGGCTTCATTGCGCTTTGCTTTATGAGCTTTACACTAGGAATGGACCTGGGAGTCGTAATGGCCAAGGGCGTTGTGTTTGGAGTGATCGGGTGTGTTACGATCCTGCCCTCTATGATCCTGTTATTTGATGGCTGGATCGAGAAAACAAAGCATCGTCCCCTTCTTCCTAATTTCAAAAAAATACCGGCATTTGTGCAGAAGTTTTATCCGGTGATCCTGGTTTTGTTTGCGCTGATCTGGATCCCGGCGGTAAAGGGCTATAACGGAACGCAGGTTTACTATGATCTGGCGGATACGCTGCCTGATGATCTGCTTAGCTCTCAGGCAAATCAAAAGCTGCAGGATACGTTCCAGATGAATTCCACGCATATGCTTTTGGTAGACAGCAATATCGAACCGAAGCAGGTGGAAAAGATGTGTGACGAGATGAAGAAGGTAGACGGCGTGAAGGCTGTTATCGGGCTGGATGCCATGCTGGGGGCAGAAATTCCCAGAGATCTGATTCCCTCCGATATCAAGGATGTGCTGGAAAATGAAAATTATGAAATGATGCTGGTCAGCAGTGAATACAAGGTGGCTTCTGATGAGGTGAATGGCCAGTGCGAAGAGCTGAACCGGATTTTGAAGCAGTATGACCCGAATGGTATGCTGGTAGGGGAGGCTCCCTGTACTAAGGATCTGATTGAGATCACCGATCAGGATTTTAAGACGGTAAGCACAGTATCTATCGGATTTATTCTGGTGATCATTCTTCTGGTATACCGTTCCATCAGCCTTCCGGTTCTTCTGGTGGCAGTGATTGAGTTTGCAATTTTCATTAATATGGGAATTCCTTATTATACGGGTACGGTGATTCCGTTTATTGCATCAATTGTAATCGGAACGATACAGCTCGGCTCGACCGTGGATTATGCGATTCTCATGACTGCCCGTTATAAAACCGAACGGCGGAGCGGAAAATCAAGAAAAGAAGCGGTAGAAATTGCCCACGGTACTTCCATCCAGTCCATACTGGTCAGCGCCCTCAGCTTCTTTGCTGCCACCTTTGGAGTAGGAATGTATTCGGAGATTGATATGATTAGTTCGTTATGTACGCTGCTGGCAAGAGGTGCTCTGGTTAGTATGATTGTAGTAATTTTTGTACTGCCCTCTGTGCTTCTGCTGTGCGACCGTCTGATTATTTATACCAGTATCGGATTTCGCCCTAAAAAGAAAAAAGCCGTGCAGAAGTAATCGAATAAAAAGAAATGGTATCGGAACTGTTGCGAAAAACAAAAAATTGAGGAGGAGAATTGCAATGAAAGGATTATATAAAGAAACATTTCGCAGAATTGTAGCGGCGGCGGCAGCCCTCGGACTGGTGCTGGGCAGCATTTCCTATGCAAAAAACAGCGCTCAAAACACAGAGACTCCGGCATCAAAGGAAGAGACGGTTTACATTTTTACGGATGCATCCGGCAACCAACAGAAGATATTGGTCAATGAATGGCTGAAAAACACGGATCATGCGGAGGTAATTAATGATGCTACGACCCTGGAGGATATCACAAATGTAAAAGGAGATGAGACCTTCCAGGAAGAAGGCGGGGATGAAATACAGTGGAATTCCAGCGGAGATGATATTTATTATCAGGGCACTACAGATAAGGAAACGCCGATTGATGTAAAAATTACTTATATGCTGGACGGAAAGGAAATTACTCCGCAGGAGCTGGCCGGAAAGAGCGGAAAAGTGGTGATTCGCTATGAATATACGAATAAAGAAGTTCGTACGGCTGTGGTGCAGGGAAAGAAGGAAGAGGTCCACGTTCCCTTTACGGTAATGACCGGAATGCTGTTTAACGGCTGTGCCGATCATGTGGAGGTCAGCAACGGTAAGGTGATTACAGAAGGAGACAAAACCATTGTCATCGGTATGGCATTTCCAGGACTGGAGGAGAGCCTGAAGCTGGATGAATACCAGGATCAAAATGAGCTTACGGATCTGGATGTGGAAATTCCGGACTATGTAGAGGTAACTATGGATGCCACGGATTTTTCCATGGATATGTCCATGTCCCTGGTGATGAACGATCTGCTGAATGACCTGGATCTGGATGAGGACGGATCGCTGGAGACGCTGAAGGAGGATATGGAAACGCTGAAGGATGGCGCAGATGATCTGCTGGAGGGCACAAGCGAACTGGCCGACGGTATCGGAGAGCTTTATGATAAAGTACCGGATCTGAAGGACGGCGTTCAGGAATTAAGCGACGGAATCATAGAGTATACGGACGGTGTGGCAGCAGTTTATGACGGCTCAGAGGAATTAAAGAGCGGCAGCAGTGAATTGGCGGCCGGGGCCAAAAGCCTGGCATCCGGAGCCGGACAGGTGAACAGCGGCGCAGGCGATCTGGCAGAGGGCGCTCAGTCTCTGGCCGCAGGAGCGGCGCAGCTGAAGTCCGGAGCAGACAGCGCAAAGTCCGGCAGCAGGCAGCTAGTGGCAGGCTATGCCGGGGAAAACGGAGCTGTAGCCGGAGCCAAAAAGCTGACTTCCGGAGCAAGATCGCTGGATACAGGATTAGCGACCCTGGCTTCCGGAGCTGTTTCTGCGGCAAATGGGGCAAGGAGCCTGGCGAATGGTGCGGCTTCTGTAAATACGGGAGCGGCAAGCTTATCCTCCGGTGCAAAATCCGCATCGGCTGGCTTCCGGACCTATGCGAGAGGAGTATCCAGTGCGTTTGGTCAGGTAAAGACCGGTGCAGATCAGTTAAACAGCGGAGCAGTGCAGATGAAGAACAGCCTGTCTCAGTTGAAGGCTTCCCTGACCGGTTATACAGATGAGAACGGAAATCAGGTGGCAG
This sequence comes from Lachnospiraceae bacterium, assembly GCA_030537145.1. Taxonomy (GTDB): domain Bacteria; phylum Bacillota; class Clostridia; order Lachnospirales; family Lachnospiraceae; genus Merdiplasma. The sequence goes on along the minus strand of JAUNON010000071.1, from coordinate 592 downwards.
GCGCCATCTCTTCTCTGCAGGCAGCTTTTGAACAGTTGGAAGCACAGCTTCAAGCCAGTCAGAATAGCTCATCAGGCACGGCTATGGACGGAGTACTTGCTCTCCAGCAGATCGTAAGCGGCGTAAATAGCGCAATCGATCAGGAAATGGAGCAGATCGGCGGTGCGGCAGGAACCAATACGGGCAGTGATGATTTGACAGCAGGGGATTCCAGTTTGACCGGGCTGCAGGATTCGGCCCGGGAGGCCAGAGAAGAAGCGGCGGCTGCGAAAGCGCAGGCACAGGAGCTCATAGGCCAGGCAGATAGTACAGTCACCAGTGCACAGGGCAGTGTGGAAAGTGCAAAGGAACAAAGGGCTTCTGCACAGAGCTCGGCTTCGTCGGCAGCAGGAACGTATCAGGGCGCTTTGAATTCATATACTCCCATTCTTTCCGATATTACAAACACGCTGAATACAGTGGGGCTTTCCAAATACGCAGGATATGTGGGAGATGCGCAGAATACGGCATCCTCCATTGTTTCCGGTTATCAGGGAGCTGCAGACAGCTATGCTCTGGCAGCAGGAAATTATGAGGCGGCAGCGGGAGATTA
>JAUNON010000142.1 GCA_030537145.1 Lachnospiraceae bacterium | reverse complement strand
TTGTTTAGATAATACCATAAATTTAAGTTTTAAAGATGTTGATGCAGAGGGAATTTTTGTGGCGACTAAAAATTCCTATGCAATGTCAAATGGTTCTGCTTGTGTATCAGGTACCTATGCTTTCAGTTATGTTTTAAAGGCGATGGGATTAGATGAAAAAAGAATTAGTGAAGCAATCCGAATATCTTGGGATTATGATACCGTTGTAGATTTTTCAGAATTGGTTTTTTATATTAAAGGTCAGCAGCAGGAGTAAAATTTGTCGGAGAGGTGATGACCATGGAATTGGAACGTGACATATACCAGGAATTGATAAAATGGAAAAAACGTGATAGCGGTAAGGTACTGGAATTAAAGGGAGCGAGGCAGACTGGTAAGACTTTTATACTAGATAAATTTGCCAGAGAAAATTATAAGCAGTATCTGTATATTAATATGGCACAGTCATCTGGGGAAGAATTTATGACTTGTGTAGAAGAAGCCGAGGTATGGAGTCCCGGGCAGCCGAGAGTGGCAAAAACGCTTCACAGGGCCCTGCAGCTTTTTGACAGCCGGTTCCAGGATGATAAGGATACAATTATTATTATTGATGAAATTCAGGAATCCTCAAAGATATATTCCAGGATCCGAGAATTTGCAAGGGAATTCCAATGCCATGTTATTGTGACTGGCAGTTATCTTGGGAAAACAGTTGAGAAAGAGTATTTTCTTCCGGCAGGAGATACAGAAGACTTGATCATGGATACTTTGTCTTTTGAGGAATTTTTAGGGGCAATGGGGAAAAGGGACGTTTATGAGTCAATTGATTTATATGGTGGAGACAGGCATGATCTATATGACGAACTGAAACGTTTATATGATGTGTACTGCGAAATAGGTGGATATCCAGCAGTGGTCAAACAATATCTGGAGACAAAGAATAAGGCAGACTGCAAGCGTATCTTGAGACAAGTAATTAGAATCTTTATTGAAGAATCTACCAGATATTTTCAGGGTATTCCAGATGTTAATTTGTTTGAGCAGATCTTTCCTGCAATTGCGCAACTGTCAGCGCGGGAGAAAAAAGGGGCGGATGATCTTATCGCTGAATTGTCAAAAATAATTTTTAAAGAAGAGAGTAACAGGACAACAAAGCGAAGTATTAATAATGCTGTAGCATGGTTATATCGTTCTGATATTATCGGATATTGTGGGAAGGCAGTTGAGTGTGATTCAACTGATACAAGGGCAAATATGCGTTTCTATTTCCGCGATCTTGGTGTGGCTGACTTTTTTTTAAAGACAGGTGGAATTAAGAGTGCTGCTTTAGCTGGCTATATTAATGAGAATTTTGTCTACCTTGATCTTTTGAAAAGATGCAGGAGAATGGAAATTGCCGGAATGGCTCCGATGTTCGGAACTTATAAAACCGGGGAAATCGATTTCTTTGTAAGCAGTATTGCTAATGATAAAGATTATGGAGTGGAGGTAAAAGCAGGGGATGCTGCCGCAAAAACAGCTCATGCGCTTTTAAGGGATGGACGGGTAGAAGCTGTTTATTTTCTGAAAGGCGGAACCTATGGAGGCTGCGATGGCCGCAGTATAACTATACCAATTTATCTTGTACAACGTGTGGAGTTTAATTTTGAGAGGTCTAGAAGAATGCGTTAAAATATTCGGAGTAGGAAGTTAGTTTATGATAAGAAAGGGTAAGAGGGCAAGTAAACTCCAAACCATGCGCCTGATGCCAAAATAAGAACGCCGCTGATTAGCGACGTTCGAGTTTATGGAATATTTCTGGAAGCCCCTCTAACCAGGAAAGCAAAGTATCCAGTTCAGCGATCACATTGTAGCAGGGGATATACTATTCCGTGTCTTATCGGTATTTCAAAAAAAGGTCGACGTGTATATGACAGACAGGACAATAGAAGTTTTTCTAACTACAAGAGGATTGCCTCTCACAGACACCTTTATGGACATAGCGGGCAATACTCTGCTTTAACAGAACATACGCTGCCGGATCACCAGAAATATCTGGATTGGAACGGCGGCAAATTCCGTAAATGGGCTGACCAGTTCCTGTAGTTATTCTGCCTGTCTGTCGTTCATGGTTGTTTTTGTACGTTCGAAGAACTCAGGGGAAGTCTGTAGGCCTATGTCAGAAACTATGACCAGCGCCCGCATTTCCCTAAAGAGAATGTTCCCGTAAGAACGCTTTTTTCCAGGAACTGGAACTGATCAGCTGCTTGCCGGATGAACAGATCGAAGCTGAACCCTTGTTTTATGGGTGGTGACTTGCGGCTTCTTCGGCGAAGCTTGTGGTTACCAGCTTCTCGTAGGGCACCCGCTC
>JAUNON010000019.1:44216-44490 GCA_030537145.1 Lachnospiraceae bacterium | reverse complement strand
CTAAATAAACAAACTGAGGTGGCTCCGTTAGTCCGGACAGGTGGCTCTCGCCACACCGGACTGGCGGCTCTACCTCACCATAATATTCATGATAGCTCGCATTCAGACGCTTAACATATTTTTTACTATATATTTTTTTGCATCCAAAAGAATCGGGTTTTTTAACAAAAATCCTATTAAAAAATATATTGTCGCTCCGCAAAATAAAGAACCTGCAAGAATCAACAAATCATTTTTTATCAAAATTTTTATACAGCAAATCGCTCCTACCATT
>JAUNON010000019.1:0-44206 GCA_030537145.1 Lachnospiraceae bacterium | reverse complement strand
GCTCTCGCCACACCGGACTGGCGGCTCTGCCGCACCGTAATATTCAATATCCACATTATAAATGGGGATTCAGGTCATGGGGAAGCTTTCCTTTAATAAGCAGGATTACTTTTATTATTTCAATAATTGCTCTAATAGTTTCATACATTCATGGATGATGCGTTCAATACCATATCCATAGGATTTTAGGAGAGCAAGGGCGGAAATAATTAGTGCTATGAAGCTAATCCATTTCTCGGAGATGTATTCGAGACGTTTGTGACGCTTGAATTGTTTTTCGTGGATTGCCTTTTGTGTGAGTTGAAAGTGATATTCATTCCAAGTAGTAATAATATATCCTTCTGCTTCTAGCTGGTGCATGATGCTAGAAATTTCAGATTGATATTTTTGATAATCATATTCTTGGTTTACATCGTTTGATAAACAGAAACAAGTAGTATCGCCAAGATATGAGAACTCATCTTCTGTATTGGAAGTAAGCAATTTTAATTCATTTAATACGCTCCTGCATTCTCTGGTGAGCATTTGAAACCTCCGTTTTTTATGATGATTATACCATCAGAGGTAAGAAAGCTGCAATCAGAAAAATGAGTAGAATATTTGGCACGGACGCCGGCTGCCATTCATCATCGCCGGTATCTTCTTCTGGACCGTTGCCATGGCCCCGGATTGGAGGAAATAGTATGCGAGAGAACCTGAAAAAGGCCCGCAAAGAAGCGGGCATGACGCAGCAGCAAATGGCGGATAGGTTAGGGCTCACACTTCGGCACTATCAGAAGATTGAGTATGCCGAAATCGGTGGTTCTTTTGAGGTCTGGGATGCCTTGGAGGACCTTCTGGGGATACATCAACGGAAACTCCGAGAGATTTCAGATAATCGTCCCGCTCCAAAAGAAAATCCGCAGGAACATTAAAAAAATCGGCCAATTGAGCCAAACGGTTTAAATCGGGCTCGATTTCTCCACTTTCGTATTTCTGATAGTGCCTGAGAGATGTTCCTATTGCGTCGGCAGTTTTTTGCTGAGTAATGCCACGGGAAAATCTTGTGGCGCGTAACCTGTCATTAAACATAAGCACCTCCTAAAAAACTTGACTTACGCCTAATTATGGCGTAATATAAAGATACATACAACGCCAAAAAATGGCGTAAAAAGAGGAGGGTGTTATATGAAAGTCGAAATCATAGGAAACAGATGTATCACATGTGGTAAGTACACACAGTACTACAGCAGAAACTATGACGGCGGATGGGATGCCATAGACTGCGGTTATTGCGGTCAGAAATCAAGAAATGTAAGGCCGGGAGACAGATGCAGCTATTATCATGAGAGATCAAATGTAGGCGTTATATTCGGAGTGCCACTGAAAGCCGCAGAAGAGGAAGCGAAAAGGCAGAAAGTGCACAGAAGCAAATAGCTTCACCTTCAGGGCCACGTTGAGATGTATGATTTTCAGCTATTAAACCATATTTGGAAGATGGAGATACAGTTACATAAAATTATATTTGTACTGTAGGACAACGTAAGTTGTACAACCAGAACAGCATAAAAAAGGTAGAGGGGTGGTGTCATGTTAGAAAAAATTGTAGCCACAATCATTGAACTCCTAGAAAATCAGGAGGGTGTAAAGATCAGTTACAAAATTAAAAATGAGGACACAGAGGAGAAATCCGCCTGAGGGCGGAGAAAGGAGGACAAGCATGGGATTAAGGTACATAAATGCAATCATGGCAGGTATATTATTCTTTCTTACCGCCATGGCAGCAGGATGGATTTTGACGGATATGGATTTTCTGGAAATCATGTTTCTGGCGTTGTGCGCTTACTGGCTGGGAATAGTGGTATCTCTCTGCCTGACAAAGCCCAGGAAGAAACAGCAGCGTACCAGATGGGAGCTTCAGGTCTATGATCTGAGAAAGGAAGGCTGGGATGAAAAATAGCAGAGAACTTTCATATCTGGAAAAGCTCACCAGCGGGATGGATCAGAGAACAGCCACAACATATTTATCCGGGTATTTCACCGGAATAGCCAAAGTCCATCCGGATAAAACATATACGGCGGAGGAAGTATCGGAATTGTTATGTGGCCTGTTTGAGATCGGGCTGAAAGATATAAGCAAAAGAAAAAGCCCTGAGCCGACCAAAGCAATCAGGGCATAAGAAAAAACTTACACATCTACTATAGCACAGAAAGGACAAAAATGGAAGCGATTAGGAACGGCATTTTGAAGGGCGGAAGTTTTAGGCTATAGACAAAGAGACCCTGGAAGTGGTGAAGGGAAATTAAAAATGAGAAACAGGACAATAGAGGAATTAAAAAGGTGCCTAAAAGATGCCTGGCCAGTGGAGTGCATGGCGGCCCATGGGGCTGCAGAACGGGAAATAGAAGAAATCGGGATCGTACAGGGATCGTATGGCAGGTGGTACAAGCTGTTCTCCGACAAGGAAGGGGGATATTGGTATCGGGTTATGATCGGAACAGAAAATGGAGTGGTTTCGGAATACGAAGCGGTATTCGGGCACAAAAGGACACTGAAAAGGACATGAAAAAAAGCCGGCACTTAAATACCGGCCACCCATAGATGATATGGATTATCCAACAATGAAATCATACCATCTATAGGGTCTAAAGTCAAGAAAAACAGGGAAAATCACCCCTGTTTTTCACTTGATAAAAGTATTAAAGATAGGACCGAATGATATGAGTTACAAGCAAAAAAAATGGAGATCAAAGAATGCAATCGAGATAGCAGAATACCATACTGCCAGGTATGGGGCACCCGGGCAGAAGCGGAAGGAAAAAAAGATGCCTACTCCGGAAGAGATGGAAAAAATAAATCAGTATACCCGGGAGCGAACCGCCAGGCTGAAGCTAAGGCAGTGGTTTGAAGTGCATGATTATTTTACAGACCTGACCTATAGAAAAGATGCCCGCCCGCCGGATATGGACGCTGCGAAGAAACATTTTCAAAAATTTATCCGGAAGGTGAGAAAGGAATATAAAAAGCGGGGTGCCGTTCTCCGGTGGATGCGAAATATTGAGGTTGGAATAAAAAATGCATGGCATATCCATCTGATCGTCAACCGGATACCGGAGACGGACGTCATCCTGGCCTCTGCCTGGGAACATGGCCGGGTGACAAATCAACTGATGTATGCAGTGGGGGAATTCCGAAAACTGGCGAACTACATAACCAAGACGCCAAAGACGGACAAGCGTCTCAGGGAGAGTGATTATTCTGCTTCCCGCAATATGCCCATAAAGAAGCCGGAAGAAAAAATCTTTTTTCACTGGAAAACCTTCGGCCGGTTTGAGGATCCAAAAGACAGGGATCCGATTGATAAAGATTATCACGTACGGATACCGAAAGGGTTTTACCTGGACAAAGAAAGCTATCATGAAGGGATAAATCCCTGGGGATACCCGTACCGGACGTATACATTATTGCGGATAAGGAGGGAATAAATTGCAGGTAAATATCTACATAGAATGCGACAGTTCCCCGAAAGAGTCCGAAAAACGCTATGGGTATGTATTACAATGCTTCACGAAAAAAGGGGAACAGACCCGGGAGGGGTTCGGGAAAAAGATTGGCACCTGCCACAATGCCACGCTGTATGCGATCATTAAGGCCCTGGAACGTATGACAAAGCAAAGCGAGATCCATATATACACCCAGAACACCTTTGTTGCGAATATGTTCAGTCATTATCTTGCGGATTGGGCCGAAAATGGGTTTAAGAATTCCAGAAATGAACCGATTTCGAATGCAGCGGAGTGGAAGCAGATATGGGAAGCGTGCGGTAAGCATGAAATAAGCATTACTTCCGGAAAGCATCCGTTTTCGAACTGGATTTTGGAGGAAGTGAAACGCCGCCAGCTCTAGTATTTATGGAACGGGAAACGATTTAAAAATTCTATTGATGCGATACGTACAAGGGAGTCTTTTGAAATCTCTACGGTCGATAAAGTGTTTCTTGTTAATAATCTCTGTCATTTCAGAGAACTTTTGAAAAAGGAGAACTGCAATTATGCCCCAAAATGAACAATTTGTATTGACCCTAATTAAAAAAACCTTATCCCATGAATTAACCTGGCATCATGCAGATAGTTATTTTGCTATACCCGAATCTGAAAACCCGGAACTTTTTTCGCTTTTGTCCCGCCTTGATGTATTTGAAAATTCCGGAAAATGCTATTTTGCTTCTCACAATAGAAAATCTATTTTCATTTTCTTCTACTGTGATGGGATACAGGTATTTCTTCAAAAAGATCCCTCTTCAAGGCTTTTACAGTTGAAAGATGTTGATCGATCTTCTTTATATCGGCTTTATAATGCCATCCTATCTTGTGAGAAAAACTGACACTGAGGAATTGGATGATTTTGAGCGAGTAAAAATAATAGAGTAAGAAAGGAAGGAAGCACATGAACAAGGTAATCCTTATGGGAAGGCTTACAAGGGATCCGGAAGTACGCTATACACAGCGGAATAGTTCACAGGACGCTATGGCGATAGCCCGATATAAACTGGCTGTGGACAGGCGGATCCGAAGAGAAGGAGAAAACACGGCAGATTTTATAAGCTGTGTGGCGTTTGGAAAAGATGCGGAATTTGCCGAAAAGTATTTCCGCCAGGGCTTAAAAGTGGTGATTACCGGAAGGCTCCAGACTGGCAGTTACACGAATAGAGACGGCCAGAAAGTATACACGACAGACGTGATAGTTGAAGAGCAGGAATTTGCTGAAAGCAAAGCCGCATCCGAGCAGAGCATCGAACACGGTCAAAATCCGAGCGGCAGCAGACCTTCCGAAGATGGTTTTATGAATGTTCCGGATGGGATAGATGACGATATCCCGTTTCACTGAGGGCTACGGAAATGAAAGGACTAATGTTTCCAAAGACATCTGTCAGGAAAAAAACAAAGAAGCATAAGGCCAGTATTCTGCATACAAGAGACGGGACCTGTTATCTATGTATGAGATTGCATAACGATTACAGAATACATCCCTATTTGGAAGAACATCATGTATACGATGGAAATCCCAACCGGGGAATATCGGAGGCAGAGGGATTAAAAGTATATCTCTGCATGGATCATCACAGGAATGGGGCGGAAGCAGTACATAACAATCATAAGAATATGCTTCTTGTGCAGCGGGACGCTCAAAGGATTTATGAGGAGAAACATACCCGCCGACAGTTTATAGAGCTGATCGGAAGAAATTATTTAGAAGATTAAAGAAAGGAACCAGCCTCCTGCAGGGGTAAGGGTATACCGGGCTCTTAGATAAAAGGAATGATAAAAGACGGATTTTACAACACGGACTGCCTGGAAGGGATGAAGCTAATAGATGATAAATCTATCGACATGATTCTATGCGATCTACCTTATGGCACTACAAGGTGCACATGGGATATTCCTCTTCCGTTTGATGTATTATGGCAGCAGTATGAGCGAATCATCAAAGACAACGGTGCAATCGTATTATTTTCTGCCCAGCCGTTTACAACGGATCTGATACAGAGCAATAGAAAATTGTTCAAGTATGAGATCATCTGGAAAAAGACGCTCCCAACAAATTTCCTTAATGCCAGGAAAGCGCCAATGAGGATACACGAAAATATATGTGTTTTCTATAAGCATCAGCCCACATACAATCCGATCATGACAGAGGTTCGCAGAAATGATGTTGGACGCATCCGGAAAAATGGGGGGGCAGCTCAACAGTATAATGAGTATCGCAAAAAGGATTGGGTGTATGTGGAGACTGGACAAAGGTATCCTACGGATGTGATTGAATTTTCAAATTGGAACGGCGCTTTGTTTGGAAACAAGGAAAACGCAACAAAGCATCCGACACAGAAACCGGTTCCCTTATGCGAAAACTTAATTCTTACATACACAGATGAAGGTGACCTTGTACTTGATAATTGCGCAGGTTCCTGTAGTACAGGAATAGCAGCACACAGGACTGGAAGGCGTTTTATAGGATTTGAAAAGTATAAAGAGATATATGAAGTAGGCAATACAAGGTTGCAGCAGGAAAAATCACAAATAACGTTGTTTGATATAGGAATGGAACGAAAAAGATAGGAGTCCCAGTGGATGAATTTTGAACCAGATGGGCAGTGGATGAAATTAGAAATCTGAGAAAGGAGCCAGCCTCCGGCCGGGGCAAGGGTATACCGGGCTTCTACACGAAATGAAAGCAGTATTGAAATATCCTGGAAGCAAATGATCCATAGCGGACTGGATTATTAATTTTTTTCCTGAACACCATAGTTATCTGGAACCGTTCTTCGGCAGCGGCGCTGTTCTCTTTAACAAGACTCGTTCCAACATCGAAACAGTAAACGATCTGGATGGTAATGTAGTAAACTTGTTTGAGTGGATAAAAAAAGACCCAGAGCGGTTGGCACGGGAAATTTATTATACTCCGTATGCCCGCCAGGTATACGAGGAAGCATTTAACCGGATTCCCAAGAACAGTCTGTATAAAGCAGTAAATTTCTATATTCGTTGCCAGATGGGACATGGCTTTCGGACAAATGGTGAAAAGGTTGGATGGAAAAACGATGTACAAGGACGGGAACGGGGATATGCCGCAAAAGACTGGACGGAGCTGCCGGAAAGAATTATAGTCACGGCTGAGCGTTTTCGGGGCGTACAGATTGAGTGCCGGCCGGCAGTGGAAGTGATCGAACGTTTTAACTATAAAAACGTCCTCATTTATGCGGATCCGCCGTATATGCTCTCTAGCAGGCATGGAAAACAATACCGGTGCGAGATGGACGATGCGGCACACAATGAATTACTGGATGCACTGCTGGCGCATAAAGGGCCGGTACTGATAAGCGGATACGACAGCGACTTGTATAATGACCGGCTACAGGGATGGCATAGGGAAGAGACAATCTGTTATTCGCAGACTGCCAGCAGAAAAAGAGAGGTCCTCTGGATGAATTTCAGACCGGAAGGACAACAGATGAAATTAAATTTCTAAAATAACGAGAAAGGAGACGGAGCTTCCGGAAGATGCGCATCGGCTCCTGAAAAAGAAATGTTTGAAAAAGGGATATGTCCGATATTACATTCGGATGTAGTAGAAAAATACCATCTAACAGATGACTTCATCAAGCGATTTTGCAGCAAAGGCTGTAGCGTAGAATGCGGAAAATTTTTGAAAGAGGAACTGGAAAAACAGGGATTGCTGGAAATAGAGGGACAGATGAGCTTTAACGATTTCCCGGAGGTGATGCCATGAATGGATTAATAATAGACTGCTTCGCCGGTGGCGGCGGGGCAAGCGTAGGGATAGAGATGGCGCTGGGGCGCCCGGTAGATATAGCAATCAACCATGATCCCCAAGCTATCCGGATGCACCAGACAAATCATCCAAAGACTCTGCATTTAACAGAGGATATTTTTAAGGTTGATCTGGAAAAGTATGTCGCCGGCCGGCATGTAGCCCTGATGTGGGCCAGCCCGGACTGCACCAGCCACAGCAAAGCAAAGGGAGGTCAGCCGAGAAAACAGGGGCTGCGTATTCTTCCATGGGCGGTGTACAAACATACAAAGAAGATCATGCCAGACGTGATCATCATGGAGAATGTGGAGGAGATCCAGCAGTGGGGGCCATTGGATGAGAACGGACGGCCAATCCCGGAGCGGAAGGGCGAGGAGTATCAGAAATTTATAGGTTCTATGAAATCGCTGGGGTACGATTCTGACTCCCGGGAACTGGTGGCGGCCGATTACGGCGCACCGACAACCAGAAAGCGCTGGTATGCGATATTCCGGAGAGACGGAAAACCCATTGTCTGGCCGGAGCCAACCCACAACAAGACCGGGACTGATGGCAAAAAGAAATGGGCGCCGGTATCATCGGTGCTGGATTTCTCTGATTTTGGAAAATCCATTTTTGGCAGGAAGAAACCGCTGGCAGAGAATACACTGCGAAGAACAGCACGTGGACTGGATAAGTTTGTTTTTAACAATCCAGAACCATTTGTAATAAAAGTGACTCACAAATATGATCAGTTCCGGGGACATACAATACATGAACCATTGAAGACAGTGACATCAAAAAATGATGCGGCGCTGATTACGCCGTATATCATGCAGATCGGGCAGACTGGCTTTACTGCAGACAGAAACAGGGGTCTAAAAGAACCGCTGTCAACAATAGTGACCAAGAATGAACATTGTTTGATTGCGCCGTATCTGATCCAGTACCATTCCGAAACCACTGAGAATGGAGTGCGAGGGCAGCAGGTGGCAGAACCACTCCAGACAATCGACACCAGTAACCGCTACGGCCTGGTAATTGCTTTCCTGGAGAAGTTCTACAAGACGGGCACCGGCCAGAGCCTTGCAGAACCAATTCATACTATAACGACAAGCCCGGGACACTTCGGACAGGTATCCGTCTTGGTGGTGGACTGGAAACAGCTCATGGCAGCAGGCGTGGATGAGGAGCAGGCGAAATGTGAGGGGGCAATAGACAACAGAGGTTTCATTCATTCTCCTGATAATGAGTATACCAATATACATAACGCAAAAGAACATTATAAGCAAATTTGGGATTCCACCATCCCAAAGAAAGACCTGGACAAATACGGCTGGGACGCAAATCCCTGGGTATGGGTGATTGAGTTTGAAAGGGTGGAGGTGAAACGTGAGGCTGATTGATGCAGATGAATTTAAAAGGCAAATCGCCGGTATGGCTATTATTAATAATTATTCGGCAGATAAGGCAAATCAGTTTTGTGAGCTGGTTGATTTACAGCCAACGGCCTATGATGTAGATGCTGTGGTGGAGCAGTTAAAATCTGAAGGTTGCATTCTGGATGATGAGGCCGGAAATAGGGCTGTGGAGATTGTAGAAGGAGGAGGTAGCCAATGCAAGTATTAGAGAAGATATTGCAGGAGATTGAGATGAACTATCACAAGATTGCTTCAACTAATGGGATGGTAGTATGCGGAAATTCAGATTCCAGGGAAATGTTCTTTTGGTAATACACATATTGGAGACATTGTGGAATTGTATTTTCTTCAGAAGGAAGAAGGCTACAAAGGGACCAATATCACCGGGGTTGTTAAGCGCCGGTTTGTAGTAGCCGGGAAGTATCCTGCGGGATTACTATTGGAACGCGATGGCAGCAGGGAGTTCTTCAGTCATTGGGAATTTGCAAAGAGGCTTAACCCGCCAGAAGTATCAGATGATAAAAAGAATGGTAAAATGTACCGTTGGGGAGGTAGCATACTGTAAAGGGAGGGATTGCCAATGGACAAGAGTATACTAAGAAAGTGCACGAAACCGGCCTGTAATTTAGAGGGGAGTGCATACAGATGAAGAAACAAAAAAGACTTCGAGACATGACATGGGACGATTACGGGATATCAAAAAACAGGTATAAGGAGCTAAAAGCTTTCTGCCTGCAGTATGATGAGAAGAAAGAAAAAATACAGTACGGGATGAATGCCAGTGTTCAAGATGGAATGCCGAAAGGGAGGTTATCAACTAAAAGCCCCGTAGAGCAGCAGGCGATTGACAATATTACATACTCGAAAGACATTCGCATGATTGAGGAGGCAGCAGTTAGAGCCAACTCTGAAATATGGAGATACATTCTCAGAAGTGTTACCGAAGGGCTTCCTTATGAATTTGTTGAATATGACGAAGAGCTGGGAAAAATACCCATGTGCAGAGCAGATTTTTATGGGACAAGAAAATTATTCTACAAAATCTTAGATGAATTAAAACTGGAGCACAAATTGAACGTGATTCTGTGATAATATGGTATCAGGTAATTTTGGATGACAACAAAATTTCCTCCCATTACTTACGGCAGCAGGGTGTCATGACCCTGTTGCTGATTTCCCTCGTGAAAGAGGGACCAAACACACTTTTTAAAACACCTCGTAAGATTTTAACAAATTGCGGGGTGTTTTTCTGTAAGAAAGAGAATAAGCAGGGGCACTATACAAAACGAAATGAATGAGAGGTGGTGAGGCTTGGCAAGGGCACCGGATCCGAGAATTAAACAGGCAAAGGAACTTTATCTGCAGGGACAGAAATTGATTGATATTGCAAGCAAATTGAAACTGCTGGAGGGCACTGTTCGAAGGTGGAAGTGTGCACATAATTAGGAACCATTCATCAGATCAGGTACAGCACCGACAATACCGTAAAGTGCTCGGCGATGAAATCCCTGAAAAGCTGGACGATTTTCAGGATATGAAGTATAATAAACCTGAGAAGTGGAACGCTATAAAATCGTCATTCAGAAGAAAGAATAATCAAAATACAGCGTTTGAGGTCTTACAGGAGCTAATGCAGAAGAGCCATATCAACAAGGTCCTTTCGGATATGGGCATCGATTATGGAGAAGCAAAAATCAAGATTGTCAGAGATCCAAATTTAATAGGCGGAGGCTTCCTTGGATGGACAAATCTGAATGGAAAAGAAGTACAGTTGTATCCAGATGCGTTTGCATCGAGAGAAGAGCTGGTAAAGACGCTTGGACATGAGAGAATTCATTTGGAGCAGATAAAATTATTCGGACCTGCTAGAAATAACAGTGAAGCAGTATATTATGAGCAGGGGCCACGTTTTTCAGAAAGTTATTGGTGGGATGAATATAGGAGGCAAACTGACTATGATGGAAAGTGATCCGGTTGCGTATGCTTTACTGCTGGAAAAAGTATATAAAGGTGAAACGGTAAAATGTCCGAAATGCGGTAAAGAGGGATTGCAGCACAGTTTTTTTTCACCGAAGGATGACAGAGTGGGATTTGCGCAGTTTCATTGTAAATACTGCGATACAAGTTCTCATTTATCACGGGTGCGTTTTCCAGATGGAATAGAAACAGAAGAAATGTATTAACCCACCGCTTAAGGAGTGATATAATAAAAAGCCTGGATGAATTTGATGCAGGAAATATTGTTTATGTAATGCCACCGGTTGAATTATGACAGGTGGTTTTATTATGTTCAAAATTATTGTGAAGGGAGATGAGAAGGGTGAAAGTAAAGGGATTGAAGCGTTTCAATGACAAAAACATCCATGAGCGCAGGGATATGGATAAGGTTTATGAATATCCGGAAGCTCGTGCAAAGATCATGGAATTTCCATAAAGGGGATTTCCAGATATGTGTATTAATTTCGTATATTCCTCTCACACGGCAGCAGGAGCCGGTACGAGGTACAAAGACTGCACATTAATTTAACTCCAGGTATTTTTGAAGGTTCCGTAGAGATACGGAGCCTTCTGTTTTTGCAGTGAGATGGAAATGATCCATATGTGGAAAAGGGTTCTGAATAAGAGGAAAGACGCATTGTATGCAAAGAACCCGAAAGATACTGTAACATGGCAACGAATGGGATTATTGATGGAGACACTGAATATGGCTCGTGAGTTCGCAAAAATATTCTACAACTCTCAACAGTGGAAGAAATGCAGATCAGCATATATCGCTTACAGAAAATCTATTGACGGAGGCCTTTGTGAAGTCTGTCACGAAAAAACGGGTTATATCGTGCATCATAAGACTGAGCTGACTCCAGAGAATATTAACAATCCGGATATTGCATTAGGATTTGGCAATTTGAAATACGATTGTCTCGAATGTCACAATAAGGAGCACAGTAGAAATAAAGGTGAGGTACCGGGACTGGTTCAGTATACATTCACACCGGAGGGCGAGGTGATTGCACTCCCCCACCGTGTTCGATGTGAGCATTTTTTGCATCTAGACCGCACGCCCACCTTGTTGTAACGCACAGGATAACATGAAGGGGGTGTGGTATCATGTCAAAAATAGCCATTGCAAGAGATGACAAAGCTTTTGAGGAGGAGCTTGCAAAACGAGAAGCAGAGTATGATAGCATATCTGCATATTTAGAAAAAGAAGAACGGATTAAGAAGGAAGTGAGACGATTAAAACGTCTGTTCTCTGATATAGATGGAAAGAAGAAAAATCTTGTCCTTGCTACAATTTCAGACGTTGCATTCCTGACGATAACGATGCAGGACTTACGTGAAAACATTAATCGTGATGGAACTACAAGTGAATACAAAAACGGGGAGAACCAGTATGGAACAAAGCAGAGCCCGGATGCACAGCTTTATTTGCAGATGAGTCAAAAGCTGACGGCAGCAATGAAGATCTTGGTGGACTGCCTTCCGAAGCCCAAGGGAAGTGAAGGCACTAAAGATGATGGATTTGATGCTTTTGTTGCCGGGCGAGGAGGGTAATTTGAATGATAGTATATCCGGATGATTATAACCCCATCCTTCTATATTGGGAAGAAATAAGAGCGGGAAGGGAAGTCGTAGGGAATAAAATTAGGAGTACATATAAAAAACTGGCTTACGATATAGAGCGTCCGGCAGAGTGGCACTATAGTTGCGCCCGGGGAAAACATATTATTGAATTTGCAGAAAATTATTGCCGTCACAGTAAAGGAAAATTCGGAGGGCAGCCAGTTCGACTGGAATTGTGGGAAAAAGCTTTATTGGCAGCAATTTTTGGCTTTGTAGACAATGAGGGGCTCAGGAAGTACCGGGAAGCTATTCTGATTGTAGGAAAGAAAAATGGGAAATCTCTGATAGCTTCTATTGTGGCACTTTATATGCAGGCTGCTGATGGAGAAGCTGGACCGGAAATTTACGCCGTAGCCACAAAACGGGATCAGGCTAAGATTATATGGACAGAATCCAAAAAAATGGTTCGTAAATCTCCGGTACTGAAAAAGCGTATCACAACGCTTGTGGCAGAATTGCGATCAGATTTCAATGAAGGCACCTTTAAACCACTTAGTTCTGACTCTGATACACTGGATGGCCTAAACGTCCATTGCGTACTGATGGATGAATTTCATCAGTGGAAATCCGGCAAAGCCTTATATGATATTATGGCGGATGGCATTACAGCACGTGAGCAGCCGCTGATTTTCATGACAAGTACAGCGGGCACGATTCGAGAGGACATTTACGATCAAAAATATGATGAGGCTTCTTCTATTATTGACGGATATTTCAGACAAGATGGATACAAAGACGAACGGGTGATTGCGTTTGTATATGAGTTAGATTCCAGAAAAGAATGGACGGATGAAAGGTGCTGGAAAAAGGCAAATCCAGGACTTGGAACCATAAAAAATATTACCACTTTACGGGATAAGGTCAAGAGAGCGATGCAAAATCCGTCTCTTGTAAAAAATCTGGTCTGTAAGGAGTTTAATATTCCGGAAACATCTTCGGAAGCGTGGTTGACAAAAGAGCAGGCTGAGAATAATGAGACATATGATGTTTTTGCACTAAAGCCAAGGTATGGCATTGGAGGTGCGGATTTATCAAGGACAACAGATCTGACTGCAGCCAAAATTCTTTTCAGAGTGCCGGGAGATGAGCACATCTACTTTTTATCAATGTATTGGATACCGGAAGATTTGGTGGAAAAACGGATCAAGGAAGATCATGTTCCGTATGATATTTGGATCGAAAAAGGATATGTCAGGACTTGTCAAGGAAACAAAATCAGTTATAAGGATGTTACAGATTGGTTTCGGGAAGTCCGGGATATATATGATATATATCTATACAAGGTAGGATATGATAGCTGGTCGGCGGCATATTGGGTGGAAGATATGGAAAATACCTTCGGAAAGAATATTATGGTGCCTGTTATCCAGGGTAAAAAAACAGAGTCAGCGCCTCTGTATGCGATGGCAGCCGATCTTGAGAAAAAAATAATAAATTACAATAATAATCCGGTTGATAGGTGGTGTTTGTTTAATACTGCGATTGATAAGGATAAGAATAATAACATTAGTTTAATAAAGACAAGCGTCCCGACTCGCCGTATCGATGGTACAGCGGCAATGATGGACGCTTTTGTTGTGTATTCAGATAATCTGGCAGATTATATGTCTATCATTTAGATACACATATTTCTGATAAATTAAGTCTACCTGGAATATGGGAGAAAGGAGCCTAAATGAGATTTTTTAACAGAAGCATAAGGAACAGGAGTCGAGAACCGACACGAAATGCAGGAGCCGGGTCAACGCTTCAAATGGTAAGTCTGTATGGAGAATATTTTTATGGCTGGAATGGGAAATTGTATGAGTCAGATATCGTCCGGTCATGTATCAGGCCCAAAGTGAAAGCGGTTGGAAAACTGGCAGCAAAGCATATTCAGGAAAATTCTTCAGGGATAAAAGTAAACCATAAAGCCTGGGTTCGTATTCTTTTAAGAAAGCCGAATCCGCTTATGACCATGCAGCAATTCCTGGAGAAAATGACAACACAGCTTTGTCTAAGCAACAATGCCTTTGCTTTAATTATCCGTGATAAAAACGGATATCCGACACAATTGTATCCGATTCCGGCATCGATGGCAGAGGCCATCTATGGGAAAGATGGAACCCTCTATATTAAGTTTACATACCGAAACGGGAAAACGAGCATTTTCTACTATGATGACTTGATTCATTTGAGGCAGGATTATAACAGCCATGACGTGTTTGGCGATAGTCCCGGGGCAGCCCTTTCACAGTTGATGGAATGCGTAGGCATTATCGATCAAGGCATTGTGAAAGCAATCAAAAACAGCGGTATTATACGCTGGTTTTTGAGATTCAGCCAGTCTTTAAGGCCAGAAGATATTCAGGCAAACGTAAAAACTTTTGTTGATGATTATCTGACATACGAATCGGAAACATTTGGGGCAGCAGGTGTTGATGCTAAAGCGGATGCAAAGCAGATTGAGCCAAAGGATTACGTTCCAAATGCGCTGATAACGCAGCAGGTTCATGAACGTCTGTATTCTTTTTTTAATACGAATAAGAAAATTGTACAGTCCAATTGGACAGAGGATGATTGGAACGCTTACTTTGAAGCAGAGATCGAGCCTTTAGCGATTCAGCTTTCTGACATATTCACAAATGCGCTATTTTCTGTTCGTGAACAGGAAGCTGGCAACCGCATTGTATTTGAAGCAAGTAATCTGCAGTGTGCAAGCTTGAATACAAAGCTGGCATTTCAAGCGATGGTAGACCGCGGAGCGATGCTTGTAAATGAATGGCGTGCTACCATGAACTTGGCTCCAGTTGAGGGCGGCGATAAGCCTATCAGGCGGCTTGATACCCAGGTTGTGGACTTATTGGAGGATATGCTGGCGAAAATGAATTCCGAGAATTACATGGTTATAGCTGATCTGATGAAGGCAACTATAAAAGACGGATTCCCAAAGGAGGCGAATTTGAAAGGTGAAACATAGGATTAATATCAAAGGAGCCATGATCCCCACGAGCTATAAATGGTACTATGATTGGTTCGGCATGGAATCGACTTGCCCGCAGGACGTACAGAAAGTTATCAGTCAGGCTCACCAGGGCGATGAAATCGAAGTATATATTAATTCACCGGGGGGCGTAATTGATGTGGGTTCTGAAATATACACCATGCTCAGGCAGATTACAGAGACATGCAGCGTGAAAATCTTTATTACAGGGGAAGCCTGCAGCGCCGCTTCTATTGTGGCCTGTGCCGCTTACAGCATTATGTCGCCTACGGCATTAATGATGGTGCATTGTGTGTCTACCAGCGATGTTTCGGGAAATCACACGGTCATGGAACATACGGCAAAAATGTTAGTAACTGCGGACAATGCACTGTGCACTGCTTACATGACTAAGGCCGGTATGAGCCGGGAAGATGCGTTAAATATGATGGAACAGGAAACCTGGCTTACTGCAGAGCAGGCCAAAGAGAGAGGGCTTGTGGACGAAGTTATGTTCGAGGAAAAAGCAGGAGGAGGTGGCGAACTGGTAGCCGGTCCGTTTTTTCGATTACCTTCTGAAGAACGTTTGGCACAGATTAAAGCCTCAATAGAAGGGGATAAAGGAAATGCCGGCAATAGTGTTGAGGCTAAGCTGCGTAGCTTGGAACTTACGGGTTTGAAAAATAAAAAGAGAAAGGAATGAAAAGAGAATGGCAAAAACATACACCTTTAAAGATTATGCTGATTATGAAAGTCAGCGGGATGCTGCCATGGAAAACGCAAAGAAACTGGCAGCAGAAGGAAAGAAAGAAGAATTCGAAGCGGTAAAGGAAGAAATTGAAGCTATGGATGCAGGATGGGATGCTAAAGCAGAAGCGGATGCAGACCTGAATGCCCTGGAAGGAAACAAGCGCATTGCGAACCTTACAGATATTGCGGGAGTTGAAGTGAAGGAAGGAATAGCTACTGGAAGAGTGGCATTCGTGGACCAGCTTGACTTGAAAGATGATGAGAAGAAGCTGCACGCTTCTGAGGAGTACCGGGCAGCATGGGCAAAGCTGATGATGAATAAAGCGTTATCTTCGGAGGAGAAAGCCCTGATCCAGAATGTAAACAAAAATGTGCACACGACCGAAAACACAGGCGTTCTGATACCGGTGACCACATCTTCCAACATTCTTGATGCGATTGAAGAAATGTATCCGTTCTGGGCTGATGTCAGCAAGACCTATGTTAAGGGGGGATATACCGTCCTGATCGGAAACGAAAGCTCGGATGCTGCCTGGTACGATGAGGAGACAGAAACAGAAGATGGAAAAGGGGATATTTCCGGTCTTGCACTTTCCGGATGCGAGCTGTCCCGTGCCGTAACAGTATCCTGGAAGCTTAAGGAGATGGCAGTTGAGGACTTTATTCCGTATGTGGAACGCAGACTTGCCAGAAAGATGGGAGCCGGGCTTGGATATGGCGTTACACACGGGAAAGGTAAGCCGGCAACGGGAGAGACATTCAAACCGGAACCGACCGGAGTTGTTACTGCGCTGACTACGGAAAAAGATACAACACAGGTGTTGAATTATAAAAAGGGAAATCTTTCCTATAAGAACCTTACAAATGCAAGAGCTCTTGTAAAAATCGGGGCAAACGATCTTGCTATTTATGCGAATTCTACGACAATATGGGGAGAGCTTGCGAATGTAGTTGATGAAAACGGAAAGCCGCTGTTCATTCCGGATCCCACTGCTTCTGGTGTTTACAGAGTACTTGGAATGGTGGTAAAGCAGGATGATTCCATGAAGGACGGAGAAGTCCTGATGTCCAGCGCATTTGTTGGATACGCAGCTAATATTGACAAAGATATTACTGTGGCAACGGATGACCATGTGAAAAAGCGCCAGACAGACTATTGCGGCTATGCGATTGTAGATGGCGGTGTGACTTACATCAAGGCTCATGCCCTTCTGCAGTATGAAACTGAAACCGGAAGTACAACGGGGGAATAACCGGCCGCGCCGCAGCGGCAGAAACTACTGCGGCAGCAGTCGTTTTTGACGAAAGCTACACTGTAGCACAACTTAAAACGATTGCAAAGGGAAAAGGCATAACCGGTTATTCCTCTATGTCGAAGGCGGACCTTTTGGAGGTACTGAATGGGAAATGTGAATGAAGAACTGGTTAGCAGCATAATGGAAGCTCTTAGGGTGAAGGCCAGTATCGCAAAAGAAGAGATCGCTGATTTGGTGGAAGCGTGCAAAAAAGATCTGGAGATTGCCGGCGTGTATATCACGGATGAAAAAGAGGCTCTGAGCAAACAGGCAATAAAGCTTTATTGTAAAGCGAATTACGGATACGATAAAGACAGTGACAAATTCAGGGCAGCATATGCTGCCCTGAGAGATTCCATGGCTTTGTCCGGAGATTATCGGAAGGCGGGTGAATGATATGGAAAGGGATGCGAAGCTTATAATTATAACGAATGGAAAGGATGCAGATGGTTTTGCCACTGAAAGGAAAAAAGAAATTCCTGTTTTTGTAAATGAAAAGTCTGCAACCAGAACGGAGTTTTATGAGGCGTTACGATCAAATATCAAAATCCGCACAGTGTTTGAGATGAGACAGGAAGATTGGGAACTGTCGGCTCACATAGTTGACGGAAAGAAAGAATATGCTTCTCAGATCGAGTATGACGGGGCAGTGTGCGATATCGTCCGGACCTTCAAGAACGATAAATCGATGATTGAGATTATCTGCAGTTAGGAGGAAATACAGATGGCAACGTTTAGAGTTGATGGGCTTGATGAAACGATACGTAAGCTGGAGAAGGCCGGACGCTTTGGAGAAATTGCGCCAAAGGCAGTGGATGCAGCGGCACCAATTGTGGAGGGGGCTGTCCGGTCTGCGGTATCA
This sequence comes from Lachnospiraceae bacterium, assembly GCA_030537145.1. Lineage (GTDB taxonomy): Bacteria > Bacillota > Clostridia > Lachnospirales > Lachnospiraceae > Merdiplasma. The sequence continues at coordinate 26,004 of JAUNON010000019.1, read as the reverse complement.
GCGGCTGCTTCAAAAGGATATGCTACGGGAAATCTGGCTGGTTCTATTAAGAAAACGAAAACAAAAATGAACCAGCGGGGAGCTTTTTCTGTCGTAAAGCCTAATGGCAGAGACGAAAAAGGAGCCAGTAATACAGATAAGCTACTCAGCCTGGAGTACGGAAATTCTCACCAAGCACCGCATCCGTGCCTTGCTGCAGCCGTGAATGGTGTGGAAGCTGCCTGTATTGAAGCAATGGAGCAAACAATACAAAAGGAGATGGAATTGGAGTGAATGTAAACCAGATAATAGAGGGTGCACTATCCGATCTCGTTAATGGAAACATCTGGCCGTTGTCCTGCCCATTGGAAACTCCGGCTGCAGAGTACATTGTTTATAATCCGGAACTGGAGAAGCCGGAGATTTTCGGAGATGATACAGATCTCGAATGGACCCATTATATGCAGATTCACTGGTACAAAAAGGGAGATGGGAAAAAGCCGGCGAATTATATTGAGAAAAGAAAAGAAATTCGCAGTAGGCTGAGAAATGCGGGATTTACAATGTCTGACATTCAGGAGTTTTTCGAAAAGGATACGGGATTCACACATCTATGCTTTTCGTGCAACATCGAAGAGGAGATGCAGTAACAATAAAGATATGTCAACGGCGCAATCAGAGTATGGCACCGATTAAAACAGCAAAAGGAGGATTTAAAAAATGGCACATATTGGTATGAAGATGCCGGTGGCGGCACCATGGAAGGAAGGAAATACTTATGGAACGGGATTTGTTGTAGGAAAGGCAATAAATTTTACCGGAACACCGAACAAGAATGACGCAACACTCTATGCAGATGACGGTGCAGCAGAAACGGATATGTCTGTAAGAGATTGGGGGACATCCATCGGAGTGGATGACGTCTCTTTGAAAGTCCATGCAGAACTGCTGGGACATGGGTATGTTGCAGAAAAAGCGGCGGAAGGGGGAGGGGAGGCATCTCCGGAGAGCATGGAAATTGGAACGGATGACGTTGCCCCGTATTTTGGCGAAGGCTTTTATAAACGGCGCAGAAAAAACAATATTACTTCTTTCACCGTTATCTGGCTTTACAAGGTTCAGCACAGCGAGCCGACTGAGAATGCAGAGACAAAAGGCGAATCTACGAATTTCCAGACCCCTACCATTGAAGGAAAGGCGTTTCCGGTAGAAGTAACAGGCGCCGATGGGAATAAGAAGATGTCCATCGGAAAGAAGCTGCTGTTCAAAACGGAGACGGAAGCCATTGCCTGGCTGAAAAAGCAGGCAAATATTACCGATGAAACGGAGTAATATGGCAGGGGGATAGAAAATGAGTGATTTAAGGCCCAAAGGAGTGGAAATCGAAATCGGCGGGCAGAAGAGAACCCTTCTGTTCACAATCAATGCAATCGATGAAATTCAGGAGAAGTGCAATATGCCGCTGCTTGATGCGATGAAGTATGTGGCGCAGGCGGCTGACGGAGAAACCGACCATGATACCGTGCAGAATTTCAGGGCAATCATTACGGTGCTTCTGAATGACGAAAACAATGGATCGCTTACGGAAAAAGAAGTCGGCAGAATGATTGACATTGGAAATTACTCCAGTGTTGCATGGACCGTTTTAAACGCTTATGGAATTTCAAATCCGGATCCGGACGAAGAAGATGATGAAGAGGATGAGGAGGACGAAGCCCCAAACGTGGAGACCGGGCAGTGAATATTGCCCGGCTGCTCTATGTAGGGGGTAAAATCTTAAATTATTCAGAGAATGAAGTATTCCGGATGACATTAAGAAAATTTTATATGATTTACAATGAGTACCTGGAATTAAATGGTATAAAGAAAAAAGAAAACGAAAGTCTGCTGGATATGTTTTAAGGGGACTATATTTAGTGGCTCCTGTAAGACAGTAATTTCATCGAATGGTGAAGCGCTCAGAAATGGGCGCTTCTGCTATGTAAAAAGACAGTCAAACAAGGCTGTCTTTTTTGTATGCAAAAAACTATCAAGGAGGAATAGTATCATGAATGAAGTGATAAATGCAGCAAATCAGACACCTATTGAAATTGCATTGCAGATTGATGACGAAGGATTTACAACAGCAAGAAAATTATATGAATGGTTAGAACTGGATAGTTCTCATTATTCGAGATGGTGCAAAGCAAATATTGTTGAAAATGAATTTGCAGAAGAGGGAAAAGATTACTCGCCATGTGTGGCGAATAAAGGAAGAGGAAATTTCGCGCAGGACTATAAGCTTTATGTTACATTAGCAAAGAAAATCGCTATGGCAAGCCATTGCGAAAAAGGAAATAAAGCTAGGGATTATTTCATTGGCTGTGAGCAAGTTCTTATAAAGCTTGCGGAACAAAGGCACAAAACGGAATTAGAAAGAGCCAAAGGAATAGCTGTCCGCCAAGCTCTTACGAAAGCCATTCAACAGTCAAATGAAAATGACCGTATGCATGGATATGCATATTCCACATACACCAGCGTGATATATAAAGCGATATTCGGAAAGAGTGTGAATCAGCTCCGTGAAGAGTTTGGAATAAGCAAGAAAGATAATCTTCGGGATTGTTTCAGCACAGAAGAATTACAGCATATACAATCAGCGGAAATGTTGGTAAGCAGTCTGCTTAATTGCGGCTGGGGGTATGACCAGATTAAGGATTTTGTTATGAAGAATGTACCGAGGCAGTTGGCGGTGTAAATTTTGTAAATAAATTTCTGAATGATATGGAGTGCTCTGCATAGGGCGCACTTTTTACAAAAATATCGCTTGACTTTTATGGAATAAATTTGGAGTTTGTGATATTATGGGAAAAACGAGGGAGGATTTACCTATGAAAACGAAGATTACTACTTTGCTTCTAGTGCTTTTACTTGTAACAATATGTGGAATAAGTGCATTGGCGAACGAGGCTGAAACAAAAATAACTGTTGAAGAATTGCAAGCGAAAGTAGCAGAACTTGAAGAGCGAATTAGTATACTGGAGGAGTTGTTACTGGAAGCTGATGAAGCGGAAGAGCAATCACAACAAAGTGATATGGTTCAAACACAACGGGATAATATCAATGTGAAAATATACGAGAATGAATATTTCAGCGTCACAATCGACTGCATTCAACCACATGAAATCCGTTTTATTGTCGCAAATAAAACGGATGTTGATTTAACAATCATGATAAAAGAATTGTTTTTAGATGGAGTGAATTATCATTCAAGTGACAGCATGTGGGATATTTACGCAGGTGAAAGTGGTGAATTATATTATTCAAATTATGATGTAGATTTAGATTTAAATACGACTACTATTTCTGGTACATTTGAATTGATTGACGATGGAGGAATATATGGCGGGGGCTACTATGAGCTTCCCTTTGAAGAAGTGATATTAAATTAATAATCAGTAAATTGAGGGCGAAAAATCGCCCTCAATTTTATAAAAAATCTCTTGACAGTTTGTGGCTACAATGATAAAGACATAACAGTTAGAGCAAGGATGGATAAGGATACAGTTGAAAAGTTAGATTATTTAGTTAAGAATCAGGGTCTTGACAGGTCGAAGGTAATACGAAAAGGGATTGAAATTCAGTATGAATCTGTAACAAAAAAATAGAAGTTGCCCCGCTACCAACGACTGCAACTTCTAAACTCACCAACGCACCGAAGCGGTTGATAAATCCATTATATCTCCCTCCGGTGTGAAAGTCAAACATCGAAAGGAGGAGTTTGGAATGAATGAGTTAAAAATATTTTAGATTTGTCGGGCAAAAGTATTGACATTTGCCCGACAAAAGTATATAATAAAATCACAGTTAAGGAACAACTTAATGAGTAAGGCGGCAAGTGCCAGAAAGGAGAAACGCATGGACGAGGAAATGAACGTAGGTGAATTACTCAAAGAAGTAGCTGAAGAAAACCAGACCAGAAAAATTCTTGAAATCCTCAATGAGTGCAAAGACCTTGAGGAAGCAAAGGAAAAGGTAAAGGCTCTGCTTAACAAATAAACAGAGCCGCACACAAAAATCAATATCGGGCGGTACTTGCCACCGCCTGATATTGATAGAATAACATTTTATGCTGGCAAGAGTCAAGAGGTGATGGCAGTAGAAAAGAAAAAGATGGGTAGACCGACAGAGAATCCACGACCAAATAAGTTAAGCATACGCATTAGCGATGCGGATAAAAAAATTCTTGAAGATTATTGTGAAGAAGAAAAGATAAATCGCACAGAAGCAATAAGCAGGGGGATAAAAAAGCTGCGGTCGAATAATGAAAAATAAAATTTAAGAAACGCCCGATTAACCTACCAAGCCAACGAGCGTTTCAATAACCGAGGGAAACCCTCTATGAAATATTTTATCATAGTTGGCTTTTCCTTGCAATCAAATTTTTGAAAGTGAGGATTTTGAAATGGCAGCAATGAAAGAATTATTTACAAATTTGCAGGAACGGACCTGCAAGAAACTGAACAATCTGGGAGTATCTCAGGAAACAATTTTTACTTTTGAGCATTTATTTCTCGATCGGCAGCAGGAGAGGTTAGACTTCTTCGACTTCGCCGAAAAGATGGCAGGCTACGCCATGACAATTTACATCCTTTCCGAAATTACCGGGTATGACAGGAACCGTCTGTGGAGCATTTGGCAGGAACTTGTGCAGGACTTCATGGATGGTAATGCAGTTTATGACACACTTGACGAAGAGTGGGGATCATTTAAGAAAACCACGCAGGAAAAAGATTGGTAGGGAGGGAAGGTTTATGATGAATATGAAATTATCAGAAAATTTTCGGGGGGGGTATTCCCGAACGAAGAAACCTTTAACAAAATTTATGATGAGTGCCTTGAAAACCAGCCACAGGCTTCTGAAAAAATCAAGGATGCATATAAAGAAATGCATTGCTGGTTTGAAGAATACCTCGCAGCATACAGTGAGTATATGTTCCGCTATGCCTACCAGTGCGGCTATGAAGCTGCCAGGAAAGGCGGTGTGGCGGTATGAGTAGAGTAATAAATACAATGGAGTTAATAGAGAAATCTATTAACAACATAAATGAAAGATACGATATGAGCATTGGAAATATTAATGATATTTATAATGCTAGCGATAATCCGTTTGATATGATCTGCAACGGTTTCCGCTTTGGATATATGCAAGGTATGAAAGCTGCTAAAGCACAGCAGAAAGCGAGGAAAACGTCATGAATGAGTTAAAGATATTTGATAATGAGGAATTCGGGGAAATCAGAACGGTTCTTGTTGATGGCGAACCTTGGTTTGTAGGAAATGATTGCGCAAAAGCACTTGGCTATAAAAATCCATATAACGGAGTGATTAAGAACACAGATGAGGAGGATAGAAGGTGCACCCCAGTAGGGAGTGCCTCTGGTGTACAACAGACCACTATTATCAACGAATCCGGTCTTTACTCTTTGATATTCAGCAGTAAACTGGAATCTGCAAAGCGTTTCAAACATTGGGTAACATCTGAAGTACTTCCATCAATCCGAAAGACGGGAAGTTACATAATAGAGTCACTTCCGCCAGAGAAAATTCCGATCGGTGAGGTTGCCAGCTATGCAAAAGTTCTTGACCGAATAGCAGTACGGCAGCAGCTTGCACCGCATCGGATTGCAGCGAACTTTAAAATGGTATCGGAACAGTTTGGGATCCATCTCACAGACGATTTTGTAAAAGTACCGGAATATGAGCAGATGAAGCTTCAGGTGTAACAGGGTATTCTGAAGGGGGTAGATGAAAAAATGGGAAGAATGTCTAAGAAGGCGAAGGAAAAAAGATCAGAAAAGATGTTGTTGAGATTTATGCGCTTTCTGCTTATCTGGGTTCCGGTTATTATCTGGGCGATTATTTTCTTGCTGTCTATAGCAGTATTATTCAAAGGGAATATGCTTCCGCTGCTGGCCATATTGATAATACTGCTTCCATTGTGGCTGTGGTGCCGCTTCTGGGACGGGATCCTGGTTGAAGATTGAGTATGAACGACTAATTTGATATTTTATTAAAAAGCGTCTACATTGCGTAGGCGCTTTTTGACTGGAGGAAAATATGGCCAAGAATAAAATAGCAATCGTAGTTGCTGTGGATAGGGAGAAAGAGTTTACAAAAGCTATTACAGATATAAACAAAAGCCTGCAGGTCACAAAATCAGAGTCTGCGAAAGTGGCTGCAGAATTTGAAGGGCAGAAAAATACGCTCAAAGCGCTCACAGCAAAGCATGAGGTTTTAACAAAGAAGCTGGCTGAACAGCAGGAGAAGCAGAAAGCTGCAACCAAAGGACTGGAACACGCAAAAGAAGTTCAGGCGGCCGCGACTAAAAGACTGGAAGAATTAAACAAAACGTTGTCAGATGCAAAAAAGAAGCAGGAAGAAATGAAAGCTTCCGGATCTGCATCTGAGAAAGAACTAAAAAGCCAGGCAAAGGCCATTGAAGAGTATGAAAATGCGGTAAGCAGGCAGGAGGGTGAGCTTGGCCGCTGTGAAAATAAAATTAAAACCTGGCAGCAGAAACTCAACACAGCAGAGAAGGAAGTAGTTGAGACAAATCGTGCCGTGAACAAAAACGCAGCTTATATGAAGGAAGCTGAGGAGGCAACGGACGGATGTGCTACGAGCATAGATAAATTCGGGCAAAAAGTAAAGGATGCGGGGGAGATTACTACAACCCTGAAAGATAAGATAGGGAACGCATTGGTTACAAAAGGCACGTCTGCAGCTTTGGATGTGCTAACAGATGCAGTAGGGGCTGTCAAGGATGCCATGTACGATGTCAGCAGTGCATCAGCAAACCTTGCTGCCAAAACCGGACTTTCTGAAGCTGCTGCAAAACGCTACCAGGGTGTTATGAAGCAGATCAAAGGTGACAACTTTGGAGAAAGCTATGCTGATGTTGCCGATGCCATGAGTGAAGTTATTCAGACTATGGGGGAGCTAAATGAAGCCGATGTGACCAACATCACGGAGTCGGCGCTTACTTTGCGGGATACCTTCGGAATGGATGTGAATGAGACCATAAGGGCTGTGGATGTTATGACAAAGACCATGGGAGTGGACGCATCCACTGCCTTTGATCTGATCGTAACAGGCGCCCAAAATGGCCTGAATCGTTCCGGAGAACTGACGGATAACCTGATTGAATACTCTTCACTCTGGGGGCAGGCAGGTTTTTCGGCAGAGGAAATGTTTGCAATTCTGGAGAATGGCCTGGACTCTGGCGCTTACAACCTGGATAAAGTAAATGATTATGTAAAAGAGTTCGGTAATTCGCTGGCAGATGGCAGAGTAGAGGATAACCTGGACTCTTTTTCTGAAGGAACCCAAAATCTGTTCCGACAGTGGAAGAGTGGCGGCGCATCTACAAGCGATGTATTTTATTCCGTGATCAATGATCTGGAAAGCATGGAAAATCAGCAGGAAGCCCTTACGATAGCAAGCGAGACCTGGAGCTCCCTTGGAGAAGATAATGCTATGCAGGTGCTAACGGCACTAAATGACGTGAATGACGGATATAAGAACGTTAAAGGCTCCATGGACTCCCTCAAAGAAGTAAAGTATAGTGATCTGGAGTCTGCGGTATCTGGGCTGGGCAGTGCTTTACAAGAGAAAATAGTAACTCCCATTGCTGATCTTGCACTTCCGGCGACCACAGGCCTGGTGGAGGGTGTAACGTCTGGCCTAAATGCTATTGGAGAAGGAACAGAGCCGCCGAAGTCAGCCATGCAGGAATTGGTGGATAGCGTTACGGCGGCGAACGAGGAAATTGAGCAAACAATCGGAAATGCAAGGACAATGGTGGAAAACGCCGGGGAAGAGGCTGGAAACGTTGAATTGCTTGGGGAGCGGCTTCTAAAACTGAACGGGATCCAGGACAAGACGCTTACCCAGAAAAACGAAATGAGTGCAGTTGTGCAGCAGCTTTCCCAATATATTCCGGATATTGCATCGGCTTACGATGAAGAAAGCGGTACAATGAGCAAAACAAATGAGGAAATTCGTGCCATGATAGACAATACGAAAGAACTCATGATTGCTCAGGCATCACAGGAAGCCATGCAGAAACTGATATCAGACGAACTAAAGGCGCAGCAGCAGTTAGATAAAGCAAATAAAGTGGAAGCGGATCTCATTAACCAGATTGGACTTTTAAAAGAGGAAAAAGAACTGATCGAAAGTATGTACAGTGATCAGAACATGGATCCGGAAGTATTTGACGCTACAATGCTGGAATACTGGAAAAAACGTCTTGATGAATGCACGATATCACAGGAAGAATATAATGAGATAATTCGTTCCGGACTTTATACTTATGATATGTATGCAGATAGAGCGTTTCAGGTCAACTCTGCATTAGAAGAAACAGGTAAGGCAGAGGGGGAGGCGGCACGTGAAACAAAGCGAGCGCAGGATGCCCTGGATGCTCTTTGTGCAGAGGAGGAAGATTTAACAGAGACAACCAGCAAGTGGATGGATAAGAGTTCTGATGCAACGGAAACCGTGCAGGAAGGATGCGCTGTCTTTAAAGATTACGGGAAGTCTGCAGAGAAAGCGGATGCTGCCGTATCTGATTTCGGGAATTCCATGAGCGAATTACCGCCGTCCCTGAACGAAGCGGCCAGAGACGCACTTGGTCTGACTGGCAGACAGAAGGAACTAAGCGAGGCTACGGAGGATGCGGCGAAAGCAGCAAAAGACCAGGCCGAAGCTGCAAAGGTTGGTGCTGGCGCTCAAAAAGAGGCGTACCAGTCCATGCTGGATACATATCATTCTACAGTAGACGATATTGAGGCGGACCTGCAGAACAAGATTAATCCGTTTGAGAAATTTGACGGCGGTGCTGATATGACCGTGGAAGAAATGCTCTCAAATCTCCAAAGCCAGACGGATGCCATGGAGAAGTATAAAGAGAACCTGCAGACGGTTACAGATGCCATGGGACACGATATCGCCCCGGAATTTCTCCAGTATATCCAGGACATGGGTCTGGAGGGCGCAAATATGCTTCAGCATATGGCGGATACTCTGGAACAGGATAATGGAAAAGAATTGCTCAAGCAGTTGTCAGATGAGTATGTAGAGGGACTGGATAAATCAGAGGAGATTGCAAGGGCCCAGGCCGCAAATGAGATTGCCCTGAAAGCATCTATGGGAGAACTTGGTTCATCGGAGGCAGATTTCACCAATCTGCAGGATAACATTACCTCGGCCATTACGGATGCGATTGGAGATACGGATTCCGCCTGGAACGGTATCAGTGAGGATACAGAAGATGCTTTGAATGAGGCAGTGGCGATTGCCCGGGAGTGCGGCGTGCAGATACCGGAAGGGCTGGCAGAAGGCATTGCCTCCGGTACGGTCACACCAGAAGAGGTCATCGCCCAATTAAATGGCAGCGTGGAAGGCTCTCTGAATGGGCTTTTGCAGATGGCCAAGGAAAATGGGATGGATATTCCGGAAAATGTGGCGGAGGGTATTGCGGCTGGCGGACAGAGCGCCGTGGATGCATATAATGAGCTGATTTCTCTCTTAGCGGCTGCGAAGGCGGAAGCCGAGGCTGCCGGAGAAGAAGGCGGAACGGCGGCTGCCGATTCCTTCACCAGCGGTGTAGAGAGTGGAGCGGAAAATGCTTCCAGCGCCGGCAGTGCCATTTCCGAGTCTGCGGCAACCTCTGCGGGGAAAAATAAATCCGATTTCAATACAGCAGGAAAAACAGCGGCAAATCAGTATGCGTCCGGTATCAGCGGGTCTGCGTCTGCTGCTGTGCAGGCGGCGGGAAATATGGCATCCCGTGCGGCTTCTGCCGTGAGAAGCTGGCAGAACAGCTTTTATACTGCAGGATACAACATAGCAAATAGTCTGGCGTCAGGAATAAGCAGTAATTCTTCTTTGGTGTCGAATGCGGCGGCCCGAGCAGTCCAAAATGCAAGGAATGCCGCAAACCAGGAGGCGGAAAAGAGTAAGGCGGTAAAGAAACTGCTGGAAACGGAAAAGGGGGATAAAAAAGGGCAAGAAAGCGCAAGAGCGGCAATAAGGGACGCTGTCAATGACGTACTGGACACTGTAAAGGAAGGACCGGAGCTGAAAGCGGTGTCAAGTAGATTCCGGCAGGGAGTGGGAAGGCAGATATCTTCCAATATGGCGTTTGGCATTCGGGATAATGCTTCATTAGCAGGCCGGGAAGCCTCCAGAATGTCAAATACTGTGTATACCCGGGCGGTTACTTGGATGCAAAGGTATAAGCAGGATCACAAAACCTCGTTGGATGAAGAAATTTACTACTGGAAGCAGGTATTAAAGCATACAAAAGAAGGGACATCCGCCTATTATCGGGCGCTGGGCAATTTAAACCGGGTTACGGGGTATCAGGTGGGCAGCAGGGATCTGGCGGAGCAGATCAACAGCAACTTTGGCGTATCACGGACACGGCGAAGCGGAAATCAGACTACACGCCTGGACGATGCTACCTATTACGGAGAAATCTATTCTGCAGCGGCGCAGTATATGAGGAATTACCAGCTTTTAAATGATATGTCCCTCCAACAGCAGCAGGCATACTGGAGAAATGTACGGGATAACTTAAAGAGAGGAACCCAAGCTTGGTATGATGCGACCAGCCAGATCAACGATCTGCAGGATCAGATCGAGCAGGAGCAGCAGGACCGGTTTACCACCCGGGCAAATGTCCAGCAGTCCATCCTGGACCGGTATAGAGTCTATTATAGGGTTTCTGCCCGTGCGGAGATGGAATACTGGAATGCCGCCAGGAGACAGTTTCGGGAAGGAACCGATGAACGAATTGCCGCAGACCAGCGGTATTTTGAAGCGCAGCAGGAGTATTATGACCAGCGGCGGGAACTGGATGAGAACTATGCGCAGGACTCTCAGAAGATCAATGACCAGTTGATCCAGGACTTGGAGGATCTGGAGGATGCCTACAAAGATGCGGTGAAGAGCCGGAAAGAAGATATCCTTTCCCAGATGGACCTGTTTGAGGCGTGGGACTCTTCCGGATACGATGCAGATACACTGTTATATAATTTGAGGACCCAGGTAGCTGGGCTTGCACTGTGGGAGCAGCAGCTAAATGAGCTGAGCAAGAAAAAGATATCGGCAGCCCTTTTGGAGGAACTGCGGCAGATGGGGCCGGAGGCGGCCGCATCCATTTACAGCCTGAACCAGATGACGGCGCAGCAGTTGGAAGAATATAACCGGCTGTGGGAGCAGAGAAACGCCTTGGCGGAGTCTCAGGCCGTGAATGAAAACGAGGGGCTGCGGCAGGAAACAAACCAACAGATCTTGCAGTTGCGGTCAGAGGCCAGGGAGGAGTTAAATGCCCTGAATGCGGAATACCGCAGCGCTCTGGCGGAACTAAATACCGGGATGGGCAGCGAGCTAAGAAACCTGGTAAACCAGGCCGCAAACATAGGAGAAGATGCAGTTTCCAGCCTGATTGCAGGGATTGGCCGGGCTGCGGACTCCGTGGAGACATACCAGAGTACTGCACGGGTAACGAATCAGCTAACCAGTCAGCTTTCCCATTTATCCCAGGAAGGAAGGACTATCGGAACAAACACTCTGAATGGGATTCTGAATGGACTGACGGATTATACAAAGATAGAGAGTGCGTCTAAGGAGGTTATACAGTCTATCCGGCGCGCTATGGAGGAGGCGGCGGACATCCACAGCCCCAGCAAGTTATTTCAGAGAGTGATTGGACAGCAGATACCGGCGGGCGTATCTCTGGGGATCAAGAATGGGACGGGGGCTGCTGCAGAATCCGCAAAGAGCATGGTAGAAAGGCTAACAGAGGATGCCGGTGCTCAGATGCAGCGGCAGCAGGATACCCTTGAGAAAAAGACTGCACTTCTGAATTATTCTGGAGTGTCCAGGTTGAACCGGATGCTGGAAGGATACCAGCAGCAGGCGCCGGTGATAAACATTAATAACGATTCTCTGGCATCTCTTCTGAGTACGCTGATCACGGCCGTGAATGGATTATCAGAGAAGGTGGATAACCAACAGCTAGTTATGGATACCGGGGTTTTGGTGGCTGCGATTCAGCCGGCCATGAGCCAGGAAAGCGCTACGATAGCAGTGAGAAGGAACAGGGGGCGGATGCCGTAGAGATACGATTTCTGTTTTATTTGAAAACTCACAGTATAATATTGCAATAATAGTTTAATATGATAAAATATTATTACTATATTGTTGAGGGAGGGTTTTACCTATGAGGAAGAAAAAAAGTGTTTTAATGTTACTAACTATGCTGTTGATATTAGTTCTATCTAATATTGCATCTGCTGGACAAATGGAATTTGTGGGGAATGTTACCTATGATGTGCCAGAAAATTGGCTTAAAAGTTCAAAAACTAATGATGATACAATTACAAATACGTATATTGGTGATAATTTTGCTATGATTGTGACATACATGGATGCGGATTTAGATGGATATGATGCATCAATCCAAAGGATGATGCTGAATGCTACAATGCAATCAATAGAGGATTATGATAATTATTCTGAGTGGAGTAATGAGGATTGTATATTCGAAGGGAATGTGGCCAATGCGAGGTTGTTTACGTATGATGATGCAGGTACGAATTATACAACAATGTCATTCGTAATTTATACAGGACAAGGAATAGCTATGTTTCTTTTCGGGGGAGAAACATCGGTAATGGGAAATGAATCTATTGATGCATTTCTTGATGTTGTGGATACAGTTAAGACGACTGATAGTAAAAATTCTGTTACCGAAAAAGAGTTAGATTACGAAAAGTATTCTGCTAATTTCTATAAAGTAGGCACTGATATTCCAGCGGGAGAGTATGTTGTTTTTGCTGAAAGTGGACATGGATATTTCTGTGTATCTTCTGACAGTAACCAGGATAATATTATTTTTAACGATAATTTTGATTATAACTCAATTATTACAGTTAAAGATGGGGAATATCTGGAATTGTCACGTTGCTATGCGGTGCCATTTGAGGAGGGGCCTGAGATTGATCTGTCAGGGACCGGAATGTTTAAGGTTGGAACTCATATTTCAGCAGGTGAATACAAAATAGAGTCGACAGACGGCATGGGATATTATTGCATTTATCCGGACAGCCGTCAGGATGATATTGTTTCTAATGATAATTTTGAGGGACAGAATTATATTACAGTAACCGATGGGCAGTATCTGGTATTAAGCCGGTGTAAATTTACTGAGCTACCTGAGAAGCCCATGAAGTCTTACATTGATGCCGAAACGATTATAAAAGTGCAGGAGGCATTGAATGCAGCAGGCTATGATTGTGGTACACCAGACGGAATCGCCGGGAGCGGTACAATTGGGCAGATTGAAAAGTACCAGACAGATAAAGGATTGATAGTTACTGGAACAATTACAGATGAAGTGCTTGAGTCACTTGGAATTTAAGGCGATATAAAATGAGGGCGAAAAAATTCGCCCTCATTTTCATAAAAACCTCTTGACTTTTTGAGTTCCATTTAATATAATAGATTTATCGGAACTCAAAAAGTGAGGTGATTAGATGAGTCCGAGAACTGGAAGACCGAAAGTGGATAGGCCGAAGTCAAATGACATAAAGGTAAGACTTGATGATGAAACGCATTTAAGGCTACTTGAATATTGCGAGAAAAACGGAATAACGAAAGCTGAAGCGATAAGAAGAGGCATACATCTACTTTTAGGGAAAATAAAATAGAGCGTTACCGCCCTGAGAAAGTGATTAACGCTCTATCAACCGAGGGAATCCCTCTATGAAATATTTTATCATAGTTGGATTTTCCTTGCAATCAAATTTTTGAAAGTGAGGATTTTGAAATGGCAGAAATGAAGGAATTATTTATAAATTTGCAGGAACGGACCTGCAAGAAACTGAACAATTTGGGAGTATCTCAGGAAACAATTTTTACTTTTGAGCATTTATTTCTCAATCGGCAGCAGGAGAGGTTCGACTTCTTCGACTTCGCCGAAAAGATGGCAGGCTACGCCATGACAATTTACATCCTTTCCGAAATTACCGGGTATGACAGGAACCGTCTGTGGAGCATTTGGCAGGAACTTGTGCAGGACTTCATGGATGGTAATGCAGTTTATGACACACTTGACGAAGAGTGGGGATCATTTAAGAAAACCACGCAGGAAAAAGATTGGTAGGGAGGGAAGGTTTATGATGAATATGAAATTATCAGAAAATTTTCGGGGGGGGTATTCCCGAACGAAGAAACCTTTAACAAAATTTATGATGAGTGCCTTGAAAACCAGCCACAGGCTTCTGAAAAAATCAAGGATGCATATAAAGAAATGCATTGCTGGTTCGAAGAATACCTCGCAGCATACAGTGAGTATATGTTCCGCTATGCCTATCAGTGCGGCTATGAAGCTGCCAGGAAAGGTGGTGCGGCGATATGAATAAATTTGGCTATCCGGTTATCGGAATGGTAGAGACAAGTAATGGCGCAGAGCTTTCTTTATTGGATATTCCGATGATGTCAGATGAACGCTGGCAGGAATTAGCAGTAGAGAATGCCGTCCATAATTATACAAAGAAATTTGGACACGCACCAGAGAGTGCAGAACAGGCAGTTTGTTGGCAGAGAGCGTGGATTAGATCCATTCTTGAGGAGTACGGGGATTTGCCTGAGCAGAAAGCGAGGGAAGCGTCATGAATGAGTTAATGAGAAATACGATTACTTCTATGGAAGTGGCGAGGATGATTGATAAACGTCACGCAGATTTGTTGAAGGATATTCGGAAGTATGAGAAACAGTTAGGAGAGGGAAAAATTTCCCCGTCCGATTTCTTTACAGAGTCTACATATGTTTCGGAGCAAAACAAATCAGTTCCCTGCTACCTTGTAACCAAGAAAGGCTGCGAATTTATCGCCCACAAACTGACGGGACAGAAAGGCACGGAATTTACGGCCAGATACATAAACCGATTCCATGAAATGGAAGAGGGAATAGGCATCCTCTCAGCGGAGAAAATTCCCGTAGGGGAAGTGGCGAAACTCACAAATGTCATGGACAGGGTTGCAGTGAGAGAAAATCTCGCACCACACCGAATTGCTGCGAATTTCAAGACAATCTGTGATCAGTTCGGCATCCGGCTGACTGACGATTTTGTGAAAGTACCGGAATATGAACAGATGAGATTTTCAACGGAAATGGCACAGTGACATTACCGGAAAGAATTTCATGGTTCCCCGGCATGGTGGCAAAGAGATAGCAACCGGAACGGCAAACAGAATATTAAAGGATGCGGGGCTTAAATAAAGCCCTGGCATCCGGCATATAGATACCATGAAAGGAGTCATGAGGATGGCAAAATATGTATATCCGGCAATTTTCACACCGGAAGAAGCGGGGAAATATTCCGTATTTTTTCCTGATCTGGAAGGATGTTATACCTGCGGCGATAATCTGCAGGATGCCCTGTTTATGGCAGAAGATGTCTTAGCATTCGTCCTGTATGATTATGAGACCGAGGGACGGGAGATTCCAGCCCCGGCAAAAGCAGAAGATATAGAAAAATCATCCGGGGAGTTTGTGAATTATGTTGCATGCGATACAGTGGAGTATGCGAGAATGCATAATAATAGGGCAGTGAAAAAGACATTGACCATACCTGAATGGTTAAATGAAGCCGCTGTACGGCAGAATATTAATTTCTCTCAGGTTTTGCAGGAGGCGTTGATGCAAAAGGTAAATGCCAGATGATAAGAAATATGCGAAGGGGGCCGATCGGCCCTCTTTTCATATACCCAAAAAGGAGGTCAAACCAATGAAAATCAATGAATGGGACATCTGCGAAGCAGATGCAAAGCAGTGGAACGTGATAATGGGGTATCATTCGGTTGATAACGAAAGTGAATGGGCAAGAGGAAGCCCGATCCCGATCTTGTTTCAAAATGAGATTGGGTTTAAACCCATGAAAATAACGCTGCTCATCAAAGCAGACGGAAGGCAGGATATTTTGGAGCGGTGCAGTGAGATCCTTTCCCATCTGCTTGCTCCGGCAGAGCTTACCCTGGACGGGTTTGAGCATAAGTTTTGCGGAATCTTAAAGAAGCATTCTCATTCGGAAAATGCAATGAGACGCTGGCATACGCTAACCCTGGAATTTGATTGTTATGAATATGGTCCGCAGGTTGAGCAGACATTTTCCGGAACCACAAGTATCATAGTCAGCAATTCGGGGAATATTGTGACACCGGCTGTCATTGTGATTACACCGCAAATCGGGGCGGCATCGGTCGAATTAACCGGCATTTGCCGTGACCCGAATACAGGGGAGGATCTGCCAGTGACAGTCAGGGAGCTGACTGCTGGAAAGAAGGTTATTCTTGACGGAGAAGCTGGCTTATTTACAGAGGATGGGAAGCTAAAAGCTTCTGATATCGACATCTGGGGAGTGCCTGTTTTGCTTCCCGGCAACAATAAAATAGCAGTAAATAATAATAGGATGGATATTGCTGTGCAGTTCCGTCCTCGTTTTATGTAGGAGGATATGGATATGATCATGAAAGAAAAGGATGTAACAAAACATTTTTCAGAGCTTGCAAGTATGGGAGGGATGGTGTTGCCGTCAAAGCTAAGTTTTGCTATTTCCTGTAACATGGAAAAGCTGCAGGCAGAGGCGGAGCGGATAGAAAAAGCCAGGATCGAGTTGTGCAAGCAGTATTCGGAGAAAGGGGAAGCGGGCGATCCGGTAATGGTGGAGAGCATCGTGAATGGGAAAAAGACAACAGAATATAAAATGTCCGATGAGAATAGGGAGCTGTTTGCAAAAGAATATATGGGTCTGCTTGATACGGAGGCAGACATCGCAATCAGAACCGTGAAAATGGATGTGATTGGCCAGTGTGAAGCAGTGGAACGCTATGATGTATTGACGGTATCACATATGCACGCATTGTCCTTTATGCTGGAGGAATAACAGGAGGACCGCCCTATGCTAAAAATATTCGACAAGAACCACAATGCCATAGGGCATCTTGTGAAATATAAAGATTACAAGGTTGAGAGCGAACTGTCCACCGGGGACAAAACGCTCTCTTTTACTTATCTTGCAAAGCATCACAATCTGGAAAATGAAATGTATATCCGCACAAAGCAGGATGAATTTGTCATCAAGGAGGTTCCTGCAACAACGGGGAGCTTTTCGCAGATTGTAGCCGTTCTGAACATGGAAGATCTGCAAAAGGATATGTGGCAGACGTTTTCTGTAACGGATGTCACAATCGATGAGGCGGCACGTACAGTCCTTGCGGGGACCGGGTGGACGGTAGGCGAATGTGATGTGAAAAAACGCAGGAATGCAGGAATGATCCAGGTGTCCACGCTGGAAGTTCTTCAGAAGCTTTGCACGGCATTCATGTGTGAGCCGGTATTCGATACGATCAACAAAACAGTATCCTTTTACACCCGGCGAGGTGAGGATAAGGGCGTATATTTTATGACCGGGCTGAACCTAAAAAAACTCCAGAAAAAGTGTACAAGCTATGATTATTATACGAGGCTTATTCCAATCGGCGCCAATGGACTGACGATTGAGTCTGTAAATGATGGTAAGAATTATCTGGAAAATTACCAGTATTCCAATAAAATACTGACCTATATTTGGAAGGATGAGTCCTATACGGATGCACAGGCGTTGAAGGAAGATGCGGAGCTGAAGCTGGATGATCTGTCAAAACCGGAAAGATCCTATCAGGCAGAGGTGCGGGACCTGGCAAAACAGAGTCCGGAATATTCTATTCTGTCTTACCGTTTGGGAGACACGATACAGTTGATTGACCGGGAGACTGGTACGAAGGAAAAGCAGCGCATCGTGAAGCTTGTGGAATATCCCCAGAGTCCGGAAAAAAATAGCTGTGAGCTGGCCAATACCGTGCTGACCTTTGAGGAAATGCAGCAGAAGGTCCAGGCCGCTGCGGAAATCATAAATTATACGATTGCCGGAGACGGCCGATACACAGGAACAATCAATGTCTCTGATATCCTGCATTTCGAAGAAGGGCTTTCCGGAAGCGGCACGATTGGGGGGATGCAGGGCAGCATCGCCACAATGCAGGGAGATTTGGCTGGTGTAAAGCTGATATTGGGTGAAGTGGAGGCAAACTATTTAAGGGTAGAAGAGGCGGACATCAAATATGCTGCTGTGGAGCAGTTGAATGTGACGAATGAAACAGTCCACAGCATCCAGGGTGATTATGCCGATTTTAAGTCTATGGCAGTGGAAGAGTTTTCCTCCCAGAGAGGAATTATTGATAACCTTTCGGGTGAATTCTCCACTTACAAAACCCAGGTAGCCGGGCAGCTTACGGCCTTCGAGGCGGATATTACCAGCCTGACAGCTAAAGATGCAGAACTGGAGACTGCCATTATCGGTAAGGCCAGCGTTACAGACCTTGACGCTATCCGCACCCGAACCCAGCTTCTGGAAACGGATGTGGCCGGCATCAATACGCTGATCAATGGAAACCTGACCAGTGATAACATCCAGTCTCTTGTGCTTACCAGTGATAAGGTGACGGTAGAGAACGGTTTTATCAAATCCGCCATGATCGAGAGTTTAGCGGCGGATAAGGTCACGGGTCTTGATATTAACACCACAAAGCTGACAGTGCACTCCGAAGATGGGCGCTCTACCTGGACAGACAACACCATCCAGATATCGGATGCCAATCGGGTGAGGGTGCAGATCGGAGAGGATGCTTCCGGGGATTACACCCTTGCGGTATGGGATAAGACCGGGAAGCTGATCTGGGATGCCTTGGGAGCCACGGAGAACACCATTCAGAGGAAGATCATCAAGGACGCAATAGTTGCCGATGATGCGGCCATCCAGGGAAGCAAGCTGGACATCGAGTCGGTAGTGCAGGAAGTGAATGGAGCATCTACAAAGTTGAAATCCACCACCATTCTTCTGGATGATAAGGGCCAGACGCTTGATGTGGCTTTTAACATGATGGAAAGCACGGTGGTAAAAAACCTGTCCGAAGCGAGATCCTATGCGGATGAAAAGGCTTCGGAGGCGCTGTCTGGCGCCCAGGGATACGCAGACAGTAAGGATGCGGCTACTTTATCCAGTGCCCAGAAATATGCCCTAAACCAGGCGAATAGTGCGTTGGCATCAGCAAGGACCTATGCGGATGCGGCGGTGGACGGGCTGGAGATCGGCGGACGGAACCTCTGGAAAAACGCCACGTTTGACGCCGGACTAGGTAGTTATCAAACCTCTCCAAACGGAGGAATGGCTGCAGTGACATCCGGATACTCCGGGCATAACGGTATACGGTTGAGCCGTTCGGATTATACAGGAACGGCCAGATGCTGGATACATACAAAAGAGGCTCCCACGGTGAAGGAATACGTCGCAGGGGATACCTTTACCCTTTCCGCATGGGTATATGTGGAACAACAGCTTGTCCGGGCTTTGGGGCAGAGAGAAAGCGCCGTAATGGTCAGGGGAAGTGCCGGGGACAAGCCGCAGATTACGATCCCTGAAGAAACGCCGGTGGGAGCATGGACATATTTTAAGACATCATTTGAAGCGTCAGCGGACGGAACGTTTGAGAATTGCTATGTCTTATTGGGAGCCAATGGTTCCATGATCGTGTCAAATATCAAGCTGGAGAAAGGGAATACGGCCACCGGTTGGACGCCCGCTCCGGAGGATGCCGAAGCTGAAATAACGGATCTGACTGAAATCACCACCACCCACACTACCAGCATCACTACCATGCAGGGGCAGATTTCCTCCCTCATTACTGAGGATACCGCCATCAAAGGCGATCATAACGCCCTGGTATCCCGGTACAATGCCACGGCGGCGGAAGTGGATTCCATAAAGATCACCATCGGGGAACATACCACCCTGCTGGACTCTCAGGGAGAGGATATCCTGGCAGTGACCTCCAAAGCCAACACCATCGAATCGGACCTTGCAGGAACGAAACAGACGGTATCAGCGGTGCAAAGTGACCTGGCGGGAACCAAGAGCCGCATAACAACGGTAGAGACTGGCCTGGATGGCTTACAGGCCCGTGTAAGCGCCACAGAAACCGCCCTGACAAAAAAAGCAGACGGAGTCACGGTTGACAACCTGACAAGCCGTGTGGCAGTCTGTGAGACCACCCTGGACGGGTTTGAGACATCCCTGACGGCTGTGAATAAGACGGTGAGTGACAATTATACGGCGCTGTTAAACATCAATGACGGATACGGGATCAAATGGAATTACTCCGCCTTCAGCACGGCCAATCCAGGAGAAGCCTATATTTGCGCCAGAGATCCCCTGACGGGGAAATTGTCAGATGCCAACGGCTTTGTGATGTTTGGAGGGATAAAGCGGACTGTGCCGAAGGGGATGATAAATCCCAATACCTACGTGCCGTATAACCGGACCGTGTACCTGGTGCTGCGTCTGTCATCCGCATCAGCCACAACTGGAACGCTATATCTCGTATGGTATAACGGCGGATGGAGATCCGGGAATATCAACGCATCCACCAGCACCACGATATCAGACTGGACATGGGAGAATGCAACGGATATCGTCCTGGCATCGTTTGTGGAACCGGGTAGTGAGGCCGCCTTTGTCGATTGCCGGATACACACCCCGGCACTGACCAGCCAGCAGGTCACTCAGGGAAACTCGGCTTATCTGAATGCGGCCGGCGCTCAGACAACGGCTAACGCCGCAAAAAAAACGGCGGATGCAAATGCGGCCGTGGTCGCCACTCATACCGAACAAATAAGCGCCCACGATACCCGGATCACGGCAGCCGAGAATGCGATCAGCCTGAAAGTCTCCGCCAGTGATTTTAGCAGTTACAAGACGACAGTGAACAGTAAGATAGCCACGGTAAACGAGAGCCTGAGCGCCACCAACCAGGAAATTTCTGTCATGAAAGGGCAGATCGCTCTGAAAGTGGAGCAGGCGGATATTGACACGGCGGTTGAGAGCATTGAGACTACCGTGGACAATAGGTTTTCCAGCTATTCCACCACAGCCCAGATGCAGGCTGCCATCACAGCCGCAAAGGACAGCGTTACTCAGAAAGTATCTGAAACCTACGCCACGAAGTCCCAGGTCAACACGGTATCCGGAAACGTGACCTCCCTCACCAGCCGGGTATCTGCGGCAGAATCCAAACTGACCAAGGACAGCCTGGTAACGACCATAGGAAGCTATTATGCCACCACCGACAACCTGAACTATGCCAATAGTTTCATCATCGGAACACAGACGGCCGTGACGGGAACGTGGACGGGTAAGGCCGCATTTTCTGCTCTGCGGGACGGTCAGCAGATCACCTACTGGCTGCCGTTCAATGGCTCCGGAAACGCCACGCTGAACCTGACGCTTTCCGGCGGGGGGACTACCGGGGCAATCCCCTGCTATTACAGCGGGACAAGCCGGCTGACCACGCATTACGCCGCAGGCAATTCCGTCCGGCTAACCTATCGGGAAAACGTGAAAATAGGGAGCACGACAATCGCAAAAGGCTGGTGGGCGGATGCCAACTATGACAGCAACACAATGGACCGGATACGATACCAGTCGGCCATCAAGGCGAAATCTGCGATAGCATCAGGCCGTCTGATCGTGTCGGACGGAACCGGATATTTTCATGTCACGGCTGGGACCGCCTTTGATACCAGGAAAGCCATCCTGTGGGCCGGCAGTGCGGTGGCATCCGGCGCGACAGGGACAAACAATTACTTCGTGCATTCCGCCGTCAACGTAGCCGCTTCGAAATCGGGATGGACGGGGAAGCAGTATGCATCCCTATACCTGGTGGGAACCTTGTCCGGTGTGGATTTCACACCGAATGACACCATGTTTACCACAACGGTACCCACCAAGGAGGACGGACTTACCTATATCCTGCTTGGTCAGATGTACAGCACCACGAACATGGTCCTTTTCTCCGAACATCCCATGTACCGGTACGTGGGCGGAGCCTTCCAGAAGGTGGAGCAGGGAGCGCTGACGGTGGCAAGCCAGACCCTTGACAGGATCCAGTGGATCGTAAGCTCCGGCACCAATTCCACGGATTTCACGCTGACGGACCGGACGGCGTTTTTGGTTGCAGAGACGATTAGCTTAAACGGGAATGTCAAGGTGGACGGGACCATGCTGGTGGATGGAGCCGTCACCGCTGATAAGATCGACACGGACGCCATAAAATCGCGGAATTACGCATACAGCTCCGGAAACTTTTCTACCGCAGGGACCTTCCTGGATCTGTCAACGGGACTGATCCGCAGTAAGAATTTTGCCATCGATTCCAGCGGGAACGCTTATTTTAGGGGTGCATTAAGCGGCGCCACGGGAAGCTTCTCCGGTGACGTCACGGCAACGAATGCGGTAATAAAAGATAAGATCAAGATGTACGCCCCCAATGCATGGGGAGATGAAACACGATACGACATCATCACGGCAACCAATACGACCGGCCAGGCCCCGGACCTGCAGATCGGGAACGGATCCATGTATATCCGTCTCAATGGGCCTACCTATATCATGGGAAGTTATGCGGAACTGCATGTGGCCGGTGCGGCGTATGCTGCTGGAATAAATTGTTCCGGAAAAGTTTCCGGAAATGTTATAACTTCAGCCAGCAGCATCTATACGAACGCCAAAACCTCCGCCGTGGATGGGATACGGGGCATCTGTGTGGGCGCAGACGCCGGCGTCTACCTGACGGGGGACGCAACCTACGTTCCCAGAATTAACTTCATGTACAATGGCGCTACCGCCACGCAGGCTCAGATCCGGTCATCGGCAGCAAATAAACTGGACCTTAGTGCTTCCGCAGGCATCAGCCTGAACGCTTCCTCCGGGGCGGCTCTGATCTCTTCCGCAAGCTGTTCGGTAAGCACCAGCGGGGCGATCACGCTGGACAACGGAGAGTATATCCTGGGCCTGTTCCGTGGGGAGACAAAGCTACGGGTGGCCGCCGATTACGATAATAAGGTAGACCTGGGATCGAGCGGGGCCAGATGGACCAAGGTGTGGGCCGCCAGCGGGACCATAGGGACCTCGGATGAGCGGGACAAGGATATCCTGGGAGCGGTCGATGGACGGTATAAAAAGCTGTACATGACATTGGAACCCATCCTATACCGCTGGAGAGATAATACCATTGATCGGAAAGCCCACATCGGTCTTGGCGCCCAGACTACGGAGCGCAGCGCACTTGCCTGTGGCATCACTCCCGCAGAGATCGGCATGATCGAGCATGATTTCTGGACGGAGCCTTTAAAGGATGGGCGTACGGATCGGTATGGCATGAATTACCAGGAGGTGGTCGTGCTGACGGTCCCGGTCGTGCAGGAGCATGAGAAGCGGCTGGATGCTCATGAGAGCCTGATAGCAGCGGTGCAGAGCAAAGAAGAGGCGCTGCAGTACCGGCTTGCCCAGGCGCTTGTCAGAATTTCTGAGCAGGATGCAAAGATCGCCCGCCAGGAAGCGGAGCTTTCAAGGCTCCGGCAGCAGATACAGACGGCAGCATAAGCAAAGTAACGACAGGCACCGGATAACCCGGTGCCTGAAATATAAAATTTCAATTTAAGGAGGGTATACCTATGCTTACAATGAAAAAATCAATCACACTTACAGGAAACAGCACGATTGAAGGGGTCATCGCCGAAGGCTATCAGGCAGTCATAGACGGAGAAAATCCTTCTGAGATGAATATCTCAAGCTGGCAGCAGGACAAGGCGGTATATAAGGCCAGCCGGACGCAGTGCAGGGCCGACAAAGCGGATTTTGAGGATGCGGCTTATGCGGTCCAGGATGCGATGATCGCCGAAAAAGCAGCATCAGAAGAGGCATAAGGAGGATGGGATGGAGATCAGAGACGGACCGTAGGTTTTTTTCATTCATGTAAATTAGCACCGGCGCAATAGCCGGAGGAGGATTGGACAGTGGAAGATTATATCGATAGAAAAGAGCATGAGGAATTCTGCAAACGTATGGAAGAGGAACACCGCCGTCAGAACCGCCGCATCGAGCTTTTGGAGGAAACTACCCGCCAGATCGGGGAGATCGCTACCTCTGTAGAAAAGATGGCGGTTTCCCTGCAGAGCATGGTAAAGGAACAGGAGCAGCAGGGAAAGCGGCTGGAAGCATTGGAATCCAAGGACGGGGAAATGTGGCGGAAAGTAGTCGGGCATCTGGCCACGGTGGTAATTGGCATTGTGATCGGATACATATTCAAGCAGATCGGAATGTAGGAGGAGAGGCTATGAGAAACTGGAAAAAATGGGCAAAAGCAGCAGGAGTAAGGGCAGTTAAGACGGTGGCACAGGCGGCGGTGGCCGCAATCGGCTCGGCAACGGTTCTGGGACAGGTCGATGTGAAGGTCGTGGCATCCACGGCGGTACTGGCTGGAGTATTGTCATTGCTGACATCGGTGGCGGGGTTGCCGGAGCTGGAAGAATAAATTTACGTAAAGATACGTATTTTGATTGACATACGTAAAAATACGTGATACAATAAAAACATGATAAGGAAAGGAGATACAAAAGATGCCAATGAGTCCAAAGGAGATGGTAAAGCTCCTGAAGAAAAACGGTTTTGAGGAAGTAAGTCAAAACGGCTCGCACGTAAAGCTTAAGAACCCTGAAACCGAAAGAACGGTAATCGTTCCTTATCACTCCAAAGACTTGAAAAAAGGGATGGAGCAGGCAATACTGAAACAGGCGGGGCTAAAATAGCCCTGCCGACCTGAAATGGAGGTATCACGTATGAGTAGATTATTTTATCCCGCTGTATTTCACAAAGCAGAAGAGGGAGGTTTCTGGGTATCATTCCCGGATATTCCTGAATGTTTATCGCAGGGAGACGATATGCAGCAGGCATATGAAATGGCAACAGAAGCATTGGGACTTTCATTGACCACGATGGAGGAAGCGGGAGAAGAGATACCGAAAGGATCAACGCCGGAAGAAATCGATACGGAAGATGGGTTTCTTGTTGTTGTAGAATTTGATATGGCTGAATACCGCAGAAAACATTGTTCGCGTGCTGTGAAAAAGACACTCAGCATTCCGGAGTGGCTGAACGAAGCGGCGATGCGGCAAAATATTAATTTTTCACAGGTTCTGCAGGAAGCGTTGATGCAAAAAGTAAAAATGTAAGACATAGGCCACTGGTAAAATCCGGTGGCTTTATGTTTGAGGGCGGGCAACCGTCCTCTTTTTGTGCTGCAAAGATGCAGCAGGAAGGAGCAGATATGAGGACTTTTGTGATGGTGCCTTTCTTCATCGGCGGGGCGGCCTTGCTGGTGACGGGGCTTATCGTTCACGCAACGGGAAATTATATTGACAGTATGATGGGAGGCGGGAAAGATGCTGAAGGGGAATGACACAGCGAAGAAGATCTGGAATTATCTGATCGGAAATGGCCTGACCCCGTATGGGGCGGCGGGCCTGATGGGAAATTTGCAGGCGGAGTCCGGGCTTGTTCCAAACCGGGTGGAGATCCTTTGCCTGAAGCGGCTGAAGGAGAACGGGAAAACTTATACAGACGCAGTCTACACGGCGGCAGTGGACTGCGGGACGATCACCCGGAAGCAGTTCCTTAATCCGCTTCCTAACCGTCAGTACGGCTATGGATTGGCGCAATGGACAAGCCCTTCAAGAAAAGGCGGGCTGTATGACCTTTGCAGGAAAAGAGGCGTGTCGATCGCTGATCTGGAAACACAGTTGGTTTGGCTGATGACAGAACTGACGGTTTCCTACAGGAAGGTTCTGGATGTACTGAAGAGCGCCGGCACGGTCAAGGAGGCATCGGACTGTGTTCTGTGTAATTTCGAACAGCCGGACGATTGCGGCCCGTCTGTGAGGGCGTATAGGGCCGGCCTGGGACAAAAATATTATGATGCATACAGTAGAGATGAGCAAAATACTCAAATAGAAATGTGAGATTTGGCGGTTAGCAGGATT
>JAUNON010000141.1 GCA_030537145.1 Lachnospiraceae bacterium | reverse complement strand
GACAAACGGTTTTCAAGACCGCCTCGTTATGACCGCTTCGATATCTCTCCAAACGTGCTTTTCCATTCTACAGTATCTTTCAAGGTTTGTCAAGCACTTTTTTGTTTTTCCCGGAAGATTCTTTTCAGTCTTTCTCGATTTGGCTTTTTGCTGTGGTCGCTTTCGTTCGACAGCTTGATTATCTTATCATCAAAGTTCCAACCTGTCAACTCTTTTTTTAATTTTTTCAAAAATTTCTTTTTTATTTTCGTTACTGCTCACACAGCAATGTCAGTTAGTTAAGCTACAAGGTTAAACTCCGTGTTTAGGGTCTAACTAAATTTTTTCAAAAATCTCCCAAAAAGGGATTGACAAGCTACCATAAATGTGCGGCCGCTCTCGCTACTGATTATATAAAAAGAGGTAGCGAGAGCGGCCCTTGGATTGTAAGTATAGTCTTTCCAATCCAAGGAGGTACATCGTTTATGACACATGAATCCATCAAAGCTGCCTTTTCTGATGCGGTTAATTTTGTTGCTTCTAATATTTCACTCTATGCGGTTGATCCCGGCAGGGATCTAAGCCGTAACAGGAAGATGGGGACTTCCAAACTCATTTCTTTTCTCGTTTCCTGTGGTTCTTCCAGTATCCGGCTGGAACTTCTTGATTTCTTTGGCCTTGATCCCAAAGCCCCTTCCCCCTCTGCTTTTAACCAGCAGCGTGCAAAATTAAAACCGGAAGCTCTGGAAGCTGTCTTTCATCAGTTCAATTCCTCTATCTCCGCTATAGACAAAAACTCTGGATACCGTTTCCTTGCCGCAGACGGCTCCACGTTTACTTTTTTCAGCAAGCCTTCTTTTTCCCCTCCTGAATACTATGTTTCGGAGGGACACTCAGCAAAGGGCTTTTACTCCATTCATCTGAATGCTTTCTATGACCTGCAGAAGCATACCTATACGGATGCCCTGATCCAACCGGTCCATCACAAGGATGAATTCCGAGCTTTCTGTGACATGGTTGACCGCCACATAAAGCTGCCTGATACCAGAGATGTCTTTATTGGCGACAGAGGCTACTGCTCTTATAACAACATGGCACATGTCATGGAAAAAGGCCAGTTTTTCCTTTTCCGT
This sequence comes from Lachnospiraceae bacterium, assembly GCA_030537145.1. Lineage (GTDB taxonomy): Bacteria > Bacillota > Clostridia > Lachnospirales > Lachnospiraceae > Merdiplasma. The sequence goes on along the minus strand of JAUNON010000141.1, from coordinate 1,238 downwards.
ACCAAAGACATCCATTCCAAAGGTCTGGTTGGAAATTTTGATTTCCCTGATACAGACTCCTTTGATGTTATGGTGAATGTTACACTGGTCCGCAGCCATAAGAAAAAAATCAAAATCAAAGAAGGTTTTTATAAGCGTTTTGTGGATGCAGCCGCTTCTTTCGATTATCTTACGTATGGCTCGCTGGGTACCTATGACTTATCCTTCCGAATTGTAAGATTCCCAATTGCTGACGGTTCTTATGAATGCATTGTGACGAATCTGCCATCTGACGAATTTCCTCCCGAACGTATCAAACGTCTCTATTATGCCAGATGGGCCATTGAAGGGTCTTTCCGTAAACTGAAATATACAATCGGGCTGAGCAATTTCCATACTTATAAGCCGGAGTACATCAAACAGGAAATATGGGCAAAACTGATTACATACAACATGACAGAAGCCCTTATTAATCATACAATTATCAAAAAGGGAGATACGAAACATGAATACAAAGTGAATTTTAGCGTTGCAGCTCATATTTGCAGGGTCTTTCTCCGTCCGACCACAGAGAAAGACCCGATAGATGTGATGTCCCTGCTTTGCAAAGAACTGATTCCTCTCCGAAATGAGCGTCAGTATCCCAGACTAAAAACCGCACATTTCCGAAAACCACGGTATTTTATATACCGCGCAGCATAAAGCAGTTCTATCAACAACAATTTTACTCTTTTTAGAAGCGGATGTAAATCTGCTTATTTGTCATGCAATGAAAAAATACCAAAACTACTCATGTCATCCAAAAACCATATCAGATGCTCGAAACACCTCTATTTTGAAGATCAGATTTTCGTTTACAGGGACTCTTTCTTTTTCGACTGACCTTAGCTAACTGACATTGGCTCACACAGGTTTGTCAGAAACTTTTCTGTCTCCGCTTTCTGTCAATCTCCGACACTTCTGCCGTCTTAAGAAAATGGCTGCAACATCCAGATCTTCCGGTGTGGTAACTTTTATATTTTCATAACTGCCTTTTATCAGATGCACTTTTTGTGAAGTCATTGTCTCTACGACCATTGCATCATCCGTGATTCCTTTTTGGCGTTCTTCATTTTCAAACAGCTTGTCATAGGCTTTTTTTACAAGGTCATAAGAAAATGCCTGCGGAGTCTGAACCGTCCACAGCAAACGGCGGTCCGGCGTTATTCTGGCATCTCCATTTTCGTCAGCAATCTTAATCGTATCTTTCACCGGCATTC
>JAUNON010000070.1 GCA_030537145.1 Lachnospiraceae bacterium | reverse complement strand
TTGTTCCTTTTTAATATCCTGCCATTGCCAGAAGCTTTTTCCCGTCTCCCCGGATTTTTCCCTCCAATCCCACCAGTTGCCCCATCACAGGATATCCATATCCTTTTCCATCTTTCTTTGGCGCCTTTGCTGACATTAGAATTTCCCCATACAATTCCTCCACCTGTTCTTCCTCAAACACTGGCCGTTTCAGCTTCTCTGTCACTTCATACAGCCTGCTTATTTCACTTTTCCTCTACCATATTTCCCCCATCCAGCTTTTCCTGATCTTCCTCAGCAATAGCTTCTTTGCAAAGCTTATCACGATACTTCTCAATCATTTTTTCAAGCTCTAAATATTGTTCTTGGATTATGACAAAATGCTGCTATACGAAAATCAGATGAAATTACTTGCAACATCCTACAACATGAATCTGGAAAGAAAGGAAGATACTTATGTTTGAAACTTACGATGATATCCTCTCCATAGAAGAACTTGCTTCCATTTTGAAAATAGGAACCACTCAGGCATATAAAATTGTACGCTCTGGGAAGATAAAAGCATTTAAAGAGGGGAAGGACTGGAAAATTTCTAAACAGGCTTTAATCAATTACATCATGGAACAAAGTAATCTCTAAATGTAAAGGGAGACAGTCAATCAAGACTGTCTCCGTAAGTCGCAACATTTTATAATTTCCAAAAACTCCTAACATTTTATATTATATTCTCAATAGCTTCATTTATTCTATAGCACTATACTTTCTAAAAACCCATTCTTACTACTCTCTTATGTTAAAGGTTCTATATAACCATGTCCGGCTATCAACCAGCATATGTAAAATACGGATTATAACTACTACATTTCCTTCTACGATATAATAAATCTTATAATTCTTATAATAGTCCTTTCTCACACCTAACTCAGCAAGCAAAGGATCTTCATCAAGATCATTCCTTTTCGGAAAATTCTGCAACTTATTAATCTGCCTGCGGATACCCTGCACCGTATTAACAGCCGCACTGGGATTTTGCAATTTGAAAGCTATATAGTCACCTGCATCTTCTAAATCCTGCTCCGCCAAATTTGTAATTTCGATCTTATAATGCTGCATTAATATACTTTTTCTCCAATCTATCGCAGACAGCGTTAAAATCCTTCGTTTTTCCCTCTTTCGCCTGTTTCAAACCATCCAATACAAGCTTTCTTACCTCTGATTGCTGTTCTTCCAAAATACGAGTATTATTTTTTTCGGCTATAGCACTCATGCTGCATACCTCCCTTCAAATCAATAAGGCTTTGCAAATTATTATTTATATTATAACAATTTCGACCTGTTCTTACAACTGCTACTTTTCATGTCATATCGAGTCCATACTTAAAAAATCGGATTTTAAATTGACCTATGATTTGACCTATCCGTTTGGTAAACTTCATAAAAAACCATACAAAACAGGAAAAGATTTTCTTTAAGATTCATCCGCATTCTCTTTCTTTCATACCCGCCGCACCCGAAAAGCCCGGAAATACGCAAAAAATGGATATCTCCAGTATGAAGATATCCATTTCTCTAAGCAGGGCTACCAGGATTCGAACCTGGAAATGACGGAGTCAGAGTCCGTTGCCTTACCGTTTGGCGATAGCCCTATGTCTTAAGGACAAATGATATTATATCCGATGTTTTCCAAGAATGCAAGCCCTAATTTTACTTTTTTTAATGTTCTTCAATTTATTTGATTTCTATCTTTTTTTTGAAAATTTACAGCAGCTTGCTGCATTTCCTTATGCATCCGTGCGCATCGTTTGCCCGCAGGACTTTTATCTCATAGGAAAGCCGCAAACTTTCACACCTTAAAGCAGCAAGACTTTTTCTATGAGATAAAAAAATTTTCTGCAGTTTTCCTGATGAAAGAATCTCTTTTTTACTCTTTGATTTTGAGAAATTTCTGCTATACTATAAGGCAAACAGAATCATTACCCGTCAACCTGACAAAGGATGATAAAAAGGAGCGTATTTATGAGTACCATGAATCTTACCCTCATGACAGATCTGTACGAACTGACCATGATGCAGGGTTATTTCAAAACAAATTCTTCTGAAACCGTTATATTTGATGTGTTCTATCGCAAAAATCCCTGCGACGGCGGCTACGCCATTACAGCAGGGCTGGAGCAGGTAATTGACTATATTAAAAATCTTCGTTTTTCCGAAGAGGACATTTCCTATCTCAGAAACCTGAATATTTTTGAGGAGGATTTCCTGGACTACCTGAAGGATTTCCGTTTCAGCGGAGACATTTACGCAATTCCGGAAGGGACAATCGTCTTTCCCAGAGAACCGCTGCTGAAAGTGATTGCACCGATCATGGAAGCTCAGCTTATAGAGACGGCTATTCTTACGATTATTAACCATCAAAGCCTGATCGCCACCAAGGCCGCCCGGGTAGTCTATGCTGCAAAGGGCGACGGCATCATGGAGTTTGGTCTGAGACGGGCCCAGGGACCGGACGCAGGAATCTACGGTGCCAGAGCCGCCGTCATCGGTGGCTGCGTAGGTACCTCCAATGTACTGACCGGCCAGCTTTTCGATGTCCCCGTAATGGGAACTCACGCCCATAGCTGGATTATGAGCTTCCCGGACGAATATACCGCCTTTAAGACCTATGCGAAGCTGTATCCCAATGCCTGCACGCTGCTGGTGGATACATATGATACCCTGCGCTCCGGCGTACCGAATGCCATCCGGGTTTTCAATGAAATGCGGGAAGCCGGTATTCCTCTGAAAAATTACGGCATTCGTCTGGACAGCGGAGATCTGGCTTATATGTCAAAAAAGGCGAGAAAGCTGCTGGATGCCGCCGGATTTGAAGATGCGGTCATCGCCGCCTCCAGCGATCTGGATGAGCATCTGATCTACAGCCTGAAAAACCAGGGCGCCGCCATCTCTTCCTGGGGCGTGGGCACCAATCTCATCACCTCCAAGGATTGTCCGGCCTTCGGCGGCGTATACAAGCTGGCCGCTATCCAGAATGAACAGGGTGAATTCATTCCGAAAATCAAGCTGTCAGAAAATACGGAAAAGATTACAAACCCGGGCAACAAGACCATTTACCGGATCTACGATAAGCAGTATCACAAAATCCGGGCGGATCTGATCTGCCTGGCAGATGAAACCTTTGATGCGAAAAAGGATATGATTATTTTTGATCCGCTGGAAACCTGGAAAAAAACAAAGATCAAAGGAGGAACCTATGAGCTTCGTGAGCTGCTGGTTCCCATCTTCCAAAAGGGCGAATGTGTCTACACCTCTCCTTCCGTCATGGAGATCAGGGACTACTGTACGCAGGAAAAGGATACCATCTGGGATGAAACAAAGCGTTTCTACAATCCTCATCAGGTTTACGTGGATCTGTCCGACCGTCTGTATAAAATCAAATCGGATCTGCTGGAGCAGATGAGCATGGATGCGCTGAAATAAAGGGAAGTTTTATGAAAGCAGTTATTTTCGATGTGGACGACACGTTATATGACAGGGTAGAGCCTTTCAAGGCCGCCTATGAAAGATATTTTTCCAGCCGCTGGGATCTGCCCCGGCGGCTGGTTTATGATGCCTTTTCCCGCCATGGCCAGGAGGTCTTTGAGGACTCCATGAGCCAGAAAATCACCATGCGGGAAATGTACATTTATCGAATCAAAAATGCCATGCAAGACTTCGGCGCCGCCATCACGGATCAGGAGGCCCTGGATTTTCAGGATGCCTATCTTTGGCATCAGCATCATCTGCACTTCTCTCCCGGTATGGAAGAAACCCTGAATCTATGCCGGAAGCAGGGGCTTTTTCTGGGTGCGATCACCAATGGGCCCTCCGGCCATCAGCGGGAAAAATACGACGCACTGCAGCTTGGGCGCTGGATCCCGGCGGATCACTTTCTGGCCTCCGGCGACGTGGGTATCAACAAACCCGATCCGGAGATTTTTCATATCGCCGTCCGGCAGTGGCAGCTTGTACCGGAGGAAACCTTTTTCATAGGCGATTCCTACAGCCATGACGTAACAGGCGCCAAGAATGCCGGATGGCATACCGTCTGGCTGGACAGATCAGGCGGCAATTCCTCTTCTGCCTTTCCTCTGGCGGATTATATCGTGCCGGATGGAGAAGCGCTGCGAGACTGCATCCGGAAGCTTCTTGGCTGCAGTTAGATATCCTGATGCGGCAGGCGGAAATTCAAACCAGTTATTTGGGTTGGCAATTTGCAGAACGATGCATTAATCCTCCCACAGTCTCCTGGGATATTTTCCCTCCTCCTTCAGCCTCCGGATCGCTTCCATGACCATGGGCTTATCCTCCTTGTAGGTAACGCCGTACCATTTGTCCAAGGACTCCAGAACCTTAACAGAAGCCTTTTTCTCCCGCAGCAGCTCATCCACCACAAATGGCAGGAAATACTCGCATTTCAGCGGATTTTTTTCCAGGTTTTCCTCCAGGAAACGTGGAAATCTATCCTTCAGCTCCTGCAGAAGGCTGGCGGAAAAGCCCCACATATTCAGAGATACGATACTGTCCCCCGGCAAAGCAGTCCAGCTCTTTCCCTCATCCTCCGTGTAGGCAATGCCGTTCTCCCGCTTTTCAATATGAGTCCGCTCGTGAATGTCCTGCAGATATCCGTCCGCATCCGTCCGGCAGACACCTCTGGCCACATGGCCGTTATCCGTCAGGGTATTCTTCAGATGATATCCCACCATCATATAATGATAACCGTCTGTTTCTTCCTGATTCTGCGCCAGGAAATCGTAAGCCGCCTGAAATGCATGGCTTCCATAATAATCATCCGCATTAATCACTGCAAAGGGACCGTCAACCTCCCCGATGCAGCTCATGATGGCATGGCCCGTTCCCCAGGGCTTGATACGGCCCTCCGGCACTTCATATCCTGCCGGCAGGTTCTGCAGCTCCTGGAACACATACGCCACTTCCACCTGACGGCCAAGCCGGTCTCCGATGGCCGCCCGGAAATCCGCTTCGTTCTCCTTTTTAATGATAAATACCACCTTTTCAAATCCTGCCTTGACCGCATCATAGATAGAAAAATCAATGATAATATGCCCTTCCTGATCCACCGGATCAATCTGCTTTAATCCTCCGTAGCGGCTTCCCATTCCTGCCGCCATCACTACTAATACTGGTTTTTTCATTCTCCTTACCTGCCTTCCCGCAATTGATGCAAATCCCGCACTTTACTTTTCTTTTTCTATTTTCTGTATTCGGCCCGATTCCTTCTGCCGTTCAATGCAGAAACGATGCCGTTGTCTCGCTCATAATCTGCCCGACTGCCGATGCAAGGATATCGGTGATTTTCTGCAGATCCTCCATATCAATCTCCGCCGTTCCAGCTTCCTGCTCTCCGGGTTCTGTCTCATCGGTTTCCGATATCAGCGAATCCGCTGTCCCGGCCCACGCTTCCTCCACATTCTGGCAGACCGTTACCGCTGTCAGCCCCGCTTCCGCAAAGAGCTTCTGGCCGGTCTGAGAATCTGGCGTATAATTCCAGTCTTGCCGTCCTTGCGCTGCGGCATTTTCACTCTCTTCATCCGTTTTTCCGGTCTGACCGGAGCCCTCCTCCCGGCTGCCGGAAGCAGGCTGCCCGTCCTGCGTCCCGGCTCCGCCCGGCATGGGCAAAATCATGGTTTCTGAAAACAATCCCTCTTCCCGCACCAGGTTTCCCAGATCATTTTCCTGCCCGTCCAGCGTTTTTAGCTGATACACATACTCCGGCCCATAGCCCACGGCCTCCGCATAAAGCACTCCCGCTACTCTGTTTTTATGCTCCTCATCCAGAGATTTCACAAAATTGGCGGAGCCGTAAAGTCCGTCCTCCTCCCCGGATAAAAACAGGAAGCAGATATCCGTATCCGTCTCCTCATAGGACAGGATCCGGGCCATTTCCAGCAATACTGCCGCTCCGGATTTATCATTGGACAGCGGATCCCCTTCCTCCGGCGAAGTCCTGGAGTCATAATGGGTGCAGATAATCAGGATATCCCTATGCCGTTCCTCTGCATCCGCCCCCCGTTCGGCAATAATATTCACACCGGGGGCATCCACCCCTGCTTCATTCAGAAATCCCTCATGAAAGCTCTGCTCCGAGACCGTATACCCGAGTTCCTTCATCACATTCTTAATGTAGCGTCCTATGATCAGCTCTCCGTCAGAGCCGATGGGACTTTCCATCTGATTTAGATTATCCAGATATTCCTGCAGCTTTTCTGCGCTTGCCGGTTCCAACTGAAGCTGCGGATCCTCCAATTCGATCCCGTCTGTCTGGGCTTCCGTCTCCTGCTCCTGCGCCGCCCGCAGTGCCTCCAGATCCGCTCCCTCATGAACCGCCACTTCTTCTCCCGTATCCTCAATCAGCAGATCATCTCCGGCATCCTCTGCCTCTGTCGCAAATACCGGAACCGCTCCGGTCATCCGGCTCAAAGGCTGTCCGCCTATGGCCAGCGTTACCGCCAAAGCTGCTGCCATCCCCTTTCTTGCATTTCTCCCGCTTTTTCTTTTCATTTCAAACGATTCCCCCTTATCTTTCTCACCGGCCCCTCAGATACTGTATGGCCGTTTGCATATCCTCCGGAAGAGGCGCCTGAATCTCCAGCTCCTCTCCGGAAAAGGGCTGCTGCAGGGCAATCCGCCCGCAATGCAGAGCTGCCCGCCGGATCTGCATCCCTTCCCCGGCTTCGCCATCCCGGCATCCCCCATAGATGGGATCTCCCGCCAACGGATGCCCCAGGGATGCCATGTGAATCCGGATCTGATGAGTCCGCCCGGTTTCCAGGGTCAGACTGACCAGAGAAGTGTCCCGGAATTCCTCCAGCACTTTATAATTTGTCCTGGCATACTTTCCGTTCTCTGACAGCTCCATCTCGTTCAGGCTCCCGGCCTTTTTCCCGATGGGCTTTTCGATGTATCCCTGCTTTTTTGCCAGATGTCCGGCTGCCAGAGCCAGATATTCCTTCTGTATACGTCCGTTCTCCCACAGCCTGGCTGCCGCTACCTGATTTTTGGCAAACAGCACTGCACCGGAGGTGTCCTTGTCCAGACGGCCGATGGCACGCACCTGCGTGAAAATTCCCTGCACCTCATAATATCCCGCAATTTGATTTGCCAGCGTATCCCTGTAGTGGCCGTGGGCAGGATGCAGCGGTACCCCCGCCGGCTTATTCACTGCCAAAAGATCCGTGTCCTCGTACAAAATATCCGGCGGTGTAAAAACAGCTTCCAGCCTTCGGGGCTTTTCCCCCTTCTGTTCCAAAAGCACCTCCAGCACATCCCCCTCCCTCAGAGGAGTATTCACCCGTGCCGGTAGTTGATTGACACAGATTCCGCCGGGCCGGAATTTTGCGCTGCGGATCTGATGATCAGACAGTCCCAGCCGGATGCGCAGGATCCTCCTCACCTGGCAGGGCAGATCACTGTTTTTTATTTGATAACTGAGTTTTCTTTCCATACACTTAGTATACTCCATTTTTCCTTCGGCTGCACCAATTATTTGATGCCGCTGTCTTGACTGACTGTTTTTAGGGTGGTAAACTGAGTTCAATAGCGTTATAGGCAGATATCCTGCGAAAAACGCACGAAATACAGAGGAAAAGGAGTCCTGCTATTATGGAAAAGAAAAATATTGACTGGTCAAGCCTTGGCTTTAGTTATATCCAGACTGACAAAAGATTTGTAGCAAACTATAAAGACGGCGCCTGGGACGAGGGTGTGCTTACCTCCGATCCCAACGTTACCATCAGCGAATGCGCCTGCGTACTCCAGTATTCTCAGTCCTGCTTCGAAGGTCTGAAGGCATACACCACCGAGGACGGGCACATCGTTACCTTCCGTCCGGATCTGAATGCCGCACGCATGAAGGATTCCTGCGAAAGACTGGAAATGCCGGTGTATCCGGAGGACAAATGGGTAGATGCCGTGGTATCTGTGATTGAAGCCAACGCCGCTTATGTTCCGCCCTACGGTTCCGGCGCTACCCTTTATCTGCGCCCCTACATGTTCGGCAGCAATGCCGTAATCGGTGTAAAGCCGGCAGATGAATATCAGTTCCGTATCTTCTGTACTCCCGTAGGCCCCTACTTCAAGGGCGGCGCAAAGCCCATTACTATCCGTGTCTGCGACTTTGACCGGGCAGCTCCCCACGGAACCGGACACATCAAGGCCGGACTGAACTACGCCATGAGCCTGTATGCGATCATGGACGCACACAGACAGGGCTACGATGAAAATATGTATCTTGATGCTGCCACCAGAACAAAGGTAGAAGAAACCGGCGGAGCAAACTTCCTGTTCGTCACCAAAGACGGCAAGGTCGTTACCCCCAAGTCTGACAGCATCCTGCCCTCTATTACCCGCCGTTCTCTGGTATATGTTGCCAAGGAATATCTGGGACTGGAAGTAGAAGAAAGACCTGTTGCTTTCGAGGAAGTAAAGGATTTCGCAGAGTGCGGCCTTTGCGGTACGGCTGCCGTTATCTCCCCGGTGGGCAAGATTGTTGACCACGGCAAGGAGATCTGCCTGCCAAGCGGTATGAATGAAATGGGCCCGGTTACTAAGAAATTGTACGATACCCTGACCGGTATTCAGATGGGACGTCTGGAAGCTCCGGAGGGATGGATCAAGGTAATTCGATAAACGAAAATACAAGGAGCCGGGGCCGCTGCAAAATTCAATCTGCCAAAATTCGCCTTTTTATTTTTCAGCGGGCCCCGCCCTTTTTTATGCTTCAGAGTGCTTATTTCTCCGCGCCCGCAAAACAGAGCAGCTATAACTGTACCTTCACAAAGATATCGTAAATTGCCCGAATCGCAGCCTCAAAGTCCTCGTTGCGCACGCCGATGATAATATTCAGCTCACTAGAGCCCTGATCGATCATTTTGATGTTTACATTGGCATGAGCCAGTGCGGAGAAGATCCGGCCGGCCGTACCCTTGTTGGCCTTCATACCCCGTCCCACGATTGCGATCAGAGCCAGATTCGACTCCAGATCGATGGAATCAGGATGTACGGCGCGATGCAGGCTGGAAATAACCGTCTGTTCCTTTTCCACAAACTCAGACTGATGAACCAGAATCGAAAAGGTATCAATACCGGAGGGAGTGTGTTCAAAGGAAATTCCGTTTTCTTCGATGACCTGCAGTACCTTGCGGCCGAAACCGATCTCCGCATTCATCATTTCCTTTTCGATGTTGATGGCACAAAAGCCCTTCTTTCCGGCGATGCCGGTAATGGTGTATTGGGGCTGGCGGCAGGTGCTCTCTACAATCAGCGTCCCCTTATCCTCCGGGCGGTTTGTGTTCCGGATATTAATCGGAATGCCCTCCTGACGTACCGGGAAGATGGCGTCCTCATGCAAAACGGTAGCTCCCATATAGGATAATTCCCGCAGCTCCCGGTAAGTAATGGTCTCAATCGGCTCCGGATTTTCCACCACGCGGGGATCCGTCACCAGCATACCGGAAACGTCGGTCCAGTTTTCATACACATCTGCCCTTGCCGCTCTGGCTACAATCGAGCCGGTCACATCAGAGCCTCCCCTGGAGAAGGTCTTAATACTGCCGTCCGGCATGGCGCCGTAGAACCCCGGAATCACCGCATTTTCCATGTTTTTCAGGCGCTGGCGCAGCACATCATTGGTATGCTCCGAATCAAAATTTCCCTTCTCGTCAAACAGGATCACCTCTGCGGCGTCCACAAACTTAAAGCCCAGATAATTGGCAAGCACGATACCGTTCAGATATTCTCCTCTGGAGGCCGCATAGTCACGGCCTGCCTGGCGCAGAAAATAATCCTTTATTACCTCAAATTCACCCTCCAGGCTCAAATCCAGATTCAGCCCGTCAATGATCTCCTGATACCGGTTCTTAATCACCTGAAGCTTTTCCTCAACATCCCCGCCGGCCGCTGCCGCATCGTAGCATTGGTACAAAAGATCTGTGACCTTGGTATCATCCGAATAACGCTTTCCCGGTGCAGAAGGGACCACATATCTTCTGCTTTCATCCGCACGAATAATATCCGCCACCTTTTTCATCTGGCCCGCACTGGCAAGGGAACTGCCACCAAATTTTACTACTTTTTTCATAATTTACTCCTCACAGAAGCCTTCGCCCCTGATTTTCCTTTGTTTCTTTTTCCTGACACGGCACTCCGCTTCAGCCTTCTATAACATCGCTCATATTATAATAGCCCGCAGGCTTTCCTGCAAGATATTTTGCCGCCTGTACGGCGCCTTTTGCAAAAACACCCTTGGAATATGCGGTATGCGTAAACTCAATCGTCTCATCCGTGCCTGCAAACAGCACCTCATGGACGCCCACGATGCTGCCTCCCCGCACGGCCATAATCCCCAGCTCCTTCTTGTCCCTGGGCTCATAGCTCTGGCTTCTGTCGTATTTATAGGTATACTGATGATCCATCGCTTCATTGATGCTGTCTGCCAGCGCCAGGGCAGTGCCGCTGGGCGCATCCTTTTTCAGATTGTGGTGCTTTTCCACGATCTCAATATCAAATCCGGCAGGAGCCAGTGTCCTGGCCGTATCCTGCAAAAGCTTCAGCAGCAGATTAATACCCAGAGACATATTGGCAGACCGCAGGATGGCCACTCTTTTACTGTCCTCCTCCAGACGCTTTAGCTGCTCCTCGCTCAGGCCCGTAGTGCACACCACCGCCGGAACCTGATGCGCCACACAATAATCCATCATTCCGTCAAATGCTTTGGGAGAGGAAAAATCTACGATCACATCCGCCTGAGCCGTGCATTCACAAAAGCTGCTAAATACCGGATAGGTATTTTTCCCTTCATCTCTTACATCAATTCCGGCCACAATTTCCGCATCCGGGTCAGCCGCCACCAGAGAGGTGATCACCTGGCCCATGTGGCCATTACAGCCGTTTAAAATAATTCTTACCATTTTTTCTGCCAAAGGGCAGCCCAAGGCCGCCCCCCTTTCCTGTCTGTTTTTATAAAATACCGTAATTCTTCAAGGCGGCTTTCAGCCGTTCCACATTTTTCTCTTCCATCTCACACAGCGGCCCTCTCAGCGGTCCCACATTCTTTCCCATCAGGTTCAATGCGGTTTTCACCGGAATGGGATTTACTTCGCAGAACAGCGCATCGATCAGCTCGATCGCTTCTAGCTGCAGCCTGCAGCTTTTCTCCACATCGCCTGCCAGATAGGAGGCCGCAATCTCATGGGTCTGCTTCGGCGCCACATTGGAAAGAACAGAGATCACGCCCTTTCCGCCCAAAGACATGATGGGAACGATTTGGTCATCATTTCCGGAATACAGCTCGATCTCATCCCCGGCCAGGCTCATCAGCTTTGCCACCTGAGAAATATTTCCGCTGGCTTCCTTCACTCCCACAATATTCTTTACATTCTTTACCAGCTCAGCCGCCGTTTCAGGAAGGATATTGCAGCCGGTTCTGCTGGGCACATTGTAAAGAATAATCGGAATATTCACCGCATCGGCCACCGCCGTAAAGTGCTTCTTTAATCCCTTTTGCGTAGCCTTATTGTAATAGGGCGTCACCTGCAGAAGCGCATCTGCTCCGTATTTCTCCGCCTCCCGGGACAAATAGACCGCCGTCTCCGTACAGTTTGAACCAGTACCGGCAATTACCGGTATCCGCTTCGCCACCTTATCGATGGCATACTTAATCACCTTCAAATGCTCCTCATGACTCAGGGTAGAGGATTCCCCTGTCGTTCCGCAGATAATAATCGCGTCCGTTCCGGATGCAATCTGCTCCTCCAAAAGCTCTCCCAGCTTATCAAAGTTTACCGTTCCGTCCTCGTACATGGGAGTGACGATCGCCACGCCTGCACCTGTAAATACTGACATAAATTAAACCTCCTTCATACGCTTTCTTATGATACGGCACCCTGCAGAAGAAGCTCCCATACCACAAAATAAGGCGGACACTGCTGCGCCCACCTTAAGAATCCCTCTTTAGCAACAATTCTCCGATAGCGCCCCATCTTATCGATGACAGTCACATGACTATTCGCCCTGTGCCCAAGCATACAGTTTCAGGCTCTGCATCCTTTCGGCGCATTCCCCTTTCCCTGACCTTCTGCTGTACCTGAATACATCCGGCCATCTACTCATGAAACACGCAACCTCTATCCGTTTCAAATTATTTTTACTATATCATCCCGCAAAATACTTGTCAATAACTGAAATCTGCCAATTCCGGCTATCCGTAACAGTTCAGCCTTCCGCTAAACTATTACGGAAACCAGCCCATTTAAAGTTCGCCTTCGGCGAAAGGGCTGATTTCTTTTCAACCGTCACTTGTTCTTACGGGCTTTGCAGCCAGTGCAAAGCCCTGGGCTGAACTGTTACGACTATTCCGTCACATTAATCCGCAAGATAATCGGTCCGCACCTCTGTCACCTCATCCACATAAGGCCAAAGCTCCTGGCAACGGCTGTTTCCTGTCAGGATCAGCTTTACCCCATCCCCTACAGCCTGAAGCAGAGGGATCAGTTCCTCCACCCGGATAATGCCTCTCTGGGGAAGTCCCAGGATCTCATCCAGAATCAGCACGTCACATTCCGAAGTCACCAGCACCTTCTTGGCAAAATTCAGTCCGTTCCGTATATGGATCATCTCTTCCTGCTTTTCTTCCTCTGACAGCTCGCAAAACTGCTCCTGAAACTTATCAAAGCAAAACAACTTGAACTCCGGCTCCAGACGCTTCAGATAGTCCAGCTCTGACTCCGCCTTTCCCTTCAGAAACTGTACCACAAAAACCGTTTTTCCCGCACAGGCATACTTAATGCCCTGGCCAATTGCGGCGGAGGATTTCCCTCCTCCATTTCCACAGTACATATGTATATACTTTTTATCCATACAGCACCTCATGCCTTCCCTTTTCGCTGCGGCAGGATCTCATCCCTCCTGCCCATTCGCAGCAGCCCTCTGCAGGTTCTTAACTCCTCTAAGTCCTTTTATAGTAGCCATGAGCAAAACTCCGCCTATTCAGTATTTATGCGGGTTTGCGAGGCATG
>JAUNON010000018.1 GCA_030537145.1 Lachnospiraceae bacterium | reverse complement strand
AGCCCGGGACGGAGCCGGAGAGTGAGACGGAATCGCAGATTTCGATTCTTCGGGTGAAAAATATCCGTGTGAAGGAACCGGAGGGCGGCAGAATCTATGATGGAACGGATCAAATTGAATTATTGTTTGATGTGGAAGGAGCGGCAGAAAATGCAGCGGAGCTGGTGGCGTACGAGGCTCGCCTGAACGGGACAGATGCGGGGGTCAGACAGGTGATTTACCGTTTTTGGCTTCCGGAAGAGGAAAAAGACCGATACCGGCTGGAAGCAGAGACTGCTCTTTTGCAGGTGAATATTCTGCCGAAAACATTGGAAGTGCAGATTCCGGACGGATGGAGAACTTATGGAAGCACGGTTTCGGCGGAAGAGATTCATCTTCTGGGAAATGTGCAGGTAACGGGTTTTGTGAAGGACAAAGAAGGGAGGGAGCAGATCCCGGAGGATTTTGTACTGCCGCAGGTGGATGTGAATCAAAATGCCGTCCGACAATGGGATCCCATGTATGAGGATGGAAGGCAGAGGATTTACAGAAATGCCCTGATACTCAGGCGGACAGCCTCTGGGGAGATTACCGGGAATCCCTCCGGAAATTACCGGTTTCCTTCCGAGCCGGAAGATAAGCGCTGCAAAACCGGAAGCCTGACCGTGGTGCAGGGCAGCATCTGGCATGGAAAAGATTATGAAATGACAGGAGATGAGGAGAGCCTTTTTTGCTCTGAGGATGGTATCCTGTGGGTGAGAGCCGGGACCGGACTTCATGTCCGGCCGCTGGAGGGTTCCGGATATAACCAGGGAACGGATTCCGGAGCGCTGTTTCAGGACGGTCTTTTTTCCTTTTCGCTGAAACAGAAAAGCAAACAGGGGAAGCTGTTGGCAGATTCACTGGAGGGGCAGCTTGCATACCGGGTGGATGCAAGCGCACCGGAGGCCGTTTTGAACATTCAGGCGGACCGGCATTGGGGAGCGGTTTATTATGGACAGAAACAGGCTGCCGTTTCCATTTCTGTTCCCGCCGATGAGCAGAGCGGGATTCGGTCAGCAGAATATTTTATCGCAGCCAGTCAGGAGGCGGAAGTGGGACCGGCTTCCGGAGAAGAGGGCTGGTGGCGGGACTGCACGCAGGGGGCACGTCTGGAGCTTACACAGGAGGGCACTTACGTGATCTATGTGCGTACCCGGGACCGGGTGGGCAATCAGGCATATGTGAAAAGTCCTCAAATCGTGATTGATTCGTCAGGCCCCGGCCTGACGATAGAAGGAGTAAAGGATAACAGTGCCAACGCAGGAAGCGTAAAGCTGAAAATAAGCTGCAGGGATCCTTATTATAAGGAAAATTCGCTCCGGGTAAAAATTACGGGGGCCAATGGAGGGACGGCACCGGCTTCCATCGGAAAAGAAGAGGGGACGGAAGGAGCCTGGGTGCAGTTTGCGGATTTTCCCGAAGAAAAAAGTGCGGATGATATGTATACGGTAACGGCCTGGGCGGAGGATCTGGCGGGAAACCGGACAGAAAAGGAAATTCATTTTTCAGTGAATCGCTTCGGGTCTGTCTATGCGCTGGGAGAAGAGACTGCAAGAATGCTTGCCGGCTTTTATCACAGGACGGCATTTCCGGTAGTCTTTTTGGAAACCAATATTGATTACGTGGGAGAGGTTCAGCTTCTGTGCCGGAAGGATGGCAGTGTATTTGCATTGGAGCGGGAAAGAGATTATTCCGTAATGTTGAACGAGGCGGAGGATGGGTGGAAACAATACCGGTATACCGTTCCCGCCCGGACTTTTTCCCGGGAGGGGACGTATGAGGTACTTCTTATGTCAAGGGACAGGGCGAACAACAGCTCGGACAGCCAGACACAGAAAAAAAGTGTACGTTTCTCCATCGATTATTCGAAGCCGGAATGTTTCGTAACCGGAATTGAGGAAAATAAAATTTATCAGGCAGAAGAAATCTGGGCCTGCCTGGAGCCGCGGGATAATGGACGAATGAAGGAGCTGAAGATCTATCTGGACGGGAAAGAGGATGCCGCTTATACGGCTGAACAGATCGACGGACAGGGCGGGCTGCTGAAATGGAAGGCGGTATCGGAAGATCACTGGCAGCGGCTTCAGATTTATGTATCGGATGAGGCGGGAAATGAGGCCTGGACGGAGGAAATTCCGTTTTATGTGGCAGGACAGACGGCCGCAGAAAGTATTCCTCCTTATGAAAATACGGAGAAGAGCGCAAAAGCGCTGGCAGAGGAGGAACGAAGCAGAAAAGGAACAGGAAAACAGGGGAACAAAAGTGTCCAGAAGGAAACGAAACAGAATGGAGACAGCTCTGCCGTCCCCCAGAGCAGAAAAAAACGGGATGCACAAGGCTCTGCAGTTTTAGCGGGAGTGGAACTGCCGCCACGAAATCTGCTGCTGGCAGGCTGCATTTTTGCTGCGCTGATTCTTTTGCTGCTCTTGGGCATTGTGCGTATCCGGAGGAAAAGATAGGGCACCTTTTCGTCCAGGTTATTTTCATTTTTCCAAACCTATGATAAACTATTAGAAAATGTTTTGATCTGCGGGAGACCGGGAAGGGCAATGATTTCCGGACTGGTCGCAGAAGGAGGAAAGACAGGAAAACGCGGGGAAGGGAGTAATTATGACTGTTAAATTTCGTGAGCTTGCTTATACCCGTCCCAATACTGGTGCAGTGATCGGCGGGATACGCAGGGCGAAGGAGGAGCTGCAGAATGCGTCAGACTGGGAGGGGGCCAGGGCTGCATTGGAGACCTTTTATCAGGAGACGGAAGCATTTCGTTCCATGTGCCAGATCTCCGAGATCCGCTTTACCCAGAATGTGCGAGATCCGTTTTATGAAAAGGAAAACGCATTTCTTGGGAAGGCTTCTCCCAAAGTGGAGGAGGCCGCCCATGATTTTTATTCCGCTCTGCTGGCCTGCCCGTATGCCGCCCGGATCGACCGGGAATACGGCCCGATGCTTCTTAAAAAACTGCGGTATAGGAAAACCGGAGGCGGTGAGGCCATTACGGAGCTTTTGCAGGAGGAAAATCGGCTTATGGCCCGGTTTCAGGCCATAAACGGCGCAAGCCGCATTGCATTTCAGGGGAGGATACTTCCGGCGGAGCAGTTGTATCCCTACAAAGGGGCCAGGGACCGGGAGACCCGCAAGGAGGCCTACCGGGCGGAGGGCGCTTATTTTTTACAGTACCGGGAGCGTCTGGAGGATATTTTTGATAAGCTGGTGAAGAACCGCAATGCGCAGGCAAGGGCTTTGGGTTTCCGGGATTATTCGGAGCTTAGTCTGATCCGTATGAACCGGATGGGCTACGGCCTGAAGGAAATCGCTTATTACAGAGAGCAGGTGAAGAAATATTGGGTGCCTGCCGTTAAGGAAATCAAAAGAATGCAGAAGGAACGACTGGGCTTGTCACAGTGGAAGGGTTATGATAATCTTCTGTATTTTCCGGACCATAATCCGGCTCCCAGAGGGGATTCCAAGGCGATACTGGCTGCCTGCAATACCATGTTTCACGGACTTTCCCAGGAGACCGGGGAATTTTTCGATTTTCTGGTGGATCGGGATATGTTTGATCTGGATTCCAGGGACGGAAAGGCGCCGGGAGGCTATTGCGGAAGCGTGGATTCCATGCGCAGTCCCTTTATCTTTTCAAATTTTAACGGAACCACCAGGGATGTCGATGTGCTGATTCATGAATCCGGCCATGCTTTTGCTGCGTATGAGGCATATAAAAATAAGATTGTGGCAGAGTGCCGTGAGCCCTCCGCCGAGGCCTGCGAGACGCATTCCACGGCTATGGAAATGCTGACAATGCCGTATCATCATCTGTTTTTCGGGGAAGATGCGGACCGGTATGATCTGTTTTTAATGGAAAGAACGCTGACCTATCTGCCGGGAGGCTGTTCGGGCGATGAATTTCTGACTGTGGTGCACCAGAATCCGGATATGACTTCAGAAGAACGTCATGCCCTCTGGCGGAGGCTGCGGGAAACCTATGAACCGCACTTTGCTGACTTTGATGACATTCCTTTGTATGGAGCGGGGCAGGAATGGCTGACGGATCCTCAGTTGTTTTTATGTCCTTTTTATCTGGTGGATTATGGAATGGCAAGAAATGTGTCATTGCAGCTTTTTTTGCTGCAGCAGAGGGAGCCGGAAACAGCCTGGAGAAAATATCTGAAATTTCTGTCCTTTGGCGGCACGAAATCATTTATGGAGGCGGTGCGGGAGATCGGGATGGAACTTCCCTTCGAAGGTGAGACAGTCCGCCATGTGATTGAGCCCATGCTGGATTGGGTAAAGAAACAGAATAAGAAGTGCGCCCCAATCCCCATAGGATAGGGATGGATGGGGGAAAAGATCAGTTATCATAATCAAAGGAAGAAAGAATATGAATGAGTATATAAAGAGGATCGGCAGGGTATCAGCGCCTATCCTGGTACATCTAGGGATCTCATTTCTGGTAGTCTATGCGGGAACTGTAATCTGTATGTGGCAGAGATGGGACGGTCCGGATGCGGCCCTGATGACGGTTCTGAGCGCTGCCTTCAGCGCTCCGTTCCTGTGGAAAATGTGGAAGAGAGACCGGTTGCTGCTGTCTGCCGCTGCTGAACAAAAAGGGAAGCCGGTCTGGTTTTATGTGCTGGCCTTTGGGAGCGGCGTCCTGGCATCCTGCCTGGGAAGCCTGCTGATGCAGGTAAGCGGGGCGGCTGACTTTTTTTCCAATGCGGTACAGGAAGAATTATTTGCAGGAAATATCTGGGTGCAGCTTTTGGGGATGGGATTTGTCACTCCCGCAGTGGAGGAGCTGATCTTTCGGGGGCTTTTTTACCAGAGGCTGCGGGAAAGCCTTC
This sequence comes from Lachnospiraceae bacterium, assembly GCA_030537145.1. GTDB lineage: Bacteria > Bacillota > Clostridia > Lachnospirales > Lachnospiraceae > Merdiplasma. The sequence continues at coordinate 40,869 of JAUNON010000018.1, read as the reverse complement.
CAAGAGGCTATGCTGCGGCAATTACTGCGCTGATTTTTGCTCTGTGGCATCAGAATCCGCTTCAGATGCTGTATGCCTTCCCCATGGGACTGCTGCTGCAGTTTTTCTATTGCATGGAAAATCCAGCCGATCGGTGCGGCTCCTTGAAGGCGCCGATCCTGTTTCATATGGGTGCAAATTTAATCTCGATTGCAGTAGAATATTTTGTTTAGCATACGGAGGCAGGGAATGGAGGCCGTCAGATAGGAAATCGGTTCGGAGCAGTGATTATGCCCAAGCCGGGCAGGTGGACGGTGTGCGGATGACGGAATCATAGAATGGAATTGGATAAAAAAAGATGAAAAGTGATACAATTAAAGTGATAGATGCTTATGAAAACAATTTGCAGCATATTTCTCTGGATATTCCCAAATATAAGATCACCGTTTTTACAGGGGTTTCCGGTTCCGGAAAGTCCTCTCTGGTATTGGATACGGTGGCGGCTCAGTCCAGGAGAGAGCTGAATGATACTTTTCCCGGATTTGTACAGAATTATCTCCCAAAATATGGGAGACCTCATGTGGGGCAGATTGAGAGCCTTCCGGTGGCGATTGTGATCGACCAGAAAAAGCCATCGCCAAATTTGCGCTCTACGGTGGGAACCTATACGGATATGTATACGTTGCTGCGGCTTCTGTTCTCCAGGGTCGGACAGCCCTTTGTGGGTTATTCGGATACTTTTTCCTTCAATCATCCCCAGGGGCGCTGCCCGCGGTGTGACGGGCTGGGGGAGATTACGGAGCTGGATGTGCATAAGCTGGTGGACTTTGACAAGTGCCTGAACGATCCGGGGGTGATTCATTATGTAGCCTTTGAACCGGGGCAGTGGCGCTGGATACGGTATGCCAACAGCGGTTTGTTTGATCTAAATAAGAAGATAAAGGATTATTCAGAGGAAGAACTGGAGCTGTTTTTGTATTCTCCTCAGATACGGCTGAAAAATCCGCCTCAGGGATGGCCGAAAACGGCGAAATATGAGGGACTGGTACATCGGATGTACCGCAGCGTGCTGAATTCGGAAGAGGGCAAGCTTCACCGGGATATTTTAGACCCCATGACCCGGCGCGGAGTCTGCCCGGACTGCGGGGGAGCACGCTTAAGGAAAGAGGTATTATCCTGCAGGCTAAATGGGAAGAATATTGCGGAGGCAACCGCTTTGCCGCTTAGAGAGCTGATGGAATGGCTGGAGGGAATTGAATCCCCTTTGGCGGAGGATATCCGGCGGACTCTTGGGGCAAGGCTCCAGGCGCTGATCGACATCGGCCTGGATTACCTGTCCCTTGATCGGGGAATGAGCACCTTGTCCGGCGGCGAAGCGCAGCGCTGCAAGATTGCAAAATATATGAATTCCGCACTTTCAGATATTCTTTATATCCTGGATGAACCCAGCGTGGGCCTGCACAGCCATGATATCCACCGGCTTCTGCGGGCGATCAAGCGGCTGCGGGACGGAGGAAATACGGTTCTGCTGGTAGAGCATCACCGGGAAATGATCCAGGCGGCGGACCATATCGTAGACATGGGGCCGGAAGCGGGAGCAAAGGGCGGACGTATTCTGTTTGAGGGTTCGTATGAAGCGCTGCTGCGAAGCGGTACGGATACGGGAGAGCTGCTGAAACTGCATGGAAGGATGAAGTCAGAATTAAGACAGCCCACCGGCTGGTTTTCGCTGGAGCATGCCGGTTTTCATAATCTGAAGGATGTCAGCGTCAGGCTGCCTTTGGGGGTACTGGCGGTGATTGCAGGTGTGGCAGGTTCCGGAAAAAGCTCTCTGATGGAATGCTTTTGCCGGGAGTGCCGGGAAGAACCGGTCTATATCAGCCAGAAGAATATTGGAATCAGCCTGCGCTCTACCCCGGCAACCTATGTGGGAGCCGCAGATGAGATACGGAAGATTTTTGCCAGACGCTGCAAGGCAAAGGCCGGACTTTTCTCATTTAATGGGGAAGGAAAATGCCCGGTATGCGGCGGGAAGGGCGTAATAGTTTCTGAGATGGCCTTTATGGATTCGATTGAGACAGTCTGTGAAGCCTGCGGCGGACTTCGCTATTCCCGGGAGGCGCTTCAGTATCAGGTGGATGGGAGGAACATTGCCCAGGTTATGGATCTGTCCGTGGAGAAAGCGGAGGAATGGTTTGCTGGTACGGAGGTAGCAGATCTTCTGCATCCGCTGAGCCGGGTGGGGCTTTCCTATCTGCATCTGAATCAGGCGCTTTCCACTTTGTCCGGCGGGGAGCTGCAGCGGATGAAGCTGGCTTCTTATTTAAACAGCAAGGGAAAAATCTTTATCCTGGATGAACCTACAGACGGGCTGCATATTAAGGATATCCGGCATATCCTGGAGCTTTTTCACGAGATGGTGGATCAGGGGAATTCCGTCTTTCTTGTGGAGCACAATCTGGATGTGCTGCGGGATGCGGACTATGTCATAGAGCTGGGCCCCGGCGGGGGCGGCGAGGGCGGCAGGCTGCTGTTTGCAGGAACGCCCAGGGAAATGCTGGAATGCCGGGATTCTGTGACGGCCCGGTATCTAAGGCAGGAGGAAAACGTAAAAAATACGGGATCGTGACATAAAATCGAAAATTTTAGGAAGAGACGCATATTTCAAAGAAAGGTTAGGAACCCCCGGAAATTAACTTGACAAACGGGAGAAAATTCGATATATTGTCCATAATGCGCATACAAATGAAAGCGCAAGAAAGACAGATAGAAGGGTATGAAAAGGGAGGATATACTGATGTATTCATTGGATGAAATCCGGAAAACAGATCCGGAGATTGCGGAAGCGATTGTGGCAGAGGAAAATCGGCAGAACAGCCATATTGAGCTGATTGCCTCTGAGAACTGGGTCAGCAAGGCGGTTATGGCGGCGATGGGAAGTCCATTGACGAACAAATACGCAGAGGGATATCCGGGAAAAAGATACTACGGCGGATGTGAATGCGTGGATGTGGTGGAAAACCTGGCCAGAGAACGTGCCATGAAGATTTTCGGATGTACGTATGCAAATGTGCAGCCTCATTCCGGCGCACAGGCAAATATGGCAGTGTTCTTTGCGCTGCTGCAGCCGGGAGATACGGTAATGGGTATGAATCTGGCGCATGGAGGTCATCTGACCCATGGAAGCCCTGCAAACCTGTCCGGAGCATATTTTAAGGCAGTGCCGTACGGTGTGGATGACAACGGGCGGATCGACTATGACGAGGTGAGAAGAATTGCCCTCGAATGCAGGCCGAAGCTGATCGTGGCCGGCGCAAGCGCATATGCCCGTGTGATTGATTTCAAAAAATTCCGTGAGATTGCGGATGAAGTGAATGCATATCTCATGGTGGATATGGCCCATATTGCAGGACTGGTGGCAGCAGGGGAGCATCCGAGCCCGATTCCGTATGCTCATGTGACGACCACCACGACCCATAAGACGATGCGGGGGCCCAGAGGCGGCATGATTCTTTCCAGCAAAGAGTTTGCAGAGGAGCATAAGTTCAACAAGGCCGTATTCCCGGGAATCCAGGGCGGACCGCTGATGCATGTGATCGCGGCAAAGGCAGTTTGCTTCCAGGAGATGCTGCAGCCGGAGTACAAGGTATATCAGGCAAATATCCGCAAGAATGCTCAGGCGCTGTGCAAAGGGCTGATGGACAGAGGAATTAAAATCGTATCCGGCGGTACGGACAATCATCTGATGCTGGTGGATCTGACCAGTGTAGGCAAGACCGGAAAAGAAGTGGAGAATCTGCTGGATTCCGTGAATATTACCTGCAATAAAAACACGATTCCCAATGATCCGAAATCTGCCTTTGTGACCAGCGGCGTGCGTCTGGGAACTCCGGCAGTTACCGCAAGAGGAATGAATGAGCAGGATATGGATGTCATCGCAGAGGCCATCGCCATGATGCTGAAGGAGGGCGAGAGCCGGGCAGAGGATGCAAGGAAGCTTGTAAAGAGCCTGACGGAGAAATATCCTCTCATCTAAAATGAAATCAATGGAAAAGCGTTGGCCGTTTTCTGATATGAGAGGTGGAGCGGCGATAAATCGTGAAAAAAGGGGATGAAAGCATGAGCTTCAGAGGGGTTTATACGAATGTGGTAGAGGTCCGGCAGAAGGTCTTTACTGAGGTGGCCAGAATGGCCTTCGAGGGTGGAGATTATTCAAGGATTATCGACCTGCCCTACAAAATTATTCCGGGTGAGGTTGCTACTTACCGGGAAAGCGTATTCCTGGAGAGGGCCATTGTAGAGGAGCGGCTTCGTCTGGCTATTGGTCTGCCGCTGCGTTCCATGACGGAACATGCCCCGGTGTCAAAAGGAATCGAGGAGAGTGCTATTGCGGAGAAATATTATGATCCGCCTCTGGTGAATATTATTAAATTTGCCTGCCATTCCTGCCCGGATGATGAAATGAAGGTAACGGATGCCTGCCAGGGCTGCCTGGCGCATCCCTGCAAGGAGGTCTGCCCCAAGGGAGCCATTTCCATCGTGAATGGGCGTTCTCAAATCGATGCGTCTAAATGCATCAAATGCGGAAAATGTATGAGCGCCTGCCCTTATCATGCGATTATGAAGATGGAGCGCCCCTGTGCGGCTGCCTGCGGTGTGGACGCTATTGGCAGCGACCGCCTTGGCAGAGCAAAGATCGATTATGAAAAATGTGTTTCCTGCGGTATGTGCATGGTGAACTGTCCGTTCGGAGCGATTGCGGATAAGGGCCAGATCTTTCAGGTAATCCATGCGATCAAATCCGGTACGCCGGTCTATGCGGCAGTGGCGCCTGCATTCGTGGGCCAGTTCGGCCGGGATCTGACACCGGAACGTCTGCGGGAGGCGATGCGTCAGCTTGGCTTTGCCGATATTGTTGAGGTGGCGGTGGGAGCCGATCTGTGTACGATTCAGGAGGCACAGGATTTCCTGGAGGAGGTTCCGGAAAAGCAGCCCTTTATGGCTACCTCCTGCTGTCCGGCCTGGGCGGCCATGGCAAGAAAAATGTTCCCGGATCTGGCACCCTATATTTCCATGGCGCTGACCCCCATGGTTCTGACCGGACGGCTGATCAAAAAGGAGCATCCGGGCTGTAAGGTAGTATTTATCGGTCCCTGTGCAGCGAAAAAGCTGGAAGCCAGCCGGCAGGAGATCCGTAGCGATATTGATTTTGTGCTGACCTTTGAGGAAGTGGTGGGCATGTTCACCGCAAAGGGGATCCATTTTGAACAGCTTCCCTCTGATGGAACACTGTCCGAGGCCAGTGCGGACGGCCGGGGCTTTGCTGTCAGCGGAGGTGTAGCTTCCGCAGTGGTGAACTGCATCAAAGAGATGGAGCCGGAGCGGGAGATAAAGGTGGCGAATGCCGAAGGGCTTAGAGACTGCCGGCAGCTTCTTTCCGATGCGCAAAAGGGAAAGTATGACGGTTATCTGCTGGAAGGCATGGCCTGTCCCGGCGGCTGTGTCGGAGGCGCAGGAACCATGCAGGGCCCGACAAAGGCCAAGGGACAGATCGTTCTTACGATGAAAAAATCAAAGAGGAAGAAGGCTCTGGAGAGCACCTATAAGGATAAACTGGATCTGCTGGCAGAGCGTTAGTAACAGTTTAGCGGAAGGCTGAGCTGTTACGAGCCGCAGCCGCAGGCTTGTATTAAGGATTGACAAATGATTCAAAACATGATAGTTTTTAAGTGTTAAGTACAAAGAGGTACAGACTTATTATGGTCTGTACCTCTTTTTTATGATATTAGGAAAGTTCTCACTTTCCTATATCATAAAAAGCACTTCGTGCGGTGATGCGCACGGATGCATAAGGGGATTTATTGCTGCGCAATCTGCATCCGGCGCACAAGGAGCTTAAGCTCTCAGGAAGCGGGGAGGAAGGTGAATGGAAGCGGGCTTGCCCGCTTTGTCAGTAAAAAAGAGGGTGAATGAATGAAAGAGATGTGTGATGTGGCAAGTTTGCTGGAGAACTCCGGCACGATTAATAAGCTTCTGGCCAGGTATGGCGTAAAGTTTGGCATTTATAAAAACGGGCAGTTTAAGGAGCAGCTTTTCCCGTTTGATGCAATCCCCAGGGTGATCGGACACGAAGAGTTCCGATATCTGGAAAAGGGGCTGAAGCAGCGGGTACTGGCGCTCAACCTTTTTCTCAGGGATATTTACAGCGACAAAAAAATTGTAAAGGACGGTGTTATACCGGAGGATTTTATTTTTGCCTCCAGCGGTTATATGGCGGAGTGTGAAGGCATCTGTCCGCCGAAGGGAATCTATTCCCATATTTCGGGAATTGATCTGGTGCAGGCAAAGGATAAGAACTGGTATATCCTGGAGGATAATCTGCGTGTTCCTTCCGGCGCTTCTTATCCTATGATTGCCAGAGGACTGTGCAGGAGAAGCAGTCCGGGGACGTTTGAGAAGATTCCGGTGGAGGACAACCGGAATTATGCAGAGCTTCTGCGCAAGACGCTGGATCATGTCAATGTGGGCGGCCATACGGTGATTCTGACACCCGGCCGGTACAATGCGGCATATTTTGAACATTCCTATCTGGCGGAGCGTACCGGAGCCCATCTGGTATCCGGAAATGACCTGATGGTAGAAGGGGATAAGCTCTACTTTATTGATTATAAGGGCAGAAAGGAGACGGTAGGAGCGGTATACCGCAGGATTTCGGATGATTATCTTGATCCTATGAACTTTGTACCGGAGTCGTTGATTGGAGTTCCCCATATTTTTGATGTATTTAAGAAAGGAAATGTGGCTCTTCTGAATGCACCCGGCAATGGGGTGGCGGACGACAAGGGAATCTACTACTTTGTTCCGAGGATGATCCGTTACTATCTGGATGAAGAGCCGGTTCTTCATAATGCGCCCACCTATCTGCCTTTCTATGAAGAGGATATGAAGTACACATTGGAGAATTTTGACCGGCTGGTATTGAAGGACGTGGCGGAAGCAGGAGGCTACGGCGTCGTTTTTGGCAGCAGTATGACAAAGCAGCAGAAGGCAGACTTTATTGCTTTGCTGAAGCGGGAGCCCAGGCGTTTTATTGCCCAGGAGGTCATTGATTTTCTGGATATCGATATTATGGAAAACGGTAATCCGGTACCCAGAAAGGCGGATCTGCGGGCCTTTGTCCTGATGGGCGAGGAGCCTATGGTATGGAAGAGCGGGCTGACCAGATTCTCAAGAAATCCGGATTCCTTTATTGTAAATTCATCACAGGGAGGAGGCTTCAAGGACACATGGGTATTATCTCGTTAGAACATACAGACCGGCTGTATTGGCTGGGAAGATATACGGAGCGGGTCTACACAACGCTGCGGCTTTATACAGAGAGGTATGATGAACTGATTGACGCAGAGCCGCTGGCCTATCAGCGCTTCTGTACGGATCTGGATATTCCGGACGTATACGGCTCCAAGGAATGCTTTGAGGAAAAATATCCGTTTGATACAATGGATCCCAATTCCATCATCAGCAATCTGAACCGGGCCTACGACAATGCCGTTGTGCTGAGGGAGGAGATCGGAAGCGAGGTGCTGTCTTATATTCAGCTTGCAATCTATGACATCCAGACTGCCTACAGCAGTAAGGATATGCTGATGGGGCTGCAGGAGGTGCTGGATCATATTCTGGCCTTCTGGGGGATCGCGGATGACATGATCGAGAGCGAACAGGTCCGCAATATTATCAAGACCGGAAAACGGATAGAACGGCTGGATCTCTACGCCAGGCTGGAAATGCCGGCCAGTTATCTGATTCGGGAGGTGGACCGGATGCGGTTCCGCCTGGAACGAAGCGGAATGGATTATAAGAAATCATATGTAGAGGATCTGATTCGGCTTGTCAAGGAGGAAAAAATTGATTATTATAGGATAGTGAATGAAGTAGAGACCATACTGGAGGTTTAAGATTGAAAACGTTACAGTTTACATATGAGATGCGTACAGGCTTTGACACATCCATATGGGACCATCACTATACCTTAAAGTGCATTCCCCAAAGCAGCGAAAGGCAGAGAATTGAGCAGTGCAAGTTTACAATAGAACCGGCGGGAAGCTTTGAAAGGTCAGAGGACAGCTTTCGGAATGCCGTGATTTTTGGAAGCATTCAGGATGCGCACGACTCCTTTGCGGTTTCGGTCTGCGGGCGGGCGGTGACGGGCCTGGCGCAGCGGGAAACCGTGAGGGATCCCGGGCGTCTGGGCAGCTTTCTGGTACAATCCTCCTATACGGCGCCGGGGGACGGGCTGAAGCACTATTTTGACACACGATTAAGCATATGCAGGATGGAGCGCCCTTATGACAAGGCGCTCTCTATTATGGAAAATTTAGAAAAAGAGTTTCGTTACTGCCAGGGAGTGACGAATGTGGCTACCACGGCGGAGGAGGCCTGGAATCTGGGCTGCGGCGTCTGTCAGGACTGGTGCCATATTATGCTGGGACTGTGCCGGATGGCCGGCATCCCCTGCCGTTATGTGGTGGGGATGCTTACCGGGGAGGGATATTCCCATGCCTGGGTGGAGATTGCGGACGGCGGTTACTGGTATGCCCTGGATCCTACGAATCATATGATCGTGGAAGATGAGCATATCAAGATTTCCAGCGGCCGGGATTATCACGATTGTATTGTGACGAAGGGAATCTTTCAGGGAAGCTGCTGCCAGACCCAGCAGGTCCGGGTGGCGGTAGAGGCGCTGACGGCAGAAACGAATGAGAAAGCGGAGACGATAGATTATGATTGAAACGATAGCATCCGTAGGGCTGCCTGTGGATGAGACACTGAAAATACAGAAGAATCGGCTGGAGCCCAAGCACGGGGGCTGCGGAAAGCGGATCAGCATTGTGACCGGAGTGCATGGAGACGAGCTGGAAGGGCAGTATATTTGTTTTGAAGTAGCCCGCAGGATTAAAAAACATCCGGAGCATTTAAAGGGAACGGTGGATATTTATCCGGCTATGAATCCGCTGGGCATTGATTCCATTACCCGGGGAGTGCCGGCCTTTGATCTGGATATGAACCGGCTGTTTCCCGGCAGCAGGGACGGAGATATGCTGGAGTATCTGGCTGCCAGAATGGTGGAGGATCTGATCGGGTCCGATGTGTGCGTGGATATTCATGCCAGCAATATTTATCTGCGGGAGATTCCTCAGGTGCGCATCAACCGGCAGCATGAAAAGAAGCTGGTCCCTCTGGCAAAAAAATTAAATGTGGATTATATCTGGGTACATGCCAGCAGCACGGTGCTGGAGGCGACTCTGGCCTATAGCTTGAATTCCAGAAATGTTCCTACCCTGGTGGTGGAGACCGGAGTGGGTATGCGGATCACAAAAGAGTATTGCGATCAGCTTACCGACGGTCTGTTTTGTCTTATGAAAGAAATGGGAATCTGGGATGGGAAGGTAATCACGCCCCGGGAGCCGATTGTATCCCAGGACGGAAAGGTATGCTTCCTGAATGCGTCCACCTCCGGTATTTTTGTTCCCAAGGCAACGCATTGGAAAAATCTGGAGAAGGGCGATGTGGTAGGAAAGATTGTAGACCCTATGCGGGGAGAGGTACTGGATGAGATTCATTCTCCGGTGAGCGGAGTTCTGTTTACACTGCGGGAATATCCTGTGGTGGATGAAGGCTCCCTGGTGGCCCGGATACTGGAACAGTAGGGCTTAGGGGATAAGAGGAAAGACAGATGAAAAAAGAGATCATATTTGAAAATAAATCACTTTATCGGGACAGCTTCCGTGTGACCGGCTTTCGGTTTGGCAGCGGAAAGAAAACGGCCTGTATCGTGGGCAGTATCCGGGGAAATGAGGTGCAGCAGCTTTATGCCTGCGCCCGGCTGACAGCAGCGCTGAAGGAGCTGGAAAAGAAAGGGAGGATCCGGGAAGGAAAGGAGATTCTGGTGATTCCCTCGGTGAATCCCTATTCTATGAATGTGCAGAAGCGTTTTTGGCCCACGGATAATACAGATATTAACCGTATGTTTCCAGGATATAACCTGGGAGAGACAACGCAGCGGATTGCAGCAGGAGTATTTGAAAAGATTAAGGATTACAAATACGGGATGCAATTTGCCAGCTTTTATATGCCGGGAGAATTTATGCCCCATGTGCGGATGATGAAAACCGGGTTTGAGAGCGTGGAGCTGGCCAAGGAATTCGGCCTGCCCTATGTGGTGGTGCGCAGCGTACGGCCGTACGATACCACCACGCTGAATTATAACTGGCAGATCTGGGATACCAAGGCCTTCAGCATCTATACGACCACGACAGAGAGGATCGATGAAGCAAGTGCGAAGCAGGCGGTGCGGAGCATCCTGAATTTTCTGGATAAGGAAAAGGTGATCCGCTACAAAAGCCATGACGGCTACATTTCTTCTGTGGTGGAGGACACAAAGATGAAATCGGTCCGGGTGAAAGGCTCCGGATTTTTCCAGTGTCTGACAAGGGTGGGAGAGGATGTGGCTAAGGGGCAGGTGATTGCCCGGGTGCTGGATCCCTATGATGCAAGCGTGAAGGAAGAGGTGAAGGCGCCTGTGGACAGTGTGGTATTTTTTGCCCACGATGATCCGCTGACCTATGCGAATACGGCAGTGTTTAAATTAATTCCAAATAAAAAGTAGAGCGGCTGTAAAAGGAAAATGGCGGGGCTTAAAAGAGCCGCTAAAGAATAGAAAGAGACAAAGGAGTCTGGCGGGAATTTACAGGGTAAGGACTGTAAATTCCTGCCGTACTCCTTTTTGTGATACTAGCAAAGAGGGGCTCCGAAGCCGGAAGGGAAAGGAAAAATCTGGTGGGTGCGAGAAAATAAAAGAATGTAAATTGTGCGGGAAATGAGAAAATAAAGTAAAATAAAGCAAAATTAAACACACAATTAAATGCAGAATAACAAATTTATAAATTATCTGACAATAATACAAAAAGTTTTTATTTACAGATGAGGAATTTGAGTGTATAGTAGTCTGCAAATGTTGAAAATATTTCAAGAACAGGAAAGGAAAAGCGTGTATGAATACAGAAGGGAAGAAATCCGTAAATAATTACACAGGATTATACAGACCTGAATTTGAACATGATAACTGCGGCATCGGTGCTGTGGTAAATGTGAAGGGCGTTAAGACTCACCGCACGGTGGAGAATGCTCTGAGCATCGTGGAAAACCTGGAACACCGTGCCGGAAAGGACGCAGAGGGAAAGACCGGAGACGGTGTGGGCATCCTTCTGCAGATTTCTCACCGGTTCTTTTCTAAGACCTGTAAGTCCCTGGGCATTGAGCTGGGCGGAGAGAGAGAATACGGTATCGGTATGTTTTTCTTTCCGCAGGATGTGCTGCAGAGAAACCAGGCCAAAAAGATGTTTGAAAATATTGTGAAGAAAGAGGGCCTGAAGTTCCTGGGCTGGAGAGAGGTTCCTACGGATCCCTCCGTGCTGGGCCATAAGGCGCTGGAAAAGATGCCCTGTATTATGCAGGCATTTATCGAGAAACCGGAAAACGTGAAAGCGGGCCTTCCCTTTGACCGCCGTCTGTACGTGGTGCGCCGGCTGTTTGAGCAGTCCAACGAAAATACATACGTGGTGTCCATGTCCAGCCGGACCATTATTTACAAAGGTATGTTTCTGGTAAAGCAGCTTAGAATCTTTTTCCATGACCTGCAGGATCCGGATTATGATTCCGCTATCGCCCTGGTTCATTCCAGATTCAGCACCAATACGAATCCGAGCTGGGAACGGGCGCATCCCTACCGTATGCTGGTGCATAACGGTGAGATCAATACCATCCGGGGCAATGCGGATAAGATGCTGGCCCGGGAGGAGACCATGGCATCCCACTATTTTAAGGGCGAGATGCATAAGATCCTTCCGGTGATCAATGCGGAGGGCTCTGACTCTGCCATGCTGGATAATACCCTGGAATTCCTTACCATGAGCGGCATGGATCTTCCGCTGGCGGTGATGATCACCATACCGGAGCCCTGGGCGAACAATGATGTGATGTCCCAGAAAATGAGGGATTTCTATCAGTATTATGCAACCATGATGGAACCCTGGGACGGCCCGGCCTCTATCCTGTTTACAGACGGAGATATTATGGGCGCCGTGCTGGACCGCAACGGTCTGCGGCCTTCCCGCTATTATGTGACGGATGACGGCTATGTGATCCTGTCCTCTGAGGTAGGCGTTCTGGATATCGATTCCACCAAGGTAGTGCTGAAGGAACGGCTCCATCCCGGAAAAATGCTGCTGGTGGATACAGTGAAGGGTGAAATCCTCAACGATGACGAGCTGAAGGAACATTATGCGGAAAGCCAGCCCTACGGAGAATGGCTGGATCAGTATATGGTATGTCTGAAGGATCTGAAGATCCCGAATAAAAAGGTGGAGACCTATTCATCGGAGCAGCGGATGCGCCTGATGAAGGCATTTGGCTACAATTATGAAGAGTACCGTACCTCCATTTTGAATATGGCGCTTACCGGAAGCGAGGGCATCAGCGCCATGGGCATTGATACTCCGCTGGCGGTGCTGTCCAATAAGCATCAGCCCCTGTTTAACTATTTTAAGCAGATGTTTGCTCAGGTAACAAATCCGCCTATCGATGCGATTCGTGAGAAGGTGGTGACTTCCAAGACCGTGTATACCGGTAAGGAGGGAAATCTGCTGGAGGATAAGCCGGAAAACTGTAACGTAATTAAGATTCAGAATCCGATCCTGACCAATACGGATATGCTGAAGCTGCGGAATATGAACATCGAAGGCTATAAGGTGGAGGATATTCCGATTACCTATTATAAAAATACCAGTCTGGAAAAGGCCATCGAGCGTCTTTGCCTGGAGGTGGACCGTGCGTACCGGGAGGGTGCGAACCTGCTGATCCTGACGGATAAGGGCGTGGATGAATTCCAGGCGCCGATCCCGTCTCTGCTGGCCGTTTCTGCGGTGCATCAGCATCTGGTGCGGACAAAGAAGAGAACCTCGATTTCCATGATCCTGGAGTCCGGAGAACCGAGAGAGGTGCATCATTTTGCAACGCTGCTGGGCTACGGCGCTAGCGCCATTAATCCGTATCTGGCGCTGGATACCATCCATCAGCTTATTGATACCAATATGCTGGAAAAGGATTACTATGCAGCGGTGGATGATTACAATCAGGCGGTTGTGGACGGCATTATCAAGATTGCATCCAAGATGGGAATTTCTACGATCCAGTCCTACATGGGCTCTCAGATTTTCGAGGCCATCGGCATCAGCAAGGACGTGATCGATAAATACTTTACGAATACCGTAAGCCGTATCGGCGGCATTACGCTGAAGGATATTGAGGCGGATGTGGCGGAGCGCCATAAAAAAGCCTTTGACCCGCTGGGACTGAAGGAGGATCTGACGCTGGACAGCGTAGGAAGCCACAAGGAGCGCAGCGGAGCGGAAAAGCACCGTTACAATCCCCGGACGATCCATCTGCTGCAGGAGTCCACAAAGCGGGGCGACTACCGGATGTTTAAGGAATATACCGAGCTGGTGGATCAGGAAGAGTCCGGCTATATCCGCAGCACCATGGACTTCAATTATCCGGAGCAGGGAGTACCCCTTGAGGAGGTAGAGAGTGTAGATTCCATTGTACGCCGGTTTAAGACCGGAGCCATGTCCTACGGTTCGATCTCTCAGGAAGCCCATGAGACGCTGGCAATCGCCATGAACATGCTTCATGGAAAATCCAATACCGGTGAGGGCGGCGAGGCCATTGAACGTCTGACGGTAGGACCGGACGGGCTGAATAAGTGCTCCGCCATCAAGCAGGTGGCATCGGGACGTTTCGGCGTGACTTCAAGATACCTGGTGAGCGCACAGGAGATCCAGATCAAGATGGCCCAGGGAGCAAAGCCGGGTGAGGGCGGACATCTTCCGGGCAAAAAGGTGTACCCGTGGGTGGCTAAGACCAGATACTCTACGCCCGGTGTGAGCCTGATTTCTCCGCCGCCTCATCATGACATTTATTCCATTGAGGATCTGGCGCAGTTGATCTACGATTTAAAGAATGCGAACCGGGATGCCAATATTTCCGTAAAACTGGTATCAGAAGCCGGAGTGGGCACGGTAGCCGCAGGCGTGGCAAAGGCCGGAGCCCAGGTGATCCTGATTTCCGGTTATGACGGAGGCACCGGTGCGGCGCCCAGAAGCTCCATTCACAATGCGGGACTTCCCTGGGAGCTGGGACTGGCAGAGACGCATCAGACCCTGATTATGAATGGTCTGAGAAACAAAGTCCGTATTGAGACGGACGGAAAGCTGATGAGCGGCCGTGATGTGGCGATCGCGGCGCTGCTGGGGGCAGAGGAGTTTGGCTTTGCTACTGCTCCGCTGGTGACGATGGGCTGCGTAATGATGAGAGTTTGCAACATGGATACCTGTCCGGTGGGCGTGGCTACTCAAAATCCGGAGCTGCGTAAGCGGTTTAAGGGTAAGCCGGAATATGTGGTGAATTTCATGCGGTTTATCGCAGAGGAGCTGCGGGAGTATATGGCAAAGCTGGGCTTCCGCACCCTGAACGAGATGGTGGGAAGAAGCGACCTGCTGAAAAAGAAGGAGACGCTGGAGAATCCCAGAGGCTATAAGATCGATCTGGGCAATATTCTGAATAATCCCTATGTGAAGCCGGGTGTTCCCGTTACCTTTGATGCGAAGCAGGCTTATGATTTCCATCTGGAAAAGACGGTGGATGAGCGGATCCTTCTGAAAAAGCTGCAGCCGGCGCTGGAGAAGGGACAGAAGAGAAGCATTGAGATCGATGTAAAAAATACAGACCGTACCCTGGGTACGATTTTTGGCTCCGAGATTACGAAGCGGTTCGGGGATGATCTGGAGGAGGATACCTACCTGGTGAAATGTAAGGGAGCAGGCGGACAGAGCTTCGGCGCATTTATTCCCAGAGGTCTGACCCTGGAGCTGGTGGGTGACAGCAATGACTACTTTGGAAAGGGCTTATCCGGCGGAAAGCTGATCGTATATCCGCCCAAGGGCATTCAGTTTAAGCAGGATGAAAACATTATTATCGGTAATGTGGCGCTTTATGGGGCTACCAGCGGCAAGGCCTACATCAACGGTGTGGCCGGAGAGCGGTTCTGCGTAAGAAATTCCGGCGCTGTGGCTGTTGTAGAGGGCTGCGGAGACCATGGCTGCGAATATATGACAGGAGGCCGTGTGGTGGTTCTGGGCAAGACCGGGAAAAACTTTGCGGCAGGTATGAGCGGCGGTATCGCCTATGTGCTGGATGAGGACAGCGATCTGTACACCAAGGTGAATAAGAACATGGTTGCCATCGAAAAAATGACTTCAAAATACGACGTGTTGGAGCTGAAGGAGATGATTCAGGATCACGTATCCTATACCAATTCGGAAAAGGGTAAGCAGATCCTGGAAAACTTTGAGACGTATCTGCCTAAGTTCAAGAAGATCATTCCTCATGAATATAAGAGGATGCTGATGATGATCGTTCAGATGGAAGAAAAGGGCTTAAGCAGCGAGCAGGCACAGATTGAAGCGTTTTATGCAAATACCAGGAAGTAGGAGGCAGAGAAGATGGGAAAACCAACCGGATTTTTAGAATACGAGCGAGAAGAAAGCATAGAGATCGCTCCCAAGGAGCGCATTAAGAATTTTAATGAATTTCATATCCCCCTTCCTCTGGAAAAACAGAGGGAGCAGGGGGCACGCTGCATGGCCTGCGGCGTTCCCTTCTGCCAGGCCGGCGTAATGATTTCCGGCATGGCTTCCGGGTGTCCTCTGAATAACCTGATTCCGGAGTGGAATGATCTGGTTTATCTTGGAAACTGGGAGGAAGCCTTCCGGAGACTGACGAAAACAAGCTGTTTTCCGGAATTTACGTCCCGGGTATGTCCGGCGCTTTGCGAAAAGGCATGTACCTGCAACCTGAACGGAGAACCGGTCTCCACAAAGGAAAATGAGCGGGCCATTATTGAGCATGCTTATGCGGAGGGAATCATTAAGCCGGAGCCGCCGGAGGTGCGTACCGGCAAGCGGGTGGCCGTGGTAGGCTCCGGCCCTTCCGGGCTGGCTGCCGCCATGCAGTTGAATAAGCGGGGACACAAGGTAACGGTGTTTGAGCGCAATGACCGGATCGGCGGACTGCTGCGGTACGGCATTCCCAATATGAAGCTGGATAAAAAGGTGATCGACCGCCGCCTGGCCCTGATGGAGGCGGAAGGCATTGAATTTGTAACCAATGCCAATGTGGGAGAAAATGTAAAGGCCGAGGAGCTGTTGAAGGATTATGATGCAGTGGTGCTTTGCTGCGGTGCATCCAATCCCAGAGATATCAATGTTCCGGGCAGGGATGCCAAAGGCATCTATTTTGCGGTGGATTTCCTGAAGGCCACCACAAAGAGCCTGCTGGATTCCAATTTTGAAGATAAAAAGTATATTCCTGCCAAGGATAAGCATGTGATCGTTATCGGCGGCGGTGATACCGGAAATGACTGCGTAGGCACCTCGATCCGTCTGGGAGCGGCTTCCGTAACCCAGCTTGAGATGATGCCGAAGGCGCCGGATACCCGGGCGGAGAATAATCCCTGGCCGGAATGGCCTAAGATCTGCAAGACAGACTACGGCCAGCAGGAGGCGATTGCGGTATACGGCCACGATCCCCGGATCTATACCACCACTGTGACGGAATTTATAAAGAACAAAAAGGGCGAGGTTTGCCAGGCGAAGCTGGTGAAGCTGCAGAGCCAGAAGGATGAAAAAACGGGACGCATGATGATGGTTCCGGTGGAGGGCACTGAGACGGTGGTAAAGGCGGATCTGGTACTGATCGCTGCAGGCTTCCTGGGCGCTCAGAAATATGTGACGGATGCTTTTAAGGTTGCCACCAATGCCCGCACCAATGTGGATACGGCTCCCGGAAAGTACGCCACCAGCGTTCCAAAGGTGTTTACCGCAGGCGACATGCACCGGGGACAGTCTCTGGTGGTATGGGCGATCCGGGAGGGAAGAGAAGCTGCCAAGGCGGTAGACGAATACCTGATGGGATATACGAATTTGTAGGCTGAGGCGATCATCCGGAACCATGAGGTAAGCGCAGATTGCATTTTCAGCAGCTCTTTTTCCTGTACCGGATTCAGAAGCATTTTTTGGAAGGAGCGGGCGAGGAGCTATGAATTATCAGATTACGGAATGGTGCCATCGGCTGGCGGAAAATCATATCGAGCCGGGGGATCTGTGTATCGATGCTACCATGGGAAACGGAAATGACACCCGGTTTTTGTGCCAGCGGGTGGGGCCGGCGGGACGGGTGCTGGCTTTTGATATCCAGCAGGCAGCATTGGAGCAGACGGAAAAAAGACTAAGGGAAGCTGTGGATTACCGGAATTATGAGCTGCATCTGGAAAGCCACGAGCAGATGGGCCGGTATGCCAGGGAGGGCAGCGTAAGCTGCATATTGTTTAATCTTGGCTACCTTCCGGGCGGCGATCACCGGCTGGCTACGAAGGCTGACAGCACGATCCGCGCCATGGAGGAAGGACTGCGCCTGTTAAAACAGGGCGGAGCTATGAGTGTATGTATTTACAGCGGCGGGGACAGCGGCTTCGAAGAGCGGAATCAGGTGCTGGCCTGGCTGAAGGAACTGGATTCCCGGCGGTATCTGGTTCTGGTGACGGAATACTATAACCGGCCCAAGAATCCGCCCATACCGGTGCTGGTAGTAAAGCTGAAATAGCGTCAGAGAGCTTTCGGGATTGTATATTGCAGAAAGAAACGGATGCTTCGAAGAATGGAAAGGCCTGAGAATTAAAAAATAATAGAAATAGCCCGGATTTGCAGGAGGACTACAGGGAGCCTGCTTATCCGGGCTTCTTTGTGTGGGAAAAAGTTGCGAATCCTCACAATTTCATCACAAACATATCATAAAATTGAAATAAAAGATTAAACAAAAAGTAAATAAAATGAAATAAATTAAGGGCTTTGTTCATGAATAAGAAATAGCTTCCCGGGTTCGGCTTATGGATGCCGGGCAGGATAGGAAAGAAGTATTCCAGAAGGAAGCTGCCGGAGAATGCCCTGGGAGAATAGAAGTATGATCGAAGTGAAAGAAGTGTCAAAATCATTTCCCCAGAATCAGCAGGAGGAGAATTTGTCCATCTTAAACAGGATTTCCCTTACTGTCGGAGAAAAAGAATTTGTGTCGCTGGTAGGCCCCTCCGGATGCGGGAAGTCTACTCTTCTGCGCATTCTTGCAGGACTGTTGAAGCCGGACTCCGGACAGGTGCTGGTGGGACAAAGACCGGTAGAAGGACCGGATAGCAGCAGATGTATGGTGTTTCAGGATTATGTGCTGTTTCCGTGGATGACCGTGTGGAATAATATTGCGCTGGGGCTGAAGGTAAAAAAATATTCCCGGGAAGAGATTAAAAGAAAGGTTTCCTGGGCGATTGATCTGGTACGGCTGCAGGGCTTTGAGAAGGCCTATCCGCATCAGCTTTCCGGCGGGATGAAGCAGCGGGTGGCCATCGCCAGGGCGCTGGTGATGAACCCTGGGATTCTGCTGATGGATGAGCCCTTTGGCGCATTGGATTCTTTTACCAGGATGAAGCTGCAGGATGAGCTGGTGGATCTGTGTAAAAGAAAGGATTTTACTGTCGTATTTGTGACGCATGACTGTGATGAGGCAGTATATCTGTCCGATAAGGTAGTTGTATTTTCCGGTTCCCCCGCTACGGTAAAGGACACAATAGAAATCAATCTGGCCCGTCCCAGGGATCGCACCAGTGCAGAGTTTCTGGCATACCGAAACCGAGTGCTGCAGATGGTGCAGGAAAACGGGCAGTCAGCAGCGGAAGGATAAGGACAGACGGTCTGGAAAGAGCGGGAATACAGCCTTCGAAAGGGTAGGAAAAATGGAGAACAAGTTTGGCGTGATTTTGGAGGACCTGGCAGAAAGAAAGGGAAATACGGTTTTTTTACTGGATGCAAGAGAGGAAAGCTCCCTCACCTATGGGGCATTCCGGGCGCAGGTCTGCCGGACTGCAAAGAAGCTGGAACAGGCGGGAATCCGTCCGGGAGCCAGAGTATTAATGATGATGGATAACAGCATTGCTTTCGCTGTTAATTTTTTTGCCATTACCGGCAGCGGGCGGATCGCTGTGCCGGTGAACACCGGGCTGAAATGGAAGGAGCTGCGGTATATCCTGGAGGATACCCGGGCGGAGGGGATTTTTGTGCAGCCAGAGTATGACGGCATTTTGAAAGAAGCAGCAGAGCGTTCTTCTCCGGAAAGGCATGTCTTTAACGGGGATGGGGAGGAACTGCTTTTGTTTTACCGGCTGTATCGGAACAGTCCCAGGGATCTGCCGGAGCATACGGCTATGCTGATGTACACCTCCGGAACCACAGGACATCCTAAGGGCGTGATGCTGTCCTATGAAAATCTTCTGGCTAAGACCAGGGATATTATAAAGGCCCATCAATTGACGGACTCAGACCGGGTGCTGTGTGTGATGCCCTGGTTCCATATCAATGGGCTGGTAATTACCCTGCTGACTCCGCTTGTGTCGGAGCAGCAGATCGTAATCGGCGGGAAATTTTCCGTCAGCCGTTTCTGGGGATATGTGGAGAAATATAAAATCACCTGGTTCAGCGGAGTGCCGGCCATGTATTCGCATATGCTGGCCAGAGGGATTCCGGAATACGGGTGCCATTCCGGCTTGAGGTTTGCCCGCTCCGCCTCCTGTGCGCTGCCGAAAGCAGTGCTGCAGGAGTTTGAGAGGCTTTGCGGTATACCGGTGATCGAATCCTATGGGATCACGGAAGGGTGCGCTCAGATTACCACCAATCCGCTGCCTCCGGCAATTCATAAGGCGGGATCTGTGGGACTGGCTTACGGGAACCGGATCCGGGTGGTAAAACTGGATGGAACGGATGCTTTTACAGGGGAGCAGGGGGAAGTATGGATCCGGGGAGAGAATATCACCTGCGGGTATTATCACAAACCGGAGATAACGGAAAAATCCTTTACAGACGGGTGGTTTCATTCCGGAGACATGGGATATCTGGACGGGGACGGTTATTTGTTTCTGAACGGCAGGATTAAGGAGCTGATCAACCGGTCCGGAGAGAAGTTTTCGCCTTTGGAGATTGACGAAGTGCTTTACCAACTGCCGCAGGTGGAGCTGGCGGCAGCCGTTGGCGTGCCGGATGAGGTATACGGAGAAGAGGTGGCCTGTTTTATCAAAAAGAAGGAGGGCGCCAGCCTGACGGAGGAAGAGGTAAAGGCCCGGTGCAGAGAAGAGCTGGCGGATTATAAGGTTCCGCGGAAGGTATTCTTTGTGGACGAGATTCCGCAGGGAGGAAACGGAAAAATACAGCGGCTGAGGCTGCTGGAGCTCTATCATCCGCAGTTCCGGAAGAGATAAGCAGCCTCTGACAGACAGCGGAGACCATATCATACGGAAGAAATTATTTTACAGAACCCAGGAGGAATTTGCATGAGAAAGAAATGTTTACTGGCAGCAATATTGAGTATGAATCTGCTGGCCCTTCAGGCGGCGCCGGCAGCTTATGGGGAGGAGGCCTCCCGCATACGGGCGGGCTCTATTTTGGCGCTGGGTACGGCGGCCCCTTTTGTGTCCCGGGAGCTGGGATATTTTGAAGAGGCGGGACTGGAAGTGGAGCTGGCGGAATTTGCGGATGGCTCAGCCTTGATGGAGGCATTTGCGTCAGGAGAACTGGATATAGCCATGGTGGGCATTGGTCCGGCGGCTACCTGGTTTACCAAGGGAACCGACCTGAAGGTGGTTGCTGGCAGTAATGGCGGCGGACATGTGCTGATGACCAGACAGGATACCGGGATTGAAACGGTGGAGGATCTAAACGGCGCTCTTGTGGCGGAGCCCAACATTGCCACGGTAACGGATGCGCTGCTGCGGGCCCGGATCTTAACGGAGGCGGGCCTGGATCCGGAAATGGATGTGGTGCTGATCCCGGGAATGAAACCGGCTGATATGGCAGCGCTGCTGTTTGCCACGAAAGAGGTAGATGCCATGATTACCTGGGAGCCCTATGCATCGCAGGCGGAAGCGGAATATGGGGAGGATGTGAAAATCATTTATGATGCTGCTGCGGAGCTGGCATCCGAAAACGGCAGCTTTTACCCGGGAAATGTGGTGATCGCTTCCGGAGATTTTATAGAAAACCATCGGGAGCTTCTGGATTCCTTCCTGGAGATTCATCAAAGGACTACGGAATATCTGAACACAGATGCGGGAGCAAATGAGCTGCTGGCTTCCATTCTGCAGATGGAGCCTTCCGTGATGGAAAGCGCCAGAAAGAGGGTGGATTTTCATTGGGAAATCGACCAGGAAGAATCTTTGAAGGTGCTTCAGTGGTCGGTAGATCTGGGATATCTGGAGGAGCTCCCCCAGGCGTCAGAGTTCTTTCTGAATTAAAAGAAACCGTTTTGAAACAGGCATTAAGGAGTAAGCGATATGAGAAAGAAGCTATTACAGGGGTGCGTGGGCGTATTACTGGTTCTGGCTTTCTGGACCCTGGCCTCTGTAACAGGCCTTTTTGGCAGATTGGATCCGGATACGGCTCAGATGCTGTTTCCTCTGCCCGCAAGGGTGGGCAGGGAGCTGGTGGATATGCTGTCATCCGGATATCTTTTGAGTAATCTCTGGGTCAGTATGAAACGGGTATTTACCGGATTTTTCATTGCGGCGGTGATCGGGCTTCCTGTGGGGATCCTGATCGGAACCAGTGAGACTGCGTGCAATATGATCTATCCGATCCTCCGCTTTGTTTCTCCGATACCGGGGGTAGCCTGGGTGCCGCTGGCCATTCTGTGGTTTGGTCTGGGGAATCAGGCGGCGATTTTCATCATTGTTATGGGTTCCCTTTCTCCCATCATTGTCAATACCTATCAGGGTATGCAGAATGTGGACCGGAGGCTGTACCATGTGCTGGATATTATGGAGGCCAACTGGCTTCAGCGGATCCGGTACTGCGTGATACCGGGCATTTTGCCGTATGTGATGGCCGGGTTCCGGCTGGGCCTGGGCTTTGCCTGGAGAGTCGTCATTGCCGCCGAGATGGTGGGGGTTCCAAAGGGGATGGGCTATGTGCTCAGCGTGGGGCGGAATACCGGGAATACGGCATCTACCCTGATCGTGATTATCAGTCTGGGAGTCGTGATGATCCTGATGGAAGAGGTTCTGTTCCGAATCGGGGAAAAGCAGATGAATAAATGGAAAACCTTTGAATAGCAGGAAAGAGGGAGGACGTTATGATATTTTCATCCTATCAGTTTTTGCTGGGATTTTTTCCGGTTGTGACCGCCGGATACTGGCTGTTGAATCATTTTCATTATTATGAAATGGCTAAAATTCTTCTGGTGGTTGCTTCATTCTTTTTTTACTCCCAGGGCAGTCCTGCGTTTTTCCCGTTTTTTCTCGGAAGCGTACTGGCAAACTATGTGCTGGGGATTACCATGTGCCGGTTAAAAGGGCCGGAAAACCGGAAACAGCGGAAATGGATTCTGCTGGTGGGCGTGCTGGGCAATCTGGCGCTGTTGGGCTATTATAAGTATATGAATTTCTTCCTGGAAAATCTGAATGCCCTGGCGGGAACGGATTTTGTAATGAAAAAGCTGGCGCTGCCCATCGGTATTTCCTTTTTTACCTTCCAGTTGATCGCATTTCTGGTGGATTGCTACCGGGGAGAGACAAAGGAGTATCATATACTGGAATATCTGCTGTTTATTACCTTTTTTCCTCAGTTGATTGTGGGCCCTATTGTGCATCACGGAGAAATTACCCCGCAGTTTGAAAATGAGCAGAACCGGAAATGGAATCAAAGAAATGTATCTCTCGGAATTTTTATTTTTGCCATCGGCTGTGCAAAGAAGATGCTGCTGGCAGATCCGATGAATAACAGTGCGGCGGAATTTTACAGCTCGATCAAAAGCGGCATACCCATGTGGGAGTCATGGTTCTATACGCTGGAGTACAGTCTCTCTTATTATTTTGATCTGTCCGGATATACGGATATGGCCATTGGCCTGGCGCTGTTTTATAATATTCATCTTCCGGATAATTTCAACTCTCCCTGGAAGGCCAGAAATATGCAGCAATACTGGCAGAGACAGCATATGACCCTGTCCCGGTTTCTGGGAGGGTACGTATTCCGCAATGTATTCCGTAAGGGCAGCCGGTGGCGCAATTACTATATTGCCACCATGGCTACCATGCTGGTATCCGGTATCTGGCACGGCGCCGGATGGAATTTCATTGTCTGGGGAATTGTAAACGGGCTTTTGGTATGCATAGGCGCCTGGGAAAGCTATCATAAAAAGTATCCGCCTTATCTTTTAGGGGCGGGTCTGACCTTCTTTTGCATCCTGCTGACCCGTGTGGTATTTGTGGCAGAGAATATGTCGGATGCCTGGGCGGTATACCGCAGCATGTTTGATCTTTCTGCATTGGCATCCATGGGATGGGCGCAGGTGTGGCAGCGTCTGACTTTCTTCATTGCCAATCATCAGAAGCTGGGCCTGCTGGTGATTTTTGGCCTGGCGCTGTGCTGGTTTGCGCCGAATACCAGGCAGATGGCGGAGAAATTTAAAGCAGACCGGAAGCATTTTGTATTTGCAGGTGTCTTATTGACCGTCTGCCTGCTTCGGATGAATCAGGTGGTGCAGTTTTTGTATTTTCAGTTTTAGGAGGCGGAAAAATGAATTATAAAAAATGGAATCTTGCATTTCTCTGCCTGGTTCTTGCGGTATTTGCGGTGCTGGCATCCGTGAATTATTTTGTAGATCCCTTCGGATATTTTTCTTTCCAGGCGGGCGACTATGAAGCGGTTGACTTTCCCGTGGACACCACCTATTATCAGAGAGAGCTGAAGGCGCAGCATGTCCTGCATTACAGTGACAATTATGACGCCTACCTGATCGGCGGCTCCAAGTCCGGCAGCTACCGGGTGGAGAAGCTTCAGGAGCTGGACGGCTACCGGTATTACAGCCTGTACGAGGCAGGGGGAAGTTTTTACGAATATGAGCTGGAAACGGAATTCCTGCTAAAATACGCAGATCCAAAAAAAATCGTACTGAGTATCAGCGGCGGAGAGGTAAATTATCTGAAACGAAACCAGGAGGACATTACCGTGAAGGTTCCGGCAATTTTGACCGGAGAATCCCGCTTCCTGGAAATGACAGACTTTCTTTTTATGGATATTACTAGAAGCATAGACCGGCTGAAGGAAAGGCTGAACGGAAAAACCTATGCGGAGCTGACTCCCACGGGAGAGCGGAACCTGAGCAAATATTATCAGAAAATAGAAAACGGGACGGATATGGAGCAGTATACCCGGGAGGCGGTGCTGGATACCTTTGCTGCCCGTATGAAAACTCTGTTTACGAAAGATAAGGAAGCATCCTATATTGAGGAAAGCCTCGCTTCCCTCAAGCGGATTAAGAAAATGTGCGACAGCAGCGGAGTGGAGCTTATGGTGATCGTTGCGCCCTCCTTTATCAGCGAAATGGGGAAATTTGAAAGCTCTTATTTCCGGAATTATCTGAATGAAATTGCGCTGGTTACGGATTACTGGGATTTCAGCGGGTTCCATGATATTGACTTAAATCCCTACAATTTTTATAATGACGGACATTTTTATTATGAGGTGGCAGATCTGGTGATCGATACCATTACAGGGAAGGACAGCTACCCGGGCTTTGGCTGCTACGTAACAAAGGAAAATGCGGCGCAGCATCTTGCGGAAAGGGAAGCAGATTATGAAAGGCTGCAGCAGGAATATCTGGAGACCGGAACCATCCGGCTTTTGGGACAGGAGGACGAAAGTTGTCTGGTGAAGAACGAAACGGAAAAGTAGCAAGGATCTTGCTGATCGAGGATGAAGAAAAGCTTGCGGAAACACTGGCGGACTATTTGCAAATGAGCGGATATGAGGTAATATATGCTTTAAGCGGCTACCGGGGGATGGAGCTTTTTTATGACAGAATGCATGAGCTGGACCTGATCCTGCTGGATATTATGCTTCCGGATATCAGCGGAAGTGAAATCCTGAAGGAAATCCGGCAGCGTTCCAAGGTGCCGGTAATCATGGTCACGGCACGCAGCTCGGTACAGGATCAGCTTCAGAATTTTGAAAATGGCGCAGATGATTATATTACGAAGCCTTATGTGCTTTCAATTGTGAAGGTACATATTGAGGCCGTTTTAAAACGGGTGGGAAAGCTGCAAAAGCAGATCCGTGCAGGCGGAATCGTTCTGGAACCAGAGGGGCGGAAGGCCTTCTGCGATGGGAAAAGGCTGTTCCTTACTCCCAGAGAATATGAGATGCTGGAATATCTGATCTGCAACCGGAAAAGAGTTCAGGGCCGGGAGACGATTCTGGAGGCATTGTGGGGCTACCATTATGTGGGAGATACCCGTACGGTGGACACGATCATTAAGCAGCTTCGGAAGAAGCTGGGGAAATATGGCGGATATATTAAGTCGGTATATGGCGTAGGCTATTTGTTTGAGGACGGGGCGGATGAAGGGTAAGCTAAAGACAAATCTGATGATTATGGAGCTGGCGTTTTTGCTGATTGTAGTGGGAGGAAGCATTTTGGTGTATCACCTTTTTGCTTCCTCCTGCTATAACAGCCTGAAGGCACGTATGGTGCGGGAGGCTTTCCAGGATATCCGGGAGATCGATCTGTCCGGTCTGGATGAGGAAGATCAGCAGGTACTGGAAAGCTATGAGGAGGAATCCTTTTCTTTTACGATAGCGGATGAAGACCTGCAGCCGGTTTACGTGACCAATGCCCAGGATTCGGAGCATATGGTGCAGAAAAACATCCGGCTCCATCTGGAGGAATTTGAGCAGAATCCCCAGGTAATACAGACCAGCAGCAGAAATACGGAAAGAAGCCGCCTGAGAGGGATTCTGACACAAGACGGGATTGATTATTATGTTTGCATCAAGGAAGCAAACAATGGCATGAGCAGCGCACTCTTTTATACTGAGCGCTTCCTGCTCCTGGTGGTGGCAGTGACGCTGCTGCTGGGCAGCTTTGTGATGTATATTCTGGGACGGCGGATCGCAAAGCCCATTGAGAAGCTGGCGGTGGTTTCCAAGAAGCTGGCGGAGCACGATTTCTCTGCCCGGGTAAAGGAGGAAACGCCCTATACAGAGGTGAATGAGCTGGCCCGGAATTTTAATGCTATGGCGGATCAGATCCAGTATTACATTCAGGAGCTGGAAAAGCGCAATACAGAGCTGGAATGCAGCAATGCACATTTACGGGAGCAGAATGAGCGAACCGAAGGACTGGAGCGGATGCGCCAGGAGTTAAATGCAAATATTTCTCATGAGCTGAAAACACCGCTGGCCATAATCGCCAGTCAGTTGGAGATGCTGGAGCTGCTGGAGGGCAGCAGGCCGGAAAAGAGCAGCTATTATTTTTCCTCTATTCAGGAGGAGATCCAAAAAATGGCGGATATGATTCAGGATCTTCTGAAAATTTCAGAGACGGGCCATGAGCTGGAGCGGCTGGAATGGAGGGAGCTGGATTTGTCGGAGATAACGGAGTACCTGATCCTGAAATATGACGCTCTCTTCCGGCAAAAGAGGATCAAGCGGATCTGCCGGATGGAGCAGGGCTGCCGGATTCTGGCGGATCAAAGCAGTATCGAGAAGGCCATAAGCAACTATATGCTCAATGCCTTCCGCCATGCCGCTGCAGGAGAAAAAATCATGATTACTGTGGAGCGGCAGGGGGATCAGGTGTATTTCCGGGTCTACAACGACGGAGCCGGGATCCGGCAGGAGGACATGGATCACATCTGGGAAAGCTATTATCAGGGAGAAAATCAGGAAAATCACGCAGGCCTGGGATTGTATATTGTAAAAACCATCGTTTTGCTGCACGGAGGAAAATACGGAGCAGCCAACAAAGAGAAGGGCGTAGAATTCTGGTTTTCTCTGCCGGCCTGCGAAGAGTGATATAGAAGTAAAAAGGCGTAACCCATAAGAGCAAGGGGCTGCGCCTTTTTTATTGTGTCACAGTAAAATATTTGTCGCATCAAAAGCGACAAGTAAAAAATAATAAATGGTATTATTACACCATCAAGTGGCGTTTCAATCAGATAAGGAAGAAGGAGGAAATGACTATGAAACAAAATCTGACAGAACTTGTATTTATCCTGGATCGCAGCGGCTCCATGGCAGCGCTTACCAGCGATACCATAGGGGGCTTCAATTCCATGATTGAAAAACAAAAAGAAGAGCCGGGCGAGGCATATGTCACGACCGTCCTTTTTGACAATCGATATGAGGTGCTGCATGACCATATCCCGCTTCCGGAAATAAGACCGATTACGGACAGAGACTATTATGCCAGAGGAAATACCGCACTTCTGGATGCGGTCGGCAGGACGATAAACACCGTTGGGGCGCGTCTGAACGCAACGCCGGAGGAGGAACGCCCGAGCAAGGTGATCATTGTTATCACCACGGACGGCCTGGAGAATTGCAGCCATGAATTTACGGCTGCCCAGATCAGGAAGATGATTACACACCAACAGGAAAAGTACAACTGGAACTTTATCTTTCTCGGCGCAAATATGGATGCCGTGGGTGAGGCAGAAAAGCTTGGGATCGACCCGCAGTTTGCGAGAAATTATACCGCCAGCAAGGCCGGGACAGCAAGCCTGTACCTGGGAGTAGGGGCAACGATGGCCTGCATGCGCACATCGCAATTTGATCGGAAAAGGAAGGACG
The DNA here is from genome assembly GCA_030537145.1 of Lachnospiraceae bacterium. Classification (GTDB taxonomy): domain Bacteria; phylum Bacillota; class Clostridia; order Lachnospirales; family Lachnospiraceae; genus Merdiplasma. Next base: position 13,054 of record JAUNON010000018.1, on the reverse strand, counting down.
GCATATTTCAGAAAGCGATGGAGGCGCTGAACAAGGCAGAAGGGAAATGATTGTCCCGATAAACGAGATGAAACAATGATCAAGTATCTACATTATCCGACAAAAGAAATGGGGGTATGCAGGCCGGAAAATGTTTGCAAAAGAGAAAGAGAGAAAATGGTACCATGTATCTATCAAGCAAAGGAGGAAAGAATCATGAAAAAATGGAGTATTGGAGCAAAAATATGGTTTGGATTTTACATTTTATGTAACTGGCTTGCATTTATTGAATATGCCACAAAGCCGATTACGGCTGTCAATGAGGTGTATCAGAGAGCAACCATTCTTTATGGAATCTCCGGTGCTATTGCCACTGCGCTGATTCTTTGGATGGCAATCGGCCATAAAAAGCTTGCTCTGTATATCATGTTGGTGTTAGCGGGGATCAATGCCGTTTTGCTCCTGTTCAATGCAGGGGTGATGTCGGCGCTGACGAGTCTGATTTTTCCGGCAGTCAACTGGCTGATTGCAAGAAACAATGTGGAGTAAACGAACGGCAGTATTTACATCTGCAGGCTGAGAATCCTTAACCGGATATAGATTCGTATTTAGGATCAATCCCTGGGGGAAGGGGCCGGCTTGACGGCAGAAGGGCGGTATATCATGGGAAATGCGCATGGATATACCGTTTTTTTGTGATGGGGCTGTCGCAAAATCGAAAAGCAAAAGGATCTGTATCCAGGGTGTTTGTATCACTGAGACAAATGTCCGATACATGGCGGACGAAGTCCGACATGGACGGACAGATGTCAGGAAGTGCTCACAAACACCGGATACAGAGCTTTGCAAATGAGATTTTGCGACAGCCCCTACGCTTATCTTTCATAAATATTTCCTTGAGGTGTTTTTCGTGTAATGCTATAATATTAAATGACGTAGTATCGTAACGGTGAAGGTATCGGTATCTGAGCGGTTACATAGTATCTTCAGGAGGTAAATGCGGTCATGAAATTAACGAAGCTGCTGGAGCGTGTCACTTATACCTGTCTGCGCGGGTCCATGGATGTGGAAGTGACGGATGTGGTGAACGATTCCAGAAAGGTAAAAGAAGGTTCGCTGTTTCTCTGTATCCGGGGAGCGGTGACGGATGGACATAAATATGCGGCGGATGTGGTGAAAAAGGGCGCCAGCGTGCTGGTAGTGGAGGAACCGGTGGAGACCGGGCCGGATGTCACGGTGATCCAGGTGCAGGATACCCGGATGGCTATGGCGCTGATTGCGGCGGCCTGGTATGAATATCCGGCAGAAAAGCTGAAAGTGATCGGTGTTACCGGAACGAAGGGAAAAACCACCACTACTTACATGGTGAAATCCATCCTGGAATCTGCCGGCTACAAGGTGGGGCTGATCGGCACCATCGAAGCAGTGATCGGAGAAGAACGGATCCCGGCGGACAATACTACGCCGGAGTCTGTTACGATCCAGGAATATTTCAGCCGTATGGTGAAGGCGGGCTGTCAGGTGGTGGTGATGGAGGTATCCTCCCAGGGACTGATGCTGCACCGGACCGCCGGATTTTTATTTGAGATCGGTATTTTTACCAATATTGAGCCGGACCATATCGGGCCGGCAGAGCACGCCAGCTTTGAGGATTATCTGGAATGCAAGAGCCGGCTGTTCCGTCAGTGTAAGGTGGGAATTCTGAACGGGGATGATGCCCATCTGGAGAAAATCCTGGAGGGACATACCTGCTCGGTGGAGACCTATGGCTTTAGTGAGCGGGCGGATCTGCGGGCAGTGGATGCCCATTTAGTGACAAGGCCCGGATATCTGGGAGCGGCGTATTCGCTGCGGGGCCTTCTGAATTTTGACGTGGAGATTGATATTCCAGGCAAATTCAGCGTATATAATTCTCTGGCAGCGATTGCCATCTGCCGTCATTTTAAGGTGTCGGAGGAAGGCATTAAAAAGGCGCTGAAGGAGGCGAAAGTAAAGGGGCGTATTGAGATGGTAAAGGTGTCCGATGCGTTTACCCTGATGATCGATTACGCACATAATGCGATGGCGCTGGAGAGCCTTCTGGGTACGCTAAAGGAATACCATCCTCACCGGCTGGTCTGCCTGTTTGGCTGCGGCGGCAACCGTTCCAGGCTGCGCCGCTATGAGATGGGAGAGGTTTCCGGCAAAATGGCGGACCTGACCATCATTACCTCGGATAATCCCAGATATGAAAAGCCGGAGGCTATCATTGACGATATTGTAACGGGTATTGAGAAAACGGACGGAAAGTATATCCGGATCACAGACCGGAAGGAAGCGATCGCTTATGCGATCCATCACGGAGAACCGGGGGATATTATTGTACTGGCCGGAAAAGGGCATGAGGATTATCAGGAGATTGAGGGAAAGAAGTATCCTATGGATGAACGGGTACTGATACAGGAGATCCTCCGGGAGGATGCCGCCCGGCGCGGATAATCGCATAAAGGGCTGCGAAAAGCTGCGGCAGGGCAGGGATCGAACCGTAACAGAGGCCGTGATAGAAGGAAAGTGAGTGATACAGACACCGGATGCAGGAATGGTATGCAGATGTGATTGTAGATATTACCAGCGAAAAGCTGGACCGGGTATTTCAGTATCAGATTCCGGAAGCGATGCTGGAACGCCTGGAACCGGGCATGGTGGTGGAGGTGCCCTTTGGAAAGGGCAACCGGCTGATCCGGGGCTATGTCACCGGTATCTCCCGGCAGACAGGCTATGATCCGGAAAAGATAAAGCCCATAGGCCGGATTGTGACAGATGCGGCGGATGAGGAAGCCCGGCTGGTGGGGCTTGCGGCCTGGATCCGGAACCGGTACGGTTCCACCATGATTCAGGCGTTGAAAACAGTGCTTCCGGTAAAGCAGAAGGTGAAAAGCCGGCAGCTTCGGACGGTCTGTCTGGAGCTGGATGCGCAGGAGGCGGCAGAACGGCTGGAGCTTTTCCGGAAAAAGCACCAGACAGCAAGAGCCCGGCTGCTGGAGGCGCTGCTGGAAGAGCCGGAGCTTCCTATGCCGTTGGTGACGGAAAAACTGAATATGACGTCCGGCGTGGTCAAAGCGCTGGAGGAGCAGGGAATAGTAAGCATAAAAAGTGAGAAAATATATCGTAATCCGGTTGCGGTCCGGCAGCAGGAGAGCCGGCCTGTACAGTTGAATGAAGAACAGCAGGAGATCGTGGATGAGATCACCGGAGAATGGGAAGAGAAACCGGACGGAAGATATCTGATCCACGGCATTACCGGAAGCGGAAAGACGGAGGTCTATATGGAGCTGATTGCCTGTGCGGTCTCAAAGGGACAGCAGGCCATCGTCCTGATTCCGGAAATCGCTCTGACCTATCAGACGGTGCTGCGGTTTTACCGGAGATTTGGAGAGCGGGTATCTGTGATGAATTCCCGGCTGTCTGCCGGAGAACGGTATGACCAGTGTGAGCGGGCAAGACGGGGAGAACTGGATGTGATGATCGGTCCCCGTTCGGCACTGTTTACTCCTTTTTCCAGGCTGGGGATTATTGTGATCGATGAGGAGCATGAGCCGGCCTATCAGAGTGAAACAATGCCCCGGTATCATGCCCGGGATGTAGCGCTGCAGCGGGGAAGGATGGAAGGCGCAAAGGTGGTGCTCGGCTCCGCCACTCCGTCTCTGGAGGCTTATTACGGAGCCATGACGGGCCAATACCGGCTGTTTAGGCTTTGCCGGCGGGCGAAGGAGGCTGCCCTGCCCCGGGTACAGATCGTAGATCTGCGGCAGGAGCTGCGGGCGGGGAACCGCTCTATCCTAAGTGTCCGCCTGCAGGAGCTGATAGACGGGCGTCTGAAAGCAGGGCAGCAGGTGATGCTGTTTTTGAACCGCCGGGGATACGCAGGTTTTATCTCCTGCCGTTCCTGCGGCCATGTAATGAAGTGTCCACACTGCGATGTCTCGCTGTCCCTTCATAATAACGGACGGCTGATTTGTCACTATTGCGGGTATGAGCAGCCGCAGGTGAAGCTTTGTCCCCGGTGCGGTTCCGGATTTATCCGTACCTTTAAAGCGGGGACGCAGCAGATTGAGCAGGAGGTAAAGAGCAAATTTCCGGGTGCCCGGGTGCTGCGCATGGATCTGGATACGACAAAGGGAAAGGAAGGCCATGCGAAGATTTTGGCTGCCTTTGCCAATCATGAAGCGGATATCCTGATCGGGACTCAGATGATCGTGAAGGGCCATGATTTTCCGGATGTGACTCTGGTGGGGGTGCTGGCGGCGGATCTGTCCCTTCATGTCCCGGATTACCGGGCAGCGGAGCGCACCTTTCAGCTTCTTACCCAGGCGGCCGGCCGGGCCGGCCGGGACCGGGCGGCCGGGGAAGTGGTGATCCAGACCTACGATCCGGAGCATTACAGCATTCAGGCGGCGGCAGCCCAGGACTATGAGGCCTTTTATGAGCAGGAGATGGAGTACCGCAGGCTTGCCGGGTATCCGCCGGCCGGAAATCTGCTGGCAGTTCACTGCGCCTGCGCAGACTGGGAGCTGCTGACGCTGGCCTGCGATTATCTGAAGAAATTTATTGAGCAGATAGCGGCCCGCCATCAGGTGACTGTGCTTGGCCCGGCGGATGAGGCGGTGGCAAAGATACAGGATGTGTACCGCAAGGTGATTTATCTGAAGCATGAGCGGCTGGAGCTGCTGACTGCGGTAAAGAATAAGATGGAAGAGTATGTGGGAATGAATGAAGGGTTTCGTACCGTAAATATACAGTTTGAGGTGAATTAAGGTGCCGGTGGGGGGCGAGGCCGCCGTAGGAGAAGGCGGCTTCCCGGAGCCGGAAGGAAAATAGAGCGATTTGCATAAAGGAGGAAAAGAAATGGCATTAAGACAGATTCGAATCATGGGTGATAAGGTACTGGAGAAAAAGTGCAGAGAAGTAACGGAGGTGACTCCCCGTATCCGGGAGCTGATACAGGATATGCTGGAGACCATGTACGATGCGGACGGCGTGGGGCTGGCAGCCCCCCAGGTGGGGATTTTAAGAAGGATTGTGGTGATCGATGTGGGAGATGGCCCGCTGGTTATGATCAATCCGGTTATCCTGGAGACCTCCGGAAGCCAGACCGGATCGGAAGGGTGTCTGAGCCTTCCGGGGCAGGCCGGTATTGTGACCAGGCCCAATTATGTAAAAGCAAAGGCCATGAATGAAAATATGGAGGAATATGAAATAGAGGGGACTGAAATGCTGGCCAGAGCTATCTGTCACGAATGCGATCATCTGGACGGAATTATGTATGTAAGCAAGGTGGAGGGTAAGCTTTTTGATACGGACCCGGATCTGATAGAAGAAGAGCCGGAAGCGTAAGACAAGCGGATGAAGGACCCGAAACCGGAATGAGAAAGATCGGGGAACTGTCCCGGAAAAGGGAACGGGATGGGAAGAAAGGAAAAAGAAGGAAAAGGATATGAAAAATGTGATTTTCATGGGAACGCCGGATTTTGCCGTGGGGACGCTGAATGCGCTGCTGGCTTCCGACTATACGGTGCAGGCGGTTTTTACCCAGCCGGATAAACCGAAGGGACGGGGGAAAGCAATGCAGATGACACCGGTAAAGGAGGCGGCCCTGGAGGCCGGGATTCCGGTGTATCAGCCCAGGCGTATCCGGGAGCCGGAGAACCTGGAGATTCTGAAGGAGTACTGCCCGGATGTGATCGTGGTAGTGGCCTTCGGACAGATGATACCGGAGGAGATTCTGAAGCTGCCCCCCTACGGCTGTATCAATGTACATGCTTCGCTGCTGCCAAAATACCGGGGAGCGGCGCCTATCCAGTGGGCCGTGATCGACGGAGAAAAGGAGAGCGGCGTTACGACCATGCGGATGGATACCGGCCTGGATACCGGGGATATGATCTTAAAAGAAACAGTGCCGCTGGCGGCGGATGAGACAGGAGGAAGCCTGTTTGATAAGCTGAGTGTGACCGGCGCAGGCCTGCTGATCCGAACCCTGCAGGAGCTGGAGGCCGGCACCGCTGTTTTTGAAAAACAGCCGGAAGAGAGTCCAACTCCCTATGCGGCCATGCTGAAAAAGCAGATGGGAAGGATCGACTGGACAAAGGATGCGGTTTCGATTGAGCGGCTGATTCGGGGGCTGAATCCCTGGCCCAGCGCTTATACCCTTTGCAGGGGAAAAACCCTGAAGATCTGGGAGGCACAGGTGGAAGAGGAAACGGACGGGGAAACGGAAGCAGCGGCAGAGGGGCAGCGGCCTGTCCCGGGAAGCGTGGTTTTGGTGACAAAGCAGCTACTGAAGATTCAGACGGGAAAGGGATTGCTGTCCGTTCGGGAGGTTCAGTTGGAAGGAAAAAAACGGATGGCGGCGGATGCTTTTTTAAGGGGCTTTCCCATAGAGGAGGGAGAGCTTCTGGGAGAATAGAGGCCGGCTGTGAAAACCGGGTCCGGAAGCTTTTTGAGGGATGATGAAGGTGTGGTGCAGTTAGAAACCGAAGGAACAGAGGTTCAAAAAAGGAGAGATGTTTATGTATCTGCTGTCGGGAACATATCGATATTACGGAGGCTATGGCCGCGGTTATTATGGATGGGGATTTGACCCCACGTACCTGTTGGCGATTTTGGGCCTGATACTGACCCTGATCGCATCCGCTCAGGTAAAGAGCACGTTTCATAAATATGCAAAAGTACGCACCCGCTCAGGGCTGACCGGAGCTATGGCGGCGGAGCGGGTGCTGCATAGCTGCGGCATCTACAATGTGGCTATTGAAAGGGTATCCGGAGATCTGACGGATCATTACGATCCCAGAAGCAAGACCCTGCGGCTGTCGGACAGCACGTATGGTTCCGCATCGGTGGCGGCGGTCTGCGTGGCTGCCCATGAATGCGGACATGCAGTGCAGGATCAGGAGCAGTATGGACCGCTGGTGCTGCGAAGCACCCTGGTTCCGGCGGCGAACCTTGGTGCAAATCTGTCCTGGCCCATCTTTTTTGCCGGCCTGATCTTTTCCATGCGCCCGCTTTTGATCGCAGGAATCGTTTTATTTGTGCTGGCAGTGGCGTTTCAGTTGATTACGCTTCCCGTGGAGTTTAATGCTTCCTCACGGGCGCTGAAGATTCTGGAAAAAGAGCGTATATTGCCGGAAGAGGAGCTGCAGGGTGGCAGGAAGGTTCTGCGGGCTGCGGCCATGACCTATGTGGCGGCAGTGGCGTCCTCTTTGTTGCAGCTTCTGCGGCTGATTATTCTGGCAAGGGGGAGAGATCGTGACTAGTTCAGTAAATATCCGGGAGATCGTCCTGGGAATCTTAATGGAAATTACGGAGGAGGAAGCCTACAGCCATGTGGTGATCCGCCAGGTACTGGAAAAATATCAGTATCTGGACAAGCGGGACCGGGCATTTATCTCCCGGGTCTCCGAGGGAACGCTGGAATATCTGCTGCAGATGGATTATATTATTGAGTGCTTCTCCAAGGTTCCGGTTTACAATATGAAGCCGTTGATCCGCAACCTGCTGCGTATGTCCGTATATCAGCTAAAATATATGGACAGCGTACCGGATTCGGCTGTGTGCAATGAGGCGGTAAAGATTGCCCAGAAGAGAGGCTTCTATAACCTAAAGGGCTTTGTAAACGGAGTGCTGCGCAATGCGGCCAGGGGAATGGAGCAGATCGAGTATCCGGATGCCGGCCGGGAGCCGGAGCGGTATCTGTCTGTAATTTATTCGATCCCGTTGTGGATGATTCGGAAATGGCTGCGGCAGTTTGATTTTGCCACGGTGGAAACTATTTGCCAGAGCTTTCATCAGGTAAAGCCCACCACCGTAAGATGCAATATGGATAAGGCTTCCAAGGAGGAGATCATTGCAGACCTGGAGGCTCAGAAAATTACGGTAAAGCAGCATCCCTATCTGGATTATGCGCTGGAGATTTCCGGCTATAATTATATGAAGGCTGTCAGCGCCTTTAAGAAGGGCTGGATCCAGGTGCAGGACGTCAGCTCTATGCTGGTGGCAGAGATTGCAGCTCCCAACTGGGGCGATCAGTGCATTGATGTGTGCGCGGCGCCGGGAGGGAAGAGCCTTCACCTGTCCGATAAGCTGCGGGGCAGCGGATTTGTGGAGGCCCGGGATGTGTCGGAGTACAAGGTAAGCCTGATGCAGGAGAATATCGACCGCACAGGCGCCATCAATATCCGGGCGGTGCAGAAGGATGCTACGGTATACGATCCGGAATCCTTTCAAAAGGCAGACATCGTACTGGCGGATGTGCCCTGCTCCGGTCTGGGTGTGATCGGAAAAAAGCAGGATATCAAGTATAAAATGACAGAGGCAAAGCAGATGGAGATTATCCGTCTGCAGCAGAAAATTCTGCATGTGGTACAAAATTACGTGAAGCCGGGGGGCGTGCTGATCTACAGCACCTGCACCATTGGGGCGGATGAGAACCAGATGAATGTAAAGTGGTTTCTGGAAAATTATCCATTCAAATTAGAAAGCATCGATTCCTATATTTGCGGGGAGCTGAAGAGCAAGACCACCAGAGGCGGCTATATTCAGCTTCTTCCGGGAATCCATGAATCAGACGGATTTTTTATCGCACGGCTGAAGCGGCTGGCAGAATAAACAGCCGTGAGAAAATAGTACAGAATGAGGACAGAGTATGGAGCGGGAAGATATTAAATCTCTGACTTATGAAGAGTTACAGGAAACGGTCAGAAGGCTGGGAGAAAAGCCTTTCCGGGCAAAGCAGCTTTATCAGTGGATGCATGAAAAGCTGGCGGACAGCTTTGAGGAGATGACCAGCCTTTCCAAGGAGTTCCGCACGAAGCTGATGGAACAGGCAGAGCTGACCGTACTGCGGCCGGTGGATATCCGGACCTCCGCATTGGACGGGACGCAGAAATATTTGTTTGAATTGGCGGATGGAAATGTAATAGAAAGTGTTTTGATGAAATACAGGCACGGGAATTCCGTATGTATTTCCTCCCAGGTGGGCTGCCGGATGGGCTGCCGTTTCTGTGCTTCTACCATTGGCGGGCTGACCAGGAACCTGAGACCTTCCGAGATGCTGGAGCAGGTGTACCGCATTCAGAAGCTGTCGGGAGAGCGGGTATCCAATCTGGTGGTGATGGGCACCGGGGAACCGTTGGATAATTATGAGAATCTTCTGAAATTTATCCGGCTGCTTTCTGATCCGAATGGGCTGAATATCAGTCAGCGCAATATGACCGTCAGCACCTGCGGCATCGTGCCCAATATCCGGAGACTGGCGGACGAGGGACTTCAGATTACGCTGGCGCTTTCCCTTCATGCGTCCAATCAGGAAAAGCGGAAAAGGCTGATGCCGGTGGCAAATAAATATGAACTGGCGGACGTGCTGGATGCCTGCCGCTATTACTTTGAAAAAACAGGCCGCAGACTGACCTTTGAGTATAGCCTGGTGGGCGGTGTAAATGACACCCTGCAGGATGTGCAGGAGCTGACTGCACTGGTAAAGGGAATGAACTGCCATATCAATCTGATCCCGGTCAATCCGGTGAAGGAACGGGAATATGTGCAGCCGGACCGTTCCGTGGTGATGGCATTTAAAAATAAACTTGAAAAAAACGGAATAAATGTTACTATTAGAAGAGAGATGGGCCGTGATATTAACGGTGCCTGCGGACAGCTTCGCAGAAGCTATATAGAGGAAAACAGGTAGCTGCAAATTCGATGCCGGGCTTTTGCTTTGAATTTTGCGGCAGCCCCGTGAAAACGGAGCGCAGGAAAGGAAGGGCTATGAAATCATATTGTGTGACGGATGTGGGCGTAAAACGGAATATGAATCAGGATTTTGTCTATGCCTCGGATCAGCCGGTGGGCAATCTTTCAAATCTGTACATAGTAGCTGATGGAATGGGCGGCCATAATGCCGGAGACCTGGCTTCCCGTTATACGGTGGAGACGATGGTGGATTACATAGAAGGGGCGAAGGAGACAAGGGCTATTCCCCTTCTTGAGGCGGCTGTGGAGGCTGCCAACTGTAAAGTAATGAAAAAGTCAATGACAGATAAGAGCCTGGCCGGAATGGGGACCACCGTGGTGGCGGCCACCGTGCAGGAGGACTGCCTGTATGTGGCCAATGTGGGAGACAGCAGGCTGTATCTGCTGGACAATGAAATCGAACAGATCACCAGGGACCATTCTCTGGTGGAGGAGATGGTAAGAGCCGGGGAGCTGGGCCGGGAGGATGCAAAGCATCATCCGGAAAAGAATATAATCACCCGGGCAGTGGGCGTGCGGGAAAAGATCCGGGTGGATTTTTTCGATGTGGCGCTGAATCCGGGCGACCGGTTTTTGCTTTGCTCGGACGGCCTGACCAATATGGTAGATGATGAGGAGATTCTGGAGCTGGTAAAACGGGAGCGTTCGCTGGAAGCGGCTGCACACAGGCTGGTGGCGATGGCGAACCGAAATGGCGGTAAGGATAATATATCAGTGGTTCTGGTAGAGCCTACGGCAAGCGGGGTATAAGGTATGTTAAAAGTAGGGACATTTCTTCAAAACCGATATGAGATCATAAACCGCATAGGTTCCGGCGGAATGGCGGATGTGTATAAAGCGAAGGACCACAAGCTGAACCGGTTCGTGGCGGTAAAGGTATTAAAGCAGGAGTTTAAGGACGATAAAGCGTTTATTTCCAAATTCCGGGTGGAGGCGCAGGCCGCCGCCGGGCTGGCTCACGCCAATATTGTGAATGTATATGATGTGGGCGCAGAAAATGGAATCAACTTCATTGTGATGGAGCTGGTGGAGGGGATTACCCTGAAGGCCTATATTGGGAAAAAGGGAAAGCTGCCGGTGCGGGAGGCTACCAGTATTGCACTGCAGGTATGTGCGGGGCTGGAGGCGGCCCATAACAACGGAATCGTCCACCGGGATGTGAAGCCTCAGAATATTATTATTTCTCTGGACGGAAAGGCCAAGGTGGCTGATTTCGGTATTGCCCGGGCGGCTTCTGCCGATACGATTAACTCCAATGTAATGGGCTCGGTTCATTACAGTGCGCCGGAGCAGACGCGGGGCGGCTACAGTGACGCAAAAAGCGATATTTATTCCATGGGCATTACCCTGTATGAAATGCTGACCGGACGGGTGCCCTTTGACGGCGAGAGTGCGGTGGCGGTGGCCTTGAAGCACCTGCAGGAGGATCTGCAGTCTCCCAGAAAGCTGGTGCCGGAGATCCCGTACAGTACGGAACAGATCGTGCTGAAATGTACTCAGAAGAGTCCGGATCGGCGCTACGGAAATATGACAGAGCTGATTCGGGACCTGAAGGAATCCCTGGTGAATCCGGAGGGAAATTTCGTGACGATCTCCATGCCGGATAAGAAGGCGCGCACCATCCTGCTTTCTAAGGAGGAGGTAGAACAGATCAAAAGCGGTTCTCTGCCTTCCTATGACGAGACGCTGGATACAGGGGCGGCGGACAGCTTTACCCGGCAGGGAAATGTGGCCGGGGAGAACCGGACTTATCCGTATGGCGGGAATTATTATCAGAACAGCAGTTATCAGGATTTAAAATTCAATCAGGAAAATTACGGGAATCCGGGATACCCGGGAGGCTACGGAGGACCGGGCCGGGAGAACGGCAGATACGCCGGATACGGCGGGTATCAGGGAAATATCTATGCGGGCGCCTATCAGGAGCGGATGAATTATCCGCCGGAGGATGATCCGGATCTTCTGGAGGAGGACGATTTCGAACAGGATGATGATTTTGAAGCCGGAATGCAGCGCAGAAAGCGCCGTCTTTGCCGAAACGGCGAGGAAGGGCTGGAAACCAGGACCGATAAGATCATTACGGTAGTAAGCATTGCGGCGGCGGTGATCATCGGCTGTGTTGTTCTGGTTTTGATTGCACGGGCGCTGGGACTGTTCCATTTCGGAGACGACGGTCGGATTCAGCAGAATCAGACCGTTCAAAACAGTACGAATGGGGGGACGTCCGGCAGTGCGGATGCGGAGCTGGTGCAGGTTCCAAGCATTCTGGGAAAAACAGAGGCGGAAGCGCAGAAGCTGCTGAGATCTCTGAATCTGGGCTATCGTTATCTGGGAGAAAGCCCGTCCTCAGAGTATGCGAAGGGACAGGTGGTCAGTCAGAACGTGGAGGCAGATTCCTCGGTGGAGAAAAATACCACCGTGGGCTATGTGCTTAGCTCCGGTTCTTCAGAGACGCTGACAGTTCCCGAATTGGCAAATGTTTCTGAGGAGGATGCGCAGAAAGCGCTGACCAGCATGGGACTGCTGGTTTCCGTTGATAATAGCAGGTACAGTGATACGATACAGGCGGGGAATGTGATTACCAGCAATCCGGGCGCAGGCTCCAGCGTGAAGCTGGGAGATACCGTGACGCTGTATGTAAGTCAGGGGCAGGAAACCTCAACCGTGGAGATGCCCGATGTGCGGAATCACTATGTGGATGATGCATCTACCGTACTGACCAGTATGGGGCTGTACGTTTATATTACAGAGGTGGAGGATGCCGGTGTGGAAAAAGGACTGGTGATCTCCCAGGACGTGGCGCCGGGCAGCAGTGTTTCCACCGGAACGGCCGTGACGATTACCGTCAGCGCCGGCTCGCCGGAGCCGGATATCGTGATCAATCCCCAGGGGACCTGGATGTGCTATGCTCAGTTAAATGCGCCGGAGGACTATAACGGAGAGCCGGTGCGGATCGATCTGGTGCAGAACGGAAATACCACCACGGTGTTTGAGGGAAGCACCACCTTCCCCTACATTCTTCATGTGGAAGGAGAACCCGGAGTGGCAAAGGGAACCGTATATGTGTATACGCTGGATGCTCAGACCTGGGAAGTGATCAGTACCACAAGCTATGAAGGAGTTACGTTTAGTCAGGTAGATTGATGCAGGGAAAGATTATAAAAGGAATCGGCGGCTTCTACTATATCCACACAGGAGACGCCGGAGTATATGAATGCCGGGCCAAGGGGATTTTCCGTAAGGAGAAGCAGAAGCCTCTGGTAGGCGATAATGTGGAGATGTCTGTGCTGGATGA
>JAUNON010000017.1 GCA_030537145.1 Lachnospiraceae bacterium | reverse complement strand
TTCATCTGCCCGATCTTCATCTGCCCGTCAGCTATCCGGCCGATGGACGTTCGTCATTCTTTTCAGCATTCAAACAATCACAGAAGCATCCCCCCAAGGACCCCCAACATTCCGCTGACACAGATGATCCATATGGGATGCAGCTTTTTCCAGGACATCCACCCGGCTATAATCAAAATAACCAGTAAAAGCAGATTTTTCAGACTCAGCAAAGCCGAAAAATCAAAGGTGCTGCTTCCCACAGACAGTACCGCCGCACCGATCAGTCCGATGACAGCCGGACGCAGCCCTTCCATGCAGCCATTCACGATCCGGTTTTTCCGAAAGCGGGCATAGCACCTGGCCACCAGCAGAATAATCAGAAAGGACGGCAGCACTACCCCAAGCGTGGCGCAGAGGGCTCCGGGGATCCCCCCGGTGCGGAATCCGATATAGGTGGAAATATTCACCGCAAAGGGACCCGGAGTACTTTCACTTACCGCAATAAAATCAACTAGCTGCTCCTTCGAAAGCCATCCATTTGCCAGCACTGTCTCCTGAATCAGAGGAAGCATGGCATATCCGCCGCCGAAGGTAAACGCTCCGATCTTAAAAAAATTCAAAAATAAAGAAAGATAAATCATGCTCCGCCTTCCCCCCGTTTTCTCAGAGCCCGGATCAGTCCGGCCCCTGCGCAGACCACCAGCACCGCCACCGCACTCATCCTAAACAAAGCTACGCAAAGAAAGGCTCCGGCCATCAGAAAATACGTGAACCATTCCCGTTCCGCCTGCCTCAGCAGGGACAAAAAGGCGTTGGCAATCAGCACCAGCACCCCTGCGCGGATTCCCATAAAGGCATACTGTACCGCCCGGATGGCTTCGATCTGCTTCAGGCAAAAAGAAATCAGCAAAATAATGAAAAAAGACGGCAGCACTACTCCAACCGTAGCAGCCAATGCTCCCGCAGTTCCTGCCATGCAGCTTCCCACAAAGGTCGCCATATTAATGGCCAAGGGTCCCGGCGTACTTTCCGCCACCGCCACAATATCCAGCATTTCCGCTTCACTGATCCATCCCTTTTTCTCCAGCACCTCCCGCTTGATCAGAGGGATCATGGCATATCCGCCGCCGAAGGTAAATGCTCCGATTTTCAAAAAGGTCAGAAAAAGCGCTCCGCAAAGATGTTTCTTTTTCAAAATATACCTCCCAGATATTCGTCAAAAATATTAAACAGCATATCCCCGGAGCATACCGGCAGCTCCCCGGTCGTATTCTTCATCTGTACATAGCAATACAAATCGGATGCCCGGGTGAGAACCAGCACCGGAATCACATCATAGTCCGGCCCAAACAATACCTCTATATACTGACTGTATTTAGATGCCTGGAATACTTCTTCCTCCTCGATCCGATCCTTCATCTTAAATTCCAGGGAAAACACATACCGTTCCGTAATCACCAGCACGTCCGCATAGATGCGGATATGGCGGGATTTTTTGATACGAAGCTCAAAGACAATCTCCCAATCGGAGGTATCCACACCCTCCAGATCCGCAAACAATGCCCGCATGGTATCCCCTGTATCCCGGAAGGAATGGAACAGGCCTCTGGTATCGTTCAGGTTCCGCCCAATGTTCCGGCATCCCTCCTGCATCAGCCGGAACCATTCCTCCGGCGCCAGCGCAAGAAACTCCTTTACGGTTCCGTAATACCCGCTAAAATCTCCCAATCCGGTATGCGGTCTGGTCTGACGGATATAGCCATGCCAATTATAATCCCGGTCACGATAACATAGATCATGCATATACGGAGAAGCATACAGATAGTGATTGACCACGCTGCGCTCCCGGTTCAGTTTTTTTGCAATCTCCTTTGCCCTGATACCGTCACTGCTGCAAATCAGGGCATAAATATCCCGCTCAATCAGATCCATTTTCTGCTCTGTCCTTCCTGCCAACCGGCCATTGTTCCTGCTGACGGACCTTTTCCTATACGTGCCCGTCCGGAATAAGCCTTCCTTTCCTTTTCTTATAATACAGATACCCGGCCGCATCCGCCAGCATCCAGCCAATGGGAATCGCCCACCAGACTGCCGCAACTCCAAACGCCGGATCGGGGGCAAAAAGATAAGCCAGCGCAACACGGGTTCCCAGAGAAATCACAGTCAAAACAAGCGACATTTCCGGACGTCCGATGCCCCGGTAAAATCCATACAGAAGAAAAAGGCATCCAATCCCCCAATAAAACGCCCCCTCAATCCGCAGATAGTTCACTCCGGCCGCAATAATTTCATGCTTCGATCCGTCTACAAAGATACGCATCAGCGGCTTAGCAAGAAAACACACAATAACAGAAGCAGCTATACAGAAAAAAATCGAAATTCTAACGGCCAGCCTTGTGCCCTTCTGAATCCGTGCTTCTCCCTTTGCACCGTAGTTTTGGGAAATAAACATAGAATAGGCATTTCCAAACTCCTGGGCCGGCATATAAGCGATGGTATCGATCTTGACCGCTGCGGCAAACGCAGCCATAATTGTGGTCCCGAAGCTGTTCACCAGTCCCTGGATCATTAAAATGCCAAAATTCATCACTGACTGCTGCAGACAGGTCAGACTGGAATAGCGCGCAATTTGCAAAAAGCTACGGGCTTTTCCACGGGCCGCCTTCTTCGCCGGCTGCGCATTGTTTTTCTGCACCCGCCTTTCCCTCCGAAGCCCTGGAGCATAAATCAGTGCATAACCCGCAATTCCAAAGCCGGATACAGCCTGGGCGATCACAGTGGCCTTTGCAGCTCCGGCAATCCCCCATCCCAGCCCCATAACAAACCAAAGGTCCAGACCAATATTCAGCAGAGAAGAAAAAGCCAGAAAATAAAGAGGTACTGCCGAATTTCCTACCGCCCGCAGCAAATAGGCAAAAAAGTTATACAGGGAGGTAAAGCTGATACCAATAAAGATAATCCGCACATATTCCCGCATCATTCCATAAATTTTCTCCGGAATCTGCAAAAGATGAAGGATTTCATCAGTCCCCCAAAAAACCACGGCACAGATTCCCGCTGTAACCAATGCCACAAACCAGAAGGAAAGCCGGATCTTCTCCTTCATGGCCTCCGGCTGCTTTGCCCCGTAATCAATAGCAAACAGGGCGCCGCAGCCCATACATATCCCCGTTACCACGGAGGTCAGAAATGTCATCAGAGTATATGCCGAGCCCACAGCCGCCAGTGCATCCGGGCCCAAATACCGTCCCACAATCAGCGTATCCGCAAGATTATAAATCTGCTGCAACAAATTTCCCGCCATCATGGGCAGGGCAAACAGCAGCAGCGTACTAAAAATATTTCCCTGGCTTAAATCTCTCTGCATAGCCTCTTTCCTGACCTTCTTTCATGTTCCCATTGCCATACCTTGAAAATTAAAGATTTTCCGTGTATCTGCAGCGGGGATATCCGCTGCAGCCCCAAAACTGTCCATACCTGCCGCTGCGCAGCTTCAGACCTTGCCCGCATCTTGGACAAAGCCTTTGCGCCGTCCTGCCGCTTCCCTTCTGCATCTCCTTTGCCAGATATTCAAATACCTGCTGATTCATGCGGCAGTCATTTAAGGCCCGATGCGCACCGTTCACTGAGATTCCGTAAAACGAAGCCAGGTCCGTCAGCCGGTGGTGCGCCAGTTGAGGAAGGTAACTCCTGGCGATCGGCAAGGTATCTATGTAATCATTTTCCAAAAGCCGTCCGAAGAACCTTTCCACATCTCGGTAAAGAAACAGCATATCAAAGCTGTGAATATTATGTCCTACCAAAACATCCTCTCCGGCAAAGTCAAGAAAAGAAGCCAGTACCCGGTCAAAAGCTGGAGCGTTCGCCACCATTTCATCGGTTATGCCATTCACCTGGCTGGCCCCATAAGGAATCGACCTGCCCGGATTTACCAGTGATGAAAATTCTTCCGCCGCCTGCCCGCCCCTGACCCGGATAGCGGATAGTTCAATGACCTCATCCCAGGAAGGGGAAACTCCGGTAGTCTCCAAATCAAAAACCACATAATCCTGCACATATTTTTCCAATCGATTTCCTCGTCTGTTTCCTAACATGTCCGCTCCTTGTTCTTTTCCGCATTCCAGGTATCTTTCAGATAAAGGATACAATAACCGTTGACCCAACGCTCATTTCCCTGCCAAAGTTCATTTGATTTCCATACAAGTATACCCTGTTTTGAAAAGCAGCGCAATGTTTTCCGGAAAAATCAGGACATTCCCTTTGTTTCCGCCAGGTATTCTTCAAGACATATTCCCTGGCGGTGAATTTCTCCCGCCGCCGTAACTCCTACATAACGATAATGCCACGGCTCATTTGCCACCCCTGTAATTTCAGTTTTATCAGAAGGATAACGGTAAATGAAGCCAAATTTATGTGCATTCTCTGCAAGCCAGGTATAGACCTGATCTCCCGTTGAGTAAATCCCATCCGCATTAATATCCACGGCAAGCCCAAGCTGATGTTCGCTTGTACCCGGAACAGCAACCCAGCGTTCCGCCTCCTCCTTTGCCTCTGCGTCAGAGTAGCCCTCCGCCTCATAAGCAGAAATCTTCTCATAATAGATTTCCTCCTGCTCACTTCTTGTCCGGAAGCCGGAAGCAACAATGGGGTAAACGCCGCTTTGTCTTGCAGCGTCAAACATACTCTGAAGCTGCGGATAAATACGCGTGTCCACCCGCTCCCCGTTTGACAGAGTCACAGTTTCCACCTCACTGCCGTCTGTTTTCATCGGATTCCATCGGTTGACCAATTCCAGACACCATTTTTCCTCATTCTCACGGTCTCCTTCCAAATCCCATTCCCCGGTATTCCCGCCTTCGGTATTTCCTTCCTCTGTATTTTCCTCTGTCATGCTGCGTTCACTTATCCCGGATCCCTCCGGCGGCAGCGCAACGCTGATGTTTTCCCGTTTTCCCCTGCTGCTTGCGAAAAAAACTGCCGCAGCCAGGAAAATCACAAATAAGAGAATCATCGGACCTTTGTTTCTGTTTCTTTTTTTCCCGTTACTTTTTTGACCGTATCTTCTTTTCTCCATTTCCTCTCCTCCAAATATTCCTTTTTCCGCAAAAATATGCCCTCGCCACCTGCATTTTGGTGTCTGACACTGCGGCCTTTTCCCAAGGATGCCCCTCTCTGTCCCGCAGGCGAAGCAGTGCAGTATCTGCCTGCCGATGCAGGCACCGCCCAAAATAAAACAGCATCCCTGTCCCGACACAAGCATTGTATCAGAAACAAGAATGCTGTTTTTTTCTTCCATTCAACAGACTTCTCTCTTTTTTCTATGGAATTTCTTACGATTTTCCTACCTTCCACTCCTCCCGTCAAAGGGGAAGGATCACTTCAAATTCAATCATCTCATTTTCACTTCTGGCCGTGATCGTTCCGCCGTGCAGCTCTACAATTTCCTTCGCAATCGCAAGACCAAGACCTGCGCCGCCGCTTCTGGAGCCCCGGGCATTATCCAGACGGTAAAACTGTTCAAAAATCCGGGCAAGCTTTTCCTGAGGAATGGTATTGCCACGATTGGTAATACGGATACTCAGACAGCTCTCCTTTTGCATGGCAGCAATCCGGATCGTGCTGTCTGCAAAGCTGTAATTGACCGCATTGCGCAGCAGATTGTCAAATACCCGCTGCATTTTATCCGCATCACACTTCAGCATAAGGTTTTGGGGAATTTCCAGACTGCATATCAGATTCTTTTCCGAAAGCATCGGTCCAAATTCATAGGTAAGCTGCTCCAGAAGAAGCGTCAGATTGATCCTGCTGTATTCCAGCGTGATGTTGGTAAGATTAAACCGTGTGATTTCAAAAAATTCATTGATCAGATCCTCCAGACGCTCCGCCTTATCCAGGGAAATAGACAAATACTTCTCTCTCAATTCTTCCGATATCTGCTTTTCGTCCCGAAGCAGGGTCAGATATCCGATCACAGAGGTGAGCGGTGTCTTTAAATCATGGGCCAGATAAACCACCAGATCGTTTTTCCTCTGCTCCGCCAGCTCTGCCGCCAGCTTTCTCTGCTCCAGCGTATGCTTGATGGAATTAATTTTCACTTCTGTGGAAGCCAGTTCGGACGGCAGAATAATGTCGCCGGTATTTTCTTCTATCAGTGCATCGATTCCCCGGTTAATTTCATCAAAGTATCTCGTAACACTGTTTGAATAGACTCGAAGGACAATCAGGAACAGCACCAATGCAGCGGCCATAAGAAACAGCTCCATATTATTCCGGAATATCACCTGATATACACGATATGCAGTATCATAATCGCCAGAGAAAACAACCTTCGATAAAAAGCCCACCGCTGCATCCGCAAAGCGCCCTCTTAAAAAGACTTTATAAATTATAGACATAATGAAAATGGCAGCAAACAGCATCAGCGCTGTTTTTGCAAATACTTTTGTCCGAAGCTGTCTATAATCATTACTATTTGCCTGCTTCTTCTTACTCAATAGTATACCCCACTCCCCATACCGTTTTGATAAATTTCGGTTTTTTGGCAGGCTCCTTTAGTTTTTCCCGCAGCCTTCCAATATGCGCCATTACCGTATTGTTATTATTCAGGAACTTTTCTCCCCAGACCTGTTCAAACAACTCCTCCGAGGATATCACCCTGCCCCGTCTCTCACACAGATACCACAGGATGGAAAACTCAATGGGCGTCAGGGAAATCTCCTCTCCGTACAGCGTACACTTATGGGTGCTCTTATTGATCACAAGTCCCCTCACATCGTATTCTGTAACCGGTACATCCTTTTCCTCTGCATTGGCTGCCCGGTTGTAGCAGCTATAACGGCGGAGCTGGGTTTTCACCCTGGCTGTTACCTCCAACGGATTGAAGGGCTTTGTAATATAATCATCCGCCCCGATGGTCAGGCCCATGATTTTATCTCCGTCCTCCACTCTGGCAGTCAGCATGATCACCGGATAAAAGTACTGTTCCCTAATTTTTTGGCAGATCCGAAAGCCGTTCATATCCGGAAGCATCACATCCAGAATCACCAGATCCAGTCTTTCTGACTGGATGCACCGGAGCGCATCCGTACCATTATCGCATTTCAGCACGGTATAGCCATCATTTTTTAGATAGACCTCAATCAGATCTGCGATTTCCTTTTCATCATCCACAATTAAAATCTTTTCATTCATCCCTGCATTTTACTCCTTTAAAAAAGCTCCCATATCATTTTCAAAAACAGCAGCGCCAGGACAATCAGCAGGAAGGGCTTGGCGATCTTTTCTCCCCGGCTGGAAAAGCAATGGCTCCCGGCATAATTTCCCAGCATATTGCAGATTCCGGCGGCCAGTCCCAGAGGAAACAATACCTGGCCGTTTACCAAAAAGACCGTAAGCGAGGTAAGGTTTGTTGTAAGGTTAATGGCCTTCGCTGTTCCCGCAGCTTCGTTCAGAGACAGCTTGCATAGTCCGGTCAGCAAAAGCATCAGAAAGGTTCCTGTTCCGGGACCGTATAACCCGTCATAAACTCCCACTACAAATGCAACTGCAGCACACAGGAGAATCTGCCTTCTGTCGTGGGATGCCAAAGCCCCCTCCGCATGACCCAGGGATTTATTTTTTAGTACATAAAAGGCTGCAACCGGCAAAACCAGTAAAAGCAGGGCCTGCAATACCCGTTCTTCTGTAATCAGGCTAAGCTTCGCTCCTGTGAAAGAGCCAAGCACCGCCGCAGTCACTGCCGGAATACAAATTAACCGCTGCATATAGCCTTTCTTTAAGAAATGAAAAAAAGAAACGGCCGTCCCCATCCCGCTGCTCAGTTTATTGGTAGCAATCGTCCTGTGAATGGGAACTCCTGCAAGCATATAAGCAGGAAGCGAAATGAGTCCCCCTCCTCCGGCTATGGAATCAATAAATCCGGCGCAAAAAACCAACGGAAGAACGATAAAAAAAGTGTTTGCTGTCAGTTCCATATTTCCCTCTCATGTACAATTTTATCTATCGGTTATCTTAGCATTTCTTTTCGTGATTTACAACCGTTCCAATTCCTATTTCATAGGAAAGCCATAAACTTTCGTGCTTTAAAGTAACAAGGTGTTTCCTGTGAAACAAAAAAATGGAGCCGCCGCAAATTCGATTTTACAACAGCTCCATTCATATTTCATTCGTTCATCCAGGTAGAGATAGAAGAGAACTCCTATTTATTTGCAATCGCTGCCTGTGCCGCTGCCAGTCTGGCAATCGGTACACGGAACGGTGAGCAGGATACATAATCCAGTCCAAGCTTATGGCAAAATTCCACAGATGTAGGATCGCCGCCGTGCTCGCCGCAGATACCCACATGGAGATTCGGATTAACCGGCTTGCCCAGCTTGATTGCCATCTCCATCAGCTTACCAACACCATTCTGGTCAAGCTTTGCAAACGGGTCATTCTCAAATATCTTAGCATCATAGTATGCGCTCAGGAACTTTCCGGCATCGTCACGGGAGAAGCCATAGCACATCTGTGTCAGGTCATTCGTGCCGAAGCAGAAGAAATCCGCTTCCTTTGCAATATCGTCCGCAGTCAAAGCCGCACGGGGAATCTCGATCATGGTGCCCACCTGATATTTCAATTCACTTCCTGCTGCAGCGATTTCTGCATCCGCCGTCTCCACAACCGTCTTTTTCACGTATTTCAGCTCTTTGCTGTCGCCAACCAGCGGAATCATGATCTCCGGGCATACATTCCAGTCCGGATGAGCCTTCTGCACATTGATGGCTGCACGAATCACTGCCGTGGTCTGCATCTTTGCAATTTCCGGGTAGGTAACATCCAGACGGCATCCCCGGTGTCCCATCATCGGATTGAATTCATGCAAGGAATCAATAATCGCCTTGATAACTTCAACACTCTTACCCTGGGCTTCCGCCAGTTTTTCAATATCTGCTTCTTCCGTAGGAACAAACTCATGAAGAGGCGGATCCAGGAAGCGGATGGTAACAGGATTGCCTTCCATAGCCTCATACAGCTTTTCAAAATCGCCCTGCTGTTCCGGCAGGATCTTTTCCAAAGCTGTCTCTCTCTCTTCCGCAGTCTCAGCACAGATCATCTCACGGAATGCTTCAATACGGTTGCCTTCAAAGAACATATGCTCGGTACGGCAAAGGCCGATGCCCTCCGCACCCAGCTCACGGGCTTTCTTTGCATCATGAGGCGTATCCGCATTGGTTCTTACTTTCAGCTTTCTGTATTTATCTGCCCAGCTCATAATTCTGCCGAACTCACCGGCGATGGTGGCATCCACAGTGGGAATCACGCCGTCATAGATGCATCCGGTAGAACCGTCCAGTGACAGCCAGTCGCCTTCATGGTATTCCTTTCCTGCCAGTGTAAACTTCTTATTCGCTTCATCCATCGTGATATCGCCGCATCCGGATACGCAGCACTCACCCATACCGCGTGCAACCACTGCCGCATGGCTGGTCATACCGCCGCGCACCGTCAGAATACCCTGAGCTGCTTTCATACCTTCAATATCTTCCGGGGAGGTTTCCAGACGAACCAGAACCACCTTTTCTCCTCTGGCTGCCCATGCCTTTGCATCATCCGCACTGAATACGATCTGGCCGCAGGCTGCTCCCGGAGAAGCTCCCAGCGCTCTGGAAACCGGAACTGCCGCCTTCAAAGCCGCCGCATCAAACTGGGGATGAAGCAGGGTATCCAGGTTACGCGGATCAATCATAGCTACTGCCTTTTCTTCCGTAATCATACCCTCGTCCACCAGGTCGCAGGCGATCTTTAATGCAGCCTTAGCTGTTCTTTTACCGTTACGGGTCTGCAGCATATAGAGCTTTCTGTCCTCAATGGTAAATTCCATATCCTGCATATCTCTGTAATGATCCTCCAGAGTCTTGCAGATACCAACAAACTGCTCATATACCTCCGGCATAACCTCCTTCAACTGATCAATCTTCTGCGGCGTGCGCACACCTGCCACCACATCTTCTCCCTGCGCATTCATCAGGAATTCGCCCATCAGATGCTTTTCTCCGGTAGCCGGATCACGGGTAAAGGCAACGCCTGTACCGGAGGTCTCACCCATATTTCCGAATGCCATCATCTGTACGTTTACAGCAGTACCCCAGGAATAAGGAATATCATTATCCCGGCGGTATACATTTGCCCTTGGATTGTCCCAGGAACGGAATACGGCCTTGATGGCCTCCATCAGTTGTTCCTTCGGATCGGTGGGGAAATCGAATCCGATCTTTTCTTTGTATTCTGCTTTAAACTGATTTGCCAGCTCCTTCAGATCCTCCGCAGTCAGCTCCACATCCTGCTTCACACCCTTTTCTGCTTTCATCTTATCAATCAGCTCTTCGAAATACTTTTTGCCCACTTCCATAACCACGTCAGAAAACATCTGGATAAATCTGCGGTAGCAGTCCCATGCCCAACGGGGATTACCGGATTTAGCCGCAAGTACCTCCACCACATCCTCATTCAGACCCAGGTTCAGGATCGTATCCATCATACCCGGCATAGAAGCTCTTGCACCGGAACGAACAGAAACTAAAAGAGGGTTTTCCCTGTCACCGAATTTTTTGCCAGTTATCCCCTCCATCTTCGTAATAGCTTCCATAATCTGAGCCATTATTTCATCATTTATTTTTCTTCCGTCCTCATAATACTGTGTACACGCTTCCGTAGTAATGGTAAAGCCCTGTGGTACCGGGAGTCCAAGGCTGGTCATTTCCGCAAGGTTGGCCCCTTTGCCGCCCAGCAGATTACGCATTCCTGCGTTCCCTTCCGTGAACATATAAACCCATTTTGCCATCTTATACATACCTCCTAGTCATATTCATACTTTAGACTAACCCATCAAAAGGCAGCTTCATCCGTGCAGTCGCTGGGTGGAGCCGTCTTTTGATGAGTTAATCACATTACTATTGTAACATAAATACAAAGATCGTCAAGAAATTTATCCAAATAAATTGTATTTATTTTTGGGGATTTGTTGATAAATGATAGATCTGTTTTTTCGCGGGATAGTATTCCTGTATGTTTTGCATATACTAGTTCGTTATTTTTTTATCATTTTGTGCATTATGCCCCATGCATTTTTAGCGCATTTTTTGCGCCGGATGCAGATTACGCAGCAATCAATTCCCTTATGCATCCGTGCGCATCAACGCCCGAAGGGCTTTGTTTCATAGGAAAGCCGCACACTTTCGCATTTTAAAGCGGAAATGTCTTTCCTGTGAAACAAAAAAGCTGCCGCAAAATCAAAATGCCCGATTCTGCAGCAGCCTGTTCATTCTTTTCTTTTTCTATTGTTTTTTATTTTGCAACCACTTTTTTCAGACGAACGAATCTGGGCAGGGAGTTTTCCTTCTTCATCTGGATCTCGCCCTGGATCAGCGGAAGCGCATATTCAATGTAAGCGTCGGTTACGTTGTTTCCACGCTCATTGATCCATTCTACCGGAACCTTCTTCTCGTAGTTTGCCACGGAGGACAGATCCAGCAGGTCTGCTTCGCACTTGTATCCGTTCTCATCACGGGTGCACTTAAAGCCAACCATCTTATCGGTCACGCCTGTGATGGCTTCCTTCACTGCGGTCTGGCCTGCCATAAAGGACTCTTCCGAGTCAGTCTGGGATGCGCAGTGCTCCGCACATCTCTGAAGCAGAGACAACTCGATAGGACGAACCTTTACGCCCGGAATTGCATTCTTAACCACATCGCCCAATTTTGCAGCCAATCCGCCAAGCTGCGCATGTCCGAAACCATCGGTAGCGGAGGTCTTTGCCTCAGATACAAAAGTACCGTCCTCATAATGAATACCCTCGGAAACAGCTACCAGAACATTTTTGTTCTCGTTCCAAATTCTTTCAACATCCTCCAGGAACTCTTCCTGATTGAAGTTTACTTCCGGAAGGTAGATCAGATCCGGGCCGTAGCCGGCTACACGCGCCAGAGAAGCAGCGCCTGCCAGCCATCCAGCATGACGTCCCATGATCTCAACGATCGTAACCTGTCCTTTGTCATATACATGAGCATCCTGATATACCTCTACCAGGGAGGTAGCGATGTATTTTGCTGCGGAAGCAAAGCCCGGGCAGTGATCGGTGCCGAACAGATCGTTATCGATGGTCTTGGGAATACCCATAACACGGCAGTCATATCCCACCTTCTTCATGTATTTGGAGATCTTGTTGCAGGTATCCATGGAATCATTCCCGCCATTGTAGAAGAAATAGCGCACATCATATTTCTTGAAAATTTCCAGAATCTTTTTGTAATCGGTATCGTCCACATCCGGGTCTGCGATCTTGTAACGGCAGGAGCCCAGCGCAGAGGACGGAGTATAGCGCATAATCGCCAGCTCTTCCGGATCTTCCTCATCCATCACATAAAGCTTATCATTCAGAACGCCTACGATACCGTTTGCAGCGCCGTAAACCTTTGTGATCACATCAGAGTCAAGGCCGGCTTTGATAGCGCCGTAGCAGCTTGCATTAATAACGGAAGAAGGTCCGCCAGACTGTCCGATGATCATTGCACCTTTTAATTCACTCATTTTAAAATCCTCCTGTTTCTTAATCTCTCATATATGAAATGTTGCGGCTGCTCCGGTACATCCAAGGCACTCTGTGCCTTTTGCCCCGGCAGCCCATTGATACCTGATTATAATACAAAATGCATATTTTTACTATACCCTGTATGCATTAAAATGCAAATTTTTCCTCGAAATATGCGGGAAGATCTTCGATCTTTACCCTCTCCTGAGCCATGGTATCACGGTCACGGACCGTTACTGCGCCGTCCGTCTCGGAATCAAAATCGTAGGTGACGCAGAAAGGCGTACCGATCTCATCCTGCCTTCTGTAACGCTTTCCGATATTTCCTCTGTCGTCAAATTCACAGTTATACTTCTTAGACAGCATGGAGAATACCTTCTCCGCTCCCTCGTTCAGCTTCTTTGAAAGAGGCAGCACGCCGATCTTCACCGGTGCCAGCGCCGGATGGAAATGAAGCACGGTACGCACATCTCCGCCTTCCAGCTCCTCCTCATCATAAGCGCTGCACAGGAATGCAAGAACCACACGGTCCGCACCCAGAGACGGCTCGATAACATAAGGAATATATTTTTCCTTCTTCTCATCATCAAAATAGCTCATATCCTGTCCGGAGGTATTCTGATGCTGCGTCAGGTCATAGTCGGTCCTGTCAGCAATGCCCCACAGCTCGCCCCAGCCGAAGGGGAACAGGAATTCAATATCTGTGGTTCCCTTGCTGTAGAAACACAATTCCTCCGGCGCATGGTCACGGGCGCGCATCTCCTCATCCTTCATGCCCAGCGATTTCAGCCAGTTGATGCAGAAGCTTCTCCAGTATTGGAACCATTCCAGATCCGTTCCAGGCTCGCAGAAAAATTCCAGCTCCATCTGTTCAAACTCTCTGGTACGGAAGGTAAAGTTACCCGGCGTGATCTCATTACGGAAGGATTTTCCGATCTGTCCGATACCGAACGGGATCTTCTTTCTGGAGGTTCTCTGCACATTTTTAAAGTTGACAAAGATGCCCTGCGCCGTCTCCGGTCTCAGATAAACCGTATTCTTCGCATCCTCCGTCACACCCTGGAAGGTCTTAAACATCAGGTTAAACTGGCGGATATCGGTAAAATTGTGCTTGCCGCAGGAAGGACAGGGGATTTTGTGATCTTCAACAAAATCTCTCATTTCCTCCTGGGAAAACGCATCAATCGGTTTCTCCAGTGTGATAGACTTCTCCTCACAGTAATCCTCGATCAGCTTGTCTGCACGAAATCTCTCATGGCACTCCTTGCAGTCCATCAGCGGATCAGAAAATCCGCCCAGATGACCGGATGCCACCCAGGTCTGGGGATTCATCAGAATGGCGCAGTCCACACCCACATTGTAAGGGTTTTCCATGACAAATTTCTGCCACCATGCTTTTTTTACATTGTTTTTCAGTTCAACACCCAGATTGCCGTAATCCCAGGTATTCGCCAGACCGCCGTAGATTTCGGAGCCGGGATATACAAATCCTCTGCCCTTAGCCAACGCAACGATCTTTTCCATTGTTTTTTCCATCTTTCTCCTCCTCAAAATCAAAACTCATAAATAATATATAAATAAGTTTTTTCCAGATCCTTCGCCGTCACCGGAGAATGGTCCTCCTCCACATACACAGCATTGGAAGGCAGCACCAGACCCTCTTCCTCGGAAGAAGCCTCTGCCGGCACAGGTTTCACTTCCTTACGGCCCATGGGCGCTGCATTAGTACTGAGAAAGACCACATCACCGGGAACCTTCACCGCATGAGAGGTATCTGTTACCAATACCTGCAGCTCCTTATGCTTCAAGGGCTCCTCATTGGAAAGCCCCTCCCCGGTCACGGTACCCTTCTCTACCTGCTTAAACTGATTGTAAAATAAATATCCGTCCATCTCGGCACCCAGCATGGAACCATTGTAAAAACGGACGTTATTGTAATCTGCGTAATCCTGCGCGGTACGGTAGGTCATGGTCAGTGTAACCTGATTATTTTCAATGATCAGACTGTCCACCGTCACCGCATCTGCTCCGTGTTCCTTATTATACTGGCCGACCGAACTGTTGACCATGCTCTCCAGCTCCGAGCTGCTATAGTAGCTTTCGTCCAACTGATCGATGACCGTCTCCGTCACCGTACCGTCCTCCAGCACCTGCAGGGCTGTCTCTCCCGGCTCCCAGGCCTTTTCCTCCAGTACCTCATCCAGCATATCACATCCGCCGAGCATCAGCGTACACACAACAACTGCGGCTATTCTGCCGAACCTGCCTGTTCTCATGCAGTACCTCCTAAACCGTCTCCTGCGCCAAACGCAGTCACCTGACAAATCTCATTCATTATAACGTTAAAAGCGCATATTTTCAACAATTATTTTATTTCACCATATCCTCCAGAATATCCAGTGATTTCAGCCTGCGGTCCATATATTTCTGCCGGATTTTATCCTGTACTCCGGCGATTTCCTCCAGTACCTCATCTTTCACGGTAAAGGTGTAAAGATTCCGGATCGGCGCTTGTATCACATAACGAAGCGTATAGCGGGCCGCATCCGATAAAGCCGGATCCAGAACAATGTCCTGAGGATATTCTCCGTTGATAACCATCATCTTTATTTCCAGCACATACCGCACCAGCCGGTCCGGCAGCTTTTCCTTCTCCAGGGCCAGCAAAGAAACATACAGCAAATTCAGCATCTGGGATGCATCCAGATTTTCCTGTCCGTAATATTCCGCAAATTCCATAAAATAAAATCCATAAAAGGCTCCCTGAAAATCTTCCTTTACCTTCTCAAAATAGTTTTTGATTTCAGCACCGGCCAGCGTATACGCCGTCCGTCCCTCGTAAAGGAGAAAATTTCCAAAGGTAAACGGGCTGGCTGCTGCCAGCAGAGAGCTGTTCTGCCTTCTGGCGCCTCTGGCGAAGGCTGTAATCTTTCCCCGTTCCTTCGTCAGCAGCACCACTCTCTTATCATAATCCCCCGAAGGGGCCGCCGACAGCACCATGCCGGTCAATGTTATCCCCTGGCTCATTTTTAACATCCTAAATTTCTTTTTTGTTGTATCCGAAATTCTTGATCAGGAAATCACTGTCCCGCCAGTCTTTCTTCACCTTTACCCAGAGCTGCAGATTCACCTTCATTTCCAGCATATCCTCGATCTCTCTGCGGGCCTGGCTGCCGATTTTGCGCAGCATAGCGCCTCCCTTACCGATGATGATGCCCTTATGCGAATCCCGTTCACAGATAATCGTAGCTTCAATGTCCATGATCTGCCCGCCCGGACGCTCACGCATCTGGTCAACGGCCACCGCAATGCCATGGGGGATTTCTTCATCCAGACAGCGCAGGGCCTTCTCCCGAATCAGCTCCGCCGCAATCTGGCGCTGGGGCTGATCCGTCACCGTATCCTCATCGTAAAACTGAGGGCCATAGGGGAGATATTTTAATATCGCATCGATCACCGTCTGAAGATTTCTCCCCCTCAGGGCCGAAACCGGGATCAGCTCTGCAAAATCATAGATCTGACGGTATGCATCCAGAAATTTCGGCACATCCTGGACTGAGACCGTATCGATCTTATTCATCACCAGAATCACCGGCGTCTTTGTCTGCCTTAGCTGTTCCGCAATATGCCGCTCTCCCTTTCCGATAAAGGCGGAGGGCTCCACCAGCCACAGAATCACATCCACCTCGCTTAAGGTCCGCTCGGCCACCGTAACCATATATTCTCCCAGCTTGTTTTTCGCCTTATGAATGCCGGGCGTGTCCAGAAAAATAATCTGTCCCTCCGGACACGTATAGACTGTCTGGATCCGGTTTCTTGTGGTCTGAGGCTTGCTGGAGGTAATCGCAATCTTCTGGCCGATCAGGTGATTCATCAGAGTGGATTTTCCCACATTCGGCCTGCCGATCAGTGTGGCAAAGCCGGACTTAAATTTCGCATTTTCCATATTTTATCCTTATCCTCCGGGAACCGTTTTCCGCTTTCTGCCGCAGCTTAGTTCTCATCACTGCCTTATGCGGAGATCCGTCAGTTCAGTTCCTCCAGTACGGAAAACAGTTCTTCTTCTGATTTTAGTTTTTCTTCATTTCCCAGCACGCAGATGCAGCCGGAATCCAATACCGCCTGCATCAGCGGCGCCAGCGCCCGAATATCCTCCTGACTTACCGCCAGAACCTGATCCCGCTCCTTCTGCAGGGCCTCCACGGTCAGGCCGCTCAGATACGCATTCAGGGACCGCCGCCCCAGAGCGGAGGGCGGAAACGGAGTATCCATCTCACTGATCGTCCCAATCACATATTTTGTCATATCTCTTGGGTCTGCCGTAAAGCTCTTCAGATATTCCGGAACACCCTCATACACCTGGTTTGTTTTTTTCAGGTGGGGATCCCGGTAGGAAACAAAGTTGGAATCTCCATTTCTTCCGAAGCTGCCGCTGCAGCCGTAGGCTCCGCCCACCACGCGAATGTTGCTCCACAGGTACTCGTAGCTCATAATGACCTTCAGAACCCTCAGAGCTCCGGTATATTCAAAGCCCTTTTCCCGGAAGTTTCCGCTTCTGGCCACATACTGTACCTTGGCCGGAGTCAGAAAGCCTTCATTTTTCTTTTCCAGGCAAAGGCCCTTTAAATTATGAAGCGCCTCTCCCCCCGCTTCACCCGGCAGACGCCGCAAAAGCCCGGATACCGGAGCCCTCATAAGCTCCAACCCCTCCGCATCTCCGGTAAAGCTGATCATCAAACCGCCTTTTTTCAGAATGCGGGCAAGCACATCCTTCAGCCTGCTCTTTAAAAGCTCCTTCTTCTCCTCAAAATGAGCCTCCAGATCCGCCACGGTCTTATAGAAAGCAATGCCGCTGATACTGTCGTTTACCAGGAAAGCCGGAGAAAAATAGGACATGGAACGGACTGCCGCCGTAGCGCTTCCTGCCGCATTCAAATGAGCCAGCGTTCTGGATTTCAGCTTCTTCATAATCTCCAGCAGACGCTTTTCCTGCTCCAGATTGGAGGTAAAAAGGATTTCTTCAATCATCCGGAAAGCATATCCGATTTTATCGTAAAGTGTGCGCACCTGGATTCCAAATGCCGCTTTCACCAAAGAAGCTTCCTTCTCATTGGGAAACAGGGAAACGCCGGGAGTAATCCCTCCCGTATTCCGGTTGATTTCATTGTACAGCTCTCCATATCCGTAATGGGCGGTATCTACCATGCCCAGCACATTTTTCAAAATTCCCAGATAAGGCAGATCCTCCTGCTTCAGGCAGGAAGCGTCAAACAACAGTGTAATATAGGCAATTCCGTTGGTGGCATAGTCATGATGCAGCACCCGGATTCCCTCCCAGTCCAGCTCCCGGTTGGAGAAGGGCAGCGCCTCTTTGCGCATATCCTCTCTGGAAAGCATGGGAATCCGCTCCAGTTCCTCCTGCGTAGAGGGCGTTTCCTGGAAACTGCGCAGCTTCCTTGTCTTTTCCACCAGCTCAGCCACCTGCTCCATGGAAAGGGATTCCTTGTATCTGCGCAGCTTCCTGCGGGTAGCCTCCTCCAGCTTTGCAGTCAGTCCCTTTTCCGGCTCCACCACCACAAAGGAAGCATGGTTGTTTTCCAAAATCCATTTCCGGATCAATTCCTCATAGTATCTGGTGCCGATCTGCTGCTTCAGGAAATCAAAATCTCCAAGCTGCCTCAGATAATCAAAGGGCTTCGTATCGTCATAAAGCCAACTGTCAAACACATCCAGCCCGTACATCAGCCCCTTGGGATACGCACCGTAATCTGCTTCCCGGAACTTAAATTCCATAATATTGATGGCCGCCTGTATCGCCCGCTCGTCCAATCCCTTTTCTATGATCTTCTCCAGCTCTTCCCGAATCAGCTTCCGGAAACGTTCCCCGTCGGAGACGTTGGCATTCTTGGCAATAATGGAAAACACCGGCTGCAGTGTTCCGCTGTCATAGGAGCTTAAAATATCCTTTCCGATCCCTGCATCCAGCAGCGCCTGCTTCAGCGGCGCTCCCGGCGCTTCCAGCAGCACATATTCCAGCACAGCAAAAGCACTGGCTAACCGGGTATCCAGACTGGTACCCACCGCCACATTGTATGCCAGATAGGTATTGTCCTCTTCCGTGTCCCCCTGGGCAATGGAATATTTCCGATGCACCTCCTCCGGCTGTGAAAAGGGCTTCTGCAGCTTGATGGCCGAATCCACCGGCTGCTCCTCAAACAGACTGAGATACTCCCGATCCAACCAGTTCAGCCGTTCTGCCGTATCCATTTTTCCGTAAAGATAAATGTAGCTGTTGGAGGGATGATAATATTTCCGGTGGAAATTCAGAAATTCCTCATAGCTCAGATCCGGAATGCACTCCGGATCGCCGCCGGATTCATAATGATAGGTATTGTCCGGAAACAGAGAATTCAGAATTTCCCGTTCCAGCACATCATCCGGAGAAGAGAATGCCCCCTTCATTTCATTGTAAACCACACCGTTATATTCCAGCTCGTCCTGGGGATCCTCCAACTGGTAATTCCAGCCCTCCTGGCGGAAAATCTCTTCCTTTTTATAAATATTCGGGAAAAATACCGCATCCAGATAAACGTCCATCAGATTGGCAAAATCCGCATCATTGCAGCTTGCCACCGGAAACATCGTCTTGTCCGGATAGGTCATGGCATTCAGGAAGGTATTCATAGATCCCTTCACCAGCTCCACAAAGGGGTCCTTGGAAGGAAATTTCCTGCTGCCGCAAAGCACCGTATGCTCGATAATGTGGGCAACGCCTGTGCTGTTGTCCGGCGTAGTCCGGAACGCAATATTAAACACCTTATTCTCATCTTCATTTTCCAGCACCAGGATCCTGGCGCCGCTTTTTTTATGCTTCAAAAGATATCCCATGGACTGCACATCCGGGATATTTTCCTTCATTACCAGCTCATACGCCGGTATCTGATTCATATCCATCTTTTCTTCTCCCTGATTCGCTCATTATTTGTTGTTGCCTGGTACGTTCTTAAAACCATGATTGCCGCAGCCGGCAAATCATCTGCTTCTTCTGCGTCCGGCCCGGTATGCATTGGCAGCCGCCAGCTTTCTACTGCGGCGCCGGTAAGCCAGGAAGCAAAGCAGGCTCCCCAGAAGGACCAGAAGCAGGATCAACACTGCACAATGCAGAAAATATGCATCCGGCAGAATCAAAATTACCGGATCCGTCCTGGAATCAAACAGCCAGTAATTGTTGCGGAAAAACAGCTTATGAAAGGCCACAAAAAAGGCGTCCCAGTTTACCGCCGCCAAGATACCCAGCACGGCCGGAATTGCCAGCGTCAGGATGCCCGCAGTCCGCAGCCAGGAAGCGCTCCTCCTTCTGCCGTACCGGATCATTCCGATCACAGACAGCAGGAAGCTGCCCATGCAAAGATACTGGATCACCGCAAAGATCCGCTTTACCTCCTGAAAATGGATGCGCCCGGTATTGGACATAAACAATGTGGGAAATACCAGGTCCCCGTGATACCAGAACTGATTGTACCGGATCAGGGTATCATAATTTGCCCGGATAGCATCCGCACTCATCCCAGAACGCTTTTCCAGTCCAAGCAGAAGGATATCTATATAGTATAACCATTTAAAATTTAAAACCAGCACCACCGATAAGGTAAAAATAAAAATCGTCAGCATCAGCGCCCAAAACAGATTGCCCGCAAATCCGGGCCGCTTCGTAGATTTTCCTGCCATACTCCGCCCATTCCTCTATTTCTTTCGTTTTCGTCAACAGCCTGCGTTTCACTGCTTCTATAAAAATCTCCGTTCAAAAATTTCTCAATCCGGCTGCCGGTCATACGCCTGGATATAGACAAAATTGTCATTCTCCCGCTCCATGCAGTACCCCGGCTCCAGCAGCGCCTCCACAAAGGACTGTCCCGACGCATCCACCGCCGTCACCCGGAGTCCCAGCATACGCTCTGCTTCCTGTACCGTCATATCATCCAAAAACACCTGCTCACCCATACGCAGCATATTTTCCGGAATCAGCAATTCCTCTCCCAGATCCAGCCCTGCCGCCTGCTGCTCCTTTAGCTGATCCACCAGATCTCTGCCTGTGATCAGTCCGGATACCGTGATCGTCTCGCCGAAGAAATCATTCCGGATCTCGCAGACCCGGATTTTCAGCTTCGGAAAAGCCTCTGTCATTTTTTCCGCAAGTGTGCAGATCACCGGATAAGCCAGCTTGCCGGTGGCAATAGTCACCTTGCGGCAGACCGTTTCCCTGCGCCCCGCATAATCTTTGTGTTCCTTCTCCTCCTGCAGCGCATCGGCAAATTCGTTCATCAGCAGCCGGATCATGCCCACACCGTTTTCCAATTGAATGTAACCGTCGTAGCGCTCCTCCTCCGGAAAATCCCTTCCCGCCAGAAAGTACCACTCGTCACTGGCATGAATAAAATGAAGGCCGTATTTTTCGTAATAGATCGGCTGAAGGCTTTCGATCAGATCAATGACTTCACCGGCCTCCCCGGCAGAAAACAATTCCAAAGGATACAATCCCTGCCGAAACCTGGTCAGCCCTGCCGGAACCACGGATACGCTGCGCAGAAACGGCAGGTATTTTTCCAGATCATGGATGGTCCGCTCCAGCTCCTTTCCGTCATTTACACCCTTGCAGCACACCACCTGACCGTTCATCTCGATCTGATGCTCATACAGCGTATCCAAATATTTCAGCTTTTCTCCGGCAAACCGGTTATTCAGCATCTTACAGCGAAGTTTGGGATTCGTTGTCTGTACGGAGATGTTAATGGGTGCCAGATGCATCCGGATGATCCGGTCGATGTCCTCCTGCTTCATATTAGTCAGGGTAATATAATTTCCCTGCAGAAATGACAGGCGGGAATCATCATCCTTAAAATACAGAGTATCCCGCATCCCGGGCGGCATCTGGTCAATAAAACAGAAGATGCACCGGTTGCTGCAGGAACGGTATTCGCTCATCAGACCGTTTTCAAACTCCAGCCCCAGATCCTCGTCATACTCCTTATCGATCTCCAGCAGCCACTCTTCCCCGTCCGGTTTGCGCACCAATACCTCAATATATTCGTCCTTGATCAGATAGCGGTAATCAAACACATCCTCAATCTTTTGACCGTTAATTTCCAGCAGCACGTCTCCCGGCCGGATTTCCAGTTCCTCCGCTATGGAGCCTGGATAGATCTGCTTCACCACATGTTCCAGTTCTTTTTTCTTTTTTCCCATACCTGATTTTCTGCGCAAAGCGCATTCCCGTCCTTTTGATTTCATGACTGCTCCGTTTCCCTTTTGCCGCATCCGGTTACACAGCAACTGCTCCTGCGGCCGGGCTTCGGAAGAATCTGTTTTTATTTACCGGATCCCGGCACCACGTTGCCGTCTCCGTTCACGATATGGCTGATGGAATGCTCCACCATGTCGGAAACCGAATTTTCCGTATAAAACGCCATATGGGGCAGCATCAGCACATTGGGAAGATCCTTTAGGATGGACATTTCCCGGTGCCCGATCACCTGATATTTATAGTCTCCATAAAAAATACCCAGCTCATTTTCAATCACATCCAGCGCCGCACCGCCGATCTTTCCCTGCTCCAGCGCTTCGATAAAAGCCGGTGTATCAATAATGCTTCCCCGGGCGGTATTCACGATTATCACGCCGTCCTTCATGGTCCTGATGGTTTCTGCATTGACCATATGATAGCTGCTGGGCGTAGCCGGGGTATGAAAGGTAATTACGTCGCTTTCTGCAAAGAGCTCCTCCAGCGTACAATAGGAAGCATACTGCTTTACCGTATCATTCTCATAAAGATCATAGGCTATGATCCTGCAGCCGAAACCGGACAGATTTCGGATCACATGCGTACCAATCTTCCCGGTGCCCACTACTCCCACCGTCAGGCTGCCGATTTCCCGGCCGATGTTTCCGTTCAGAGAATAATCCATCCCTTCCGCCCGCTTGATGATCGACTTCATCCGGCGCAGGGCCATCAGGATCAGCATCACCGTATAATCTGCCACGCTTCCGGTGGAATAGGTCACATTGCTCACCGCCATGCCCTGCTTCTTTGCTTCCTCCAGATCCACATGATCGTATCCGATGGTACGGGTGGAAATATGCTTTACCCCCGCCTCCTTCCAGGCCCGGATAATGTCCCCGGTAATCGGCGTGGTAATCACGCTGACTCCTTCACAGCCGCAAGCCATCCCGGCATTTTCCGGAGAGGGCGTCTCCCGGATCGGCACGATCTCCACGCCGTAAACCGAAGCAAATTTTTCAAAATACCGGGCCTCATCAAAATCCCTGTAATTATAAGCCGCTATCTTCATCGTATTCCTTCTTTCTTCTCCACTCGTTTCTGCTGATTTTTAGAGCACAAAAGTGACAAGGGTATTATAACCCCGTCCGGCAAATTCAGCAAGGCTAAGATAAGCCTTGAAAATTTAAAGGCGAAAATGCATTGTATTTCCCCAAAAATAGGCGTATAATCCGGTTTTAAGAATGCCGGCGGCATTTTTAAGTTACACAGAAAGAATGGTGAACACTATGGTAAAGAGATGGAACATTCTGTTTCCGGCGCAGTCCGGGCCCGAGGAGCGCACTGCCTACGTTTATCTGCCGGAATCCTATACATACGAACCTGATCGAAGATACCCCGTGCTGTATATGTTTGACGGACACAACGTATTTTTTGATTCCGACGCAACCTACGGCAAATGCTGGGGAATGAAGGAATACCTGGATTATACAGATACTCAGCTTATCGTTGCGGCAGTGGAATGCAGCCACGACCCGGACAACGGAAGGCTGAAGGAATATTCCCCCTATTCCTTTACGGATCCAAAGCTGGGGAAAATCGAAGGCCGGGGCCGGGACACCATGGAGTGGCTGATCCACACTTTCAAAAAGGAGATCGACAGCCAGTACCGGACACAGCCTGACCGGGAGCATACGTATATCGGCGGAAGCTCCATGGGCGGCCTGATGAGTCTTTATGCCGTACTGGAATACAATGCATACTTTTCCAAAGCGGCCGCTCTCTCCCCTTCCATCTGGACTTCCCCTGCCCGGCTGGAAAACCTGGTAAAAACCGCTAAGGTCCAGCCGGACACCGTTATCTATATGGATTATGGCTCCCGGGAGATCGGTTTTCATAAAATCATGCAGAAGCAATTCGAGCAGATGTCTCTTCTTCTGCTGCAAAAGAAGATTTTTCTTACCAGCCGGATCGTCCCCTTTGGAAATCACAGCGAAGCAAGCTGGGAAAAGCAGCTTCCCTTTGTTATGCATACGCTCACTTACGAAGCATAGCGGCAGTTTTTCACCCCCCGGTTCCCCCATACTTTTCAGTACCGCAAGGGGCGTCCCTGAAAAACGAAAACAGCAGCATATAAAGGAGAAAAACGACAATGGAAACCCAATATTTGAAAGAATACAGCCATGCCTTGAATAAGGACTGCGAATGTAAGATCTACGGACATGCCGGACGTCCGGTGCTGTTTATCCCCTGCCAGGACGGACGTTTTTTTGATTTCGAGAATTTTCACATGGCGGATGTGTGGGCACCCTGGATCGATGCAGGTAAGGTTATGGTGTTCTCGATTGACACCATCGACAAAGAAACCTGGTCCAACACAGCCGGAGATCCCTGCTGGCGAATCGAACGGTACGAGCAGTGGATTCGGTTCATTACGGATGAGATGGTTCCTTTCATGAGAGACACGGCAAACAGCCGCAACGGCTGGGAAGGATATCCCGGCATTTTTGTATTCGGCTGCAGTCTCGGCGCCACCCATGCGGCCAACCTGTATCTGCGCAGACCGGATCTTTTTGACCGGCTGCTGGCTCTCAGCGGAATCTATACTGCTGAATACGGCTTTGGCGGCTACATGGATGATCTGGTATATCAGAACTCTCCCATCCACTATATGGCAAACCTGCCCGAAGATCATCCGTTTATCCCCCTGTACAACCAGAAGAAAGCGGTTATCTGTGCAGGACAGGGACCCTGGGAGCTCCCGGAATCCACCCGCCAGTTAGGCAGTCTGCTCCAGGCCAAACACATATCCGCCTGGGTAGACCTTTGGGGCTATGACTGCTCCCATGACTGGGACTGGTGGTACAAACAGGTTGTCTACTTCCTTCCCTATCTGTTAGATGAAAAGTAGCAAAACGCATCACAATTCTATCCCTTATACAATTACAAAAGCATAGGAAGGAGTAAGTTATGAAGAATTTTTTATTTATTTCCCCCAATTTTCCCACCAACTACTGGATGTTCTGCCGGGAGCTGAAGAAAAACGGAATGAATGTCCTGGGAATCGGCGATCAGCCCTACGATGAGCTGCCGGAGCACTTAAAGGAAAGCCTGAACGAATATTTTAAAGTCAGCAACCTGGAAAACGAGGAGGAAGTATACCGGGCGGTGGCCTTTCTCATCTATAAGCACGGCCGTATGGACTGGCTGGAATCCAATAATGAGTACTGGCTGGAGCGGGACGCCAAGCTGCGTACGGATTTTAATATTAAAAGCGGCTTCCAGGTGGCTGATATGCCCCGGATCAAATTCAAATCAAAGATGAAGGAATATTATCAGAAAGCCGGTATTCCGGTGGCCCGCTATCATATGGTGGATACCCTGGAAGATTGTCTGAGCTTTGCCAGAAAGGTCCATTATCCCGTAGTTGCCAAACCGGACAACGGCGTGGGCGCCTCCCACACCTTCCGTCTGGAAAACGATGAACAGATGAAAAACTTCTTCGATCTGAAATGGCCCAACACCCAATATATTATGGAGGAATATGTGAATGGTGAGGTGAATTCCTATGATGCCATCATTGATTCCAATGGCGAGCCCATGTTTGAGACCGGAAACGTTACGCCCATGTCAATTATGGATATTGTAAATAATGAAGATAATTCTATTTATTACATCCTGAAGGATCTGCCGGAGGATACCAGAACCGCCGGCCGGGCCACCGTCAAAAGCTTCGGCGTAAAAAGCCGGTTTGTACACTTTGAATTCTTCCGTCTCCTGGCGGATCAGGAAGGGCTGGGCAAAAAAGGAGAGATCGTTGCCCTGGAAGTGAATATGCGCCCCTGCGGCGGCTTCTCTCCCGATATGATGGACTTCGCCCACAGCACCGACGTCTACAAAATCTGGGCCGATATGATTGCCTTCGACCGTTCTACCATGCCGGTGGGCAAGCATGCCTACTGCGCCTTCGCCGGACGCCGGGACGGAAAAGACTTTGCCATGAGTCACCGGGAGATCATGGAGAAATACGGTCACAACATGAAAATGATGGACCGGATCCCGGATGCCTTATCCGGAGCCATGGGCAACCAGATGTATGTGGCTGTTTTTAAAACGCAGGAAGAAATGAAAGAATTTTACGATGACATTCTAAAAAGCCGGGAATAATTCCCGGCTTTCCTATTCATCCAGTCGATGCTTTCATTTAGTCCATCAGGGCAAACATTTCCATGGCCCGCTTCACATCTGCCTTCATGGCATCTCTTCCCGCCATAGAAACAGAAGAGAAAAATACCGGTTCATTTTCTTTTACGGTCCTGAAATATTCCAGGGCTCCGCTTCCGCCGGACTTATCCATATAAGTAAAATAATTCACCTTGCGGACTCCTGCCCGGATCGCCTTGCCGTAATCCTCTTTGCTCACGCCGGAGCCTCCATGCATTACCACCGGCATCTCTCCGGTCAATGCCCTTACCTGCTTCACCACATCAAAATCCAGCCTGGGCTGAGTCAGATAAATACCATGAGTCGTTCCGAACGAGCAGGCCAGCGCATCGATGCCCGTCTCTTTTACAAAAACAGCCGCCTGCGCCGGATCGGTATAGATCTTTGTCTCATCATTCTCTCCCGTATCATCCCCTGCGCCGGATTCTCTTCTTCCCATAGAACCCAGCTCCGCTTCCACGGACGCTCCCGCCTTTTCCGCCATGGCCACTGCCTTTTTCGTATTGGCAAGATTCTCCTCATACGGAAGAACAGAGCCATCGTACATAATTCCGGTAAATCCCAGATCCAGGGCTTTCTGCAGATACTCTAAGGTCTCGCCGTGATCCAGGTGCACGCAGACCGGAACCGCCGCTTTTTTTGCCGCCTCTACCATAATGGGGCCGATCAGCTCCAGCGGTATCCACGGTTCATGGCACTGGGCAAACTGAATAATCACAGGCAGCTTCAATTCCTCTGCCGCTCCCAGAATAGCCTGAAGCGCTTCCAGATTTGGTGTATTAAACGCCCCCACGGCAATCTGCTTTTCTTCTGCAATTTTCATAATCTCCTTCAGAGTAACTAACATGTCGCTTCTTCCTTTCTGCTTTTGTCTAAATTCTCATACTTCTCTCATCATACTGCCATTTCAAGCCCGCCGGTACAACCCTTCGCACCGGATGCCGTCCGAATCATTTCAGCCGGTTTCGGTATTCATTGGCCGAAATACCTGTAACCTTCTTAAAGACTCTGGAAAAATGCGCCAGGTCGAGAAAGCCCACTTCCTCTGCCACATCCCCGATTCGCAGAGCGGGATTTTCCAGGAGCCGCTTTGCCTCTTCCACACGAATCGAATTTAGCAGCTCGGAAAAGCTCTGTTCCGTATGCCGGTTCAGCAGCTTGCTCAGATGCCATTGACTGACATAGGTATTATCCGCCACATCCTTCAGCGTGAGCCTGCTGCGGTAATTTGACCGCATATAGGCCAGGGCGTTTTTTACAATAAAACTGCCCGCCTGTGATTCCGACTCTGTCTGCGTTTTTTCCTCCGCTTCGCTTTCGGGCCGGGAAGCCTGCTCCTCCTTATTTGACGGCAGGATGCCTCTCTGTCCCTCTTCCCGGTCCGGCAGGATGCTTCTCTGTTCCTCTTCCCCGAAAGGCAGAATGTCCCTTTGCCTCTCCGGCAGGATCCCTTTCTTTTTCAGCTTCTCCGTCATGGCAGCCAGGGCTTCTTCCAATTCCTCCATACTGGAGGGCTTCAGTATAAAACGGCAAATTCCCAGACGAAGGGCCTGCTGCACCAGCTCAAAATCCCGGTACCCCGTAAGGATCGTTATCTCCATGTCCTCATACTCCGATTTCAGAGCCGCCGCCATCAAAAGTCCGTCCATTCTCGGCATATAAATATCAGAAAACACCATATCCGGCCGGACCTTCCGTATCAGCTCCAGGCCCTCCTGACCATCGGATGCGGTTCCTGCCACCTGACAGTCATATTTCTCCCAGGGAACCAGTTTCGTCAGCCCGGTTACGATAATCGGCTCATCATCAATAATCACTACCTTGTACATATCTCTTACCACCGTTATCCTTTGACGGCACCTGCCACCATTCCTTTGATGATATATTTCTGCAGGAATGCATATAAAATAAGTACCGGAACAATGACAATGGTTACTGCCGCCGCCATCAGTCCATAATTGGTACCCTCCATGGAGGTCAGCTCCTTCAGCAGACGGGTAATCGCCCACTGCGGCTGGATACGCAGAAAGAAGGACTGCATGAACAGGTCATTATAGCTCCACAAAAACGTGAAAATCGCTACCGTTGCAAACGACGGCTTCGCCAGCGGCGTAACAATTTTACAGAAAATCTGAAAAGCGCTGCACCCTTCCATGTAGGCCGCCTCCTCCAGTTCAATCGGCAGACTGCGTATATACCCGGATAAAACAATAATGGCAAAGGACAGATTCCCAGCAATCTGAGGCAGTGCGCAGGAAATCAGGGAAATCCATCGGTTGCTGCTGTTGACAAGCCCCCAGGATGCCTCCATGCGGAACACCGGCACAATCGTGGAAAATGCCGGAAACATCATACTGGCTACTACGACTGACATTAAAAATTTCCTTCCCTTGAAATTATACCGAACCAGAGCAAAAGATGCAAGACCTGCCAGCAGCATAACTACGATTGTCACTGTCCCTGACAGGATCAGGCTGTTCATATAGGCGCCCAGAATCGGCACTCTTTCAAAAGCCCTCTTATAATTCGACAGTGTAAACAAATCCCCCAGCGGAAGCGCAAAGGAATTGGATATGATTTCATTTTTCACCTTGAAGGAGTTGATCGCCACCCACACCAACGGATAAATTGTGGTCAGAGCCCAGATGATCAGGACGGCATAAACCGGAATCATCCACTTTTTACTGGCCTTTTTCACCTTTTTATTCATTTTGCTTCTCCCTTCCGATCATTATGTCGTTTAATAATCTTTTTCTTTGAATATGGCATTCACTACTTTTGAAGAGATGACACCCAGCACCACAATAAATACTGCAATAGCGCATCCGTAATCCGTGTTTCTCGTCTCACAGGCGTGATAATACATATAGGTGCCGGTCAGCCATGTGGAATTCAGGGGCAGCCCCTTGGGGAACATGATCCAGGGAAGATCGAAGGCCTTCAGCGCTCCGGTCACGGCCAGCACCACGCAGGTACAGATCACATTGTGCAGCAGCGGAATGGTAATATACCGGATCCTCTGCCACCGGCTGGCGCCGTCAATGGCGGCCACCTCATAAAGATCTGAGGAGATATTATTTAATCCGGTTATCAATATGACAAAATAAAAGCCCACATACTGCCACATAACCGGAATCATCAGTGTGATAAAGGCTCTGCTCTGATCCTTCCAGTCGATCAGCTCCGTTTGTCCCAGAAGCTCCAGAAACTGATTGAGCATACCCTTATCCCGCAAAAAGATCAAATTGAACAGCAGGCCCAGGGCGGTGGCAGAAATCACAATGGGGAAGAAATAAACCACCCGGAAAAATTTGGCTCCCACTTTTATCTGATCCACCAGAATAGCCAGAACCAATGCGATCCCCACCTGAAAGACTATCGTTGTCATCATCATGATCAGCGTATTTTTCAGCGCAACCGCCATGTTTTTATCATGAAGCATCTCCACATAGTTGGAATACCAGGGATCAAGAAAGCCCTTGCTTTTCGCCGCCAGCCCTCCGATATTCTGGAAACTGTTAAATATATTCATGATAAAAGGATAGTACAGAAATACCGTCATAAACGCAAAAGCCGGAACAAGAAAGAAAAGCAGCGGCTTTTTATTTCTATATATGTTTGCTCCCATCTTTTCACCTCCCAATGAAATACACAAAGGGGATGCCGCAATCACCTTCGGACTTTTTGCAGCATCCCCTTTATTACATTTTATGCTTCAGACTAATGATTTCAATTCCTGTTTCTTCTGTGTCCTACTGTGCGTTATAAACGTCAAGACCTTCTGCAACTGCATCCTCTGCAGACACTTCACCGGTAACGATCTGCGGCATACCGTCAAATGTGGAGATACGGCATTCCCCGTTGAACAGATCCTGTACGGCTCCGGTCAGGGAAGTAACGCCCGACATCATTTCCATTGCTTTAATCTGCAGGGAAGTGAAGGAAGCCTCATCCACCTCCGGCGCATCCTTCAGAGCAGAAGCGGTATGCTCCGCAAATTTTGCCACTACTTCATTGCTGGTCATATATTCTACGAAGCTGACAGCGGCTTCTCTCTTTTCTTCATCCTCCCATGCTGCCGTGCTGATGTAATAGCCCATGGACAGTCCGCCGATCAGGTCGGTTGCTTTTCTGTCGCCCTTTCCAGGCACATAGGTAACTGTAAATTTGTCAAGCTTTTCTGTATCCAGAGTGGAAGCATCCTCCGGGTCAGACTGGCAGGCACCTGCGATACCGCCAACCTTCCAGGAACCATCCAGAAGGAATGCTGCTTTGTCCTCTGTAAACATGGCGAAGGTTTCATCATCCGTTGCGGAAAGGGTATTTTCCGGGAAATATCCGGCTTCATACAAAGCCTTGATATCCTCCATACCGGCTACCCATGCGCCGGCATCATCGATGGAAGCGGGGATCGTCAGATGATCCGTCACATTGCCGTTATTAAAGATGGAGTACTCCCACCAGTAATGGGGAATATTTCCCAGAGCCGCTGCGATCGGAGCGTATCCGGCATCTTTAATCTTCTGGCAGTCCTCCAGGAACTGATCCCAGGTATAGTCAGCGCCGGGCACCTCCACTCCTGCTGCGTCCAGAACCGCCGTATTTACAAACATTGCCTCCCAATATCCATGTACGGGAACCGCATATTTCACGCCGTCCACCAGTGACGGGGTAATCAGGTCATCATTCATATTAGAAGCATATTCCGGATAGGTTTCACGAATGGTATCAATGGGAACTACCTTTCCTGCTTCGATAAAGGAATTTGCATCTGCTCCATTAAAGAAGAACAGCACATCCGGATCCGCTCCCGTCTGGAAATCCATCTCCACTCTGGCCTTAAATGCTTCGTCGGAGGTTGCGGATGCATCGTTTACCTTATTTCCGGTGCTCTCCTCCCATGCTGCCACTGCATCTTTAAAGTTCTGAGCGTTTCCATCCTCACCTGCAAATGTGGTGGTTACATTCAATTCCGTTCCATCCGCCAGTGCTACCACAGATCCCGAAAATGCGGAAACTGCAAGAGTACCTGCCAATAATGCTGCCAACTGTTTTTTCATAGTTTTCCCTCCCTGATAGAATTTTTTAAAACGTTCCGTTTCATTTGATACTACCAGTATGCCTTATTTTTTATCTTTTTTGAATAACTGAACCTGTGATTTCTTGTATATTTTTGTTCACTATTGACATTAGGATCCTTTTATACCAAACTATGCAAAACCCGGTCACGAAGCGAACCGCTGCCTTCTCATTCCATTCTCCAGGGAATCGTCAGTCGTGCGGTTACTTTTCCTTCTTCTTCCTCCATAGTCAGGCCGCAGGGAGAGCCGAACAGAATGTGCAGCCGCTGGTTTACATTGGCAATCCCCATATTTCCTGCCGGCTCCTGGCTGGTATTGTAATTCAGATCCAGCAGTCTGGCAATCCTTTGCCGGTCCTCATCCGTAAGGCCTCCGTCATTTAAGGTTTCCAGGAACAGATATTGCCCGTCATGATATCCCCGTATGGTCACGGTGCCGCTGCCGTTGGGTACGATTCCATGTTCAATGGCGTTTTCGATCACCGGCTGCAAAATCAGCCTGGGCACCGGACAGTCCATCAGCTCCTCCGGCACCTTCAGCTCCACCGTCAGCCGTTTTCCCAGCCGTTCTTTCATAATATAAAGGTAGGCATTTACATATCCCATCTCCTCGGCCAGCCGCACCTCCGGCCGCTTCCTGCGGTCCATGGCCGCATCCATCACGGTGGACAGGGCCTCTATCATTCTGCTTACCTTAACATTTCCCTCCAGCCTGGCTTCCCAATTGATGATCTCCATGGTGTTGTTGAGAAAATGGGGATTGATATGAGACTGCAGCGCCATA
Organism: Lachnospiraceae bacterium; assembly: GCA_030537145.1. Lineage (GTDB taxonomy): Bacteria > Bacillota > Clostridia > Lachnospirales > Lachnospiraceae > Merdiplasma. The sequence goes on along the minus strand of JAUNON010000017.1, from coordinate 14,068 downwards.
ATCCTGGCTTCCCGCAGGGCGATTTCCTCCTGATAAATTTTATGAAACTGCTGTTTGAGATGATCGGACATACGGTTCACTGCATCGGTCAGGTAAAGAAATTCCGAATTGTACATTTTCTCTTCGATCCGATATCCAAGCTCCCCCTGTTCAATGTGGCGCATTCCGTCACTCAGAGTTTCCACCGGACGGGTAACCTCCCGGCGGAAAACCCACAAAACCGCATACAGCATCAGAATCAGAGAGATCACCAGTCCGCACACCACGTAAGGATAGCCGTTAAACGGAAACATGGTAACATTTTTCTTTATCATCATAGCAGAGTAAAGGCGGTAGCTGTCGCCGGCTCTGGTATCCGTTACACAGAGCTGTCCGCCGATCCACTGATAGGAGGTTTCTCCCATATCATCATACCGCTTTTCCCATTCCTCCCTTTCCTGGGAAGGGCACAGCAGCGGCTCCTCCTCATTCACCCAGACACAGGCTCCATCCTGCATGGGATACTGGGAAATACTGTTGAAGCAGTAGGGCTGATTTATGCAGAATACCAGGACCCCCTGGGCCTCATAATGATTATCCATCAGATTACGGATCAGATACAGTGTATTATCCCTTACCAGAAATCCCACGGAGGTATCCAGGGTCTCTGCCAGCCCTGCCACCGCCTCATGATCCCGGTTCCAGTAATTGCGAATCTGCTGATAGCTGCCGTTGCTCCGTTCACTGTAGGTACTGCTTCCGAAGCTGGCCGGATCCCCCTCCTCAAACCATAAAATCACACTGGAAACCGTATCGCTGTGCTGAAATTTAGAGGCAAGATATTCCGTATACCGCTTCTGGGCCGTATCATAGCCAATGATCCCCTGCTGATATTGCTTCCGAATCGATAAAATATCCCCATCATAGGAAACCTGCCTTGAATCCGCCACCGCACGGTTCAGCCGCTCCACACAGATCCGGTTGTTAAAATCCAACTGGCTCTGATAGCTCATTGCCGTCATATCGCTATGATTGGTAGCCATATAAATACCCATCACCGCAATCAGAAAGGAAAAAGGAATCAGCCAGCACAGCAGCAGGACTCCGATCACCTTCCATTTCATGGAATACTGCTTCTTTTGCATTGCCAATTCCTCCCTTTTCTTTTTCTATTGCGTGGGTTTCCTACCCTTTTATTCCTGCAGACCCTGCAGGCTTAAAAATTCTTCAAATTTATCACTGAGCCTTTCCGCACTCCTGCGGTCCTGCATCTCGCAGAAAATACGCAGCAGCGGCTCCGTTCCGGAAAATCTGGCGATAATCCAGCCTCCATTCTTGAAATATACCTTACAGCCGTCCAGATAGGACACCTTCTCTATAGGCAATTCCAGATCGGGCAGCAGCTTGTCCTCAAACAGAAGCTTCATCAATTCCTGCTTTCGCTCCGCCGTGAAACGATAGGAGCGCTCCTCCATATATGTTTTCCCATACCGCTCCTCGATCTCCCGGGCCAGCTCCGAAAGCCGCTTTCCCGTAACAGCGATCATCTCCACCAGCAGAGATGCCGCATAAATACCGTCTTTTCCGTTAATATGGCCCCGGACCGTCAGTCCCCCGGAGGATTCCCCTCCGATAATGGCTCCCGTCTCCTGCATTTTCGCAGAGATATACTTAAAGCCCACCGGCACCTCATAACAGATTTCCCCAAAGGCCTCCGCCATTTTATCCAGCATGTGGGTGGTGGCCACATTGCGCACCGCCGGTCCCCGCCAGCCTTTGTAATTCAGCAGATAATAATACAGCAGCCGCAGGATATCGTTGGCAGTCAGATAACGGCCTTTATCATCGATCACGCCCAGCCGGTCCGCATCCCCGTCCGTAGCTATCCCCAGATCACATTCCATTTCCGTCACGTAGGTACAAAGCTCCGTCAGGGAATTTTTGCTGGGCGCCGGCATTCTGCGGCCAAACAGGGTATCATGGGTTTCATGAATTAAATCAATCTCACACCGGGCCGTGGAGAGGATGGTTTTCATGGAGGTCTGGCTCACCCCGTACATGGGATCCAATACAATATGCAGTCCCCTCTCCCGGATCGCCTGCATATTGATATTGGCAATAATATTGTCCAGATATTCATTGAGCGGATTAAACTCCACCACCAATCCTGTCTCTTTTGCCCTTTCATATTCCATATAGCGTATCTGGCCCCGGCTTTCCACTTCTCTGATATAGCCTTCGATTTCCTTTGTCTGCTCCTCACTGGCATCCCGGCCCCCATAGGTAAATACCTTAAATCCATTGTAGATAGCCGGATTATGGCTGGCAGTCACCATCATGCCATAATGCAGCTTATGCTTTTCCACATAAAACATCACCAGCGGCGTGGGGCAGGAACGGTTCACAAACCAGCACCGGATCCCCTCTGCCGCAAACACTTCACAGGCCCACTTGACCGCCTCCTTGGAAAGGAATCTGCGGTCATACCCGATCACGATGCCTTCCCCGTCCACCTTTTCTTTTTTCATCTTTATAGACATCGCTTTTGACAGTATCTGTATATTGCTTCTGGTAAATCCGTCTCCGATGACCGCCCTCCATCCGCCGGTGCCAAAGACGACTCCCTGAGAACCTGCCGTTTTTGACATATCCTGTGCAAAATTACTCTCCATCTCTGTCCCTCCTTTCTCTGATATAGAGCTTTTTTCCGCAGACCCTTCTCTGTATTTTTCTGCGTTTTCTCTATTTTAACATTGTTTCTGCTATTCTGCCATCATTCATCTCTGTATCCTTCAGCTATGCCGGCTCACCCCATAATGACCTCCACGTTATGCTCTGTCCCCGCTGCAAATACAGGGATATGCTCTGTCCTTCGGCCATCCACATACAGCTCCTTTACCCCTTTCATTACTCCCCCGGGATTTTTCACCTGGATTCGGTAGGTAGCTCCCCGCCATTTTCTTACCGCCTCAAAGCCTTCCCACTCTCCGGGAATACACGGATCTATGAGAAGCTCGTCAAACTGAGGCCGGATACCAAGTATATGCCGGGTGGCGGAAAAATAGGCCCATCCGCCGCTGCCTGTCATAAACGGGTGACGGGCTCTGCCAAATGCCGTATGATCCTTTCCCATGATAAACTGACAGTAGGAATAGGGCTCCGCTTCCCGGATTTCAATCCTGTCATTCTGCCGGCTGGGACATAGCGCCTCATAAAACTTCATGGCCCGGTCTCCCCGGCCCAGCCTGCATTCCGCCGCCCATACCCAGGGGTTGGGGTGGCTGAAAATAGCCCCGTTTTCCTTTACTCCTGGATACACCCGGGTGACAAATCCCACCTCTTCATCCGGCACCGTGTAGGAGGGTCCATTCAGCATAATTCCATAAGGGGTATACAGATATTTGTCGATGCTGTCCATGGCCCGAATTCCCTGCTCGTATGTGGCCGCCCCGGAAAGAACTGCCCAGGCATTGGACTCCAGATGAATTTTTCCTTCCGCATCCTGCTTTGTCCCGATCTTTCTTCCGCTCTTTGTAATGCCCCGGATAAACCATTCCTCGTCCCAAAGCTGGGTTTCGCAGACATGCTTTACCTTCTCATACATTGCCTGATATTTTTCAATATCTTCCTGAATACCCTTTCTTCCGGCAATCTCCAGAAAGTGCTCCAGCGCCCATACATGGAGGAAGGATACCATAGCGCTCTCTCCTCCTCCCAGATTCAGACAGTCATTCCAGTCGGCCCGCAGCCCCAGGCAAACGCCATGACTTCCCACCTGCTCGGCGGAAAAGTTCAGGATACGCTTCATATGCTCATAAACCGTACCTTCGCCCCCATCTGCATAGCCGATCACCTGATCCAGAAATTCCTCCTCTCCCGTCTCCCGGATATACTCCGCAATAGAAGGAATTAGCCACAGTGCATCATCAGAGCAGGTATCCTTCAACCCGTGGATCCGATCCTTTTCATCCGGCACCGGAATCACCGTGGGGGAAGAAAAGGGGCTTACCTCCTTCCGGGGCTCAAACCATGCCGGATCAAACAGATGCAGCCCGTATCCCTTAGAGACCAGCCCGTGCAAAAGCTGGGAAATTCTCTGTCTGCATTTTTCCGGGTTGGAATGGGGTACTGTCATGGCATCCTGGGCCGTATCCCGGTATCCTAGTCCGGTTCTGCCCCCTACCTCAATAAAGGAAGCAAATCTGGAAAACATGATGTTCACTTCCGCCTGGTACAGATTCCAGGTGTTCAGCATGGTATTCATATCCTGATTTGGCGTATGTACCTGAAGCCTGGAGAACTTTTCCTCCCAATAAGCCGCCAGCTTGCGGGCTGCTTTGTCCACATTTTCCGGATTGCTGTATTTTTTCCGGATGGGAAGGGCATCACAGCGCTTTCCTTCTCCCAGCATAAAGATCAGCCTGACCTCCTCTCCGGGCTGCAGCCATATTTTCTTCTGTAATGCGCCGCAGTGATTCCCTCCCTTCTCAAAGGAAGAACCGCAAATTCCGCGCTCCACCGCAACCGGGTTTGTCTCCGTCCGGTAGGGCCCGATAAATTTATCTCTGAGGCAGTCAAAGCCGTCCGGCTCAAAGCTGGCCGTAAAATACTGATATCCAAACTCCTCATAGAACAAATCATGTTCTATGATCCCGTCCTCGTAGGAGGAGCCCGCCGCATACAGGCTCATCTGAAAATTCTGATTGTCCATATCGATATGATGAAAGGAAAATTCACAGTAAGAATACACACTGAGGCTGCGGCTTCTTCCGCTGGTATTCTTTATCTTCACATCCCACAGCTCCACCGCATCCCCCAGCGGGATCATCAGCTTTTGAGATGCCCGGATGCCCTTGTAATCACATTCATAAACGGAATAGGACATACCGTGGCGGCAGGTATATCCGGCCTGATCCAGCGGTTTTCCCACCGGCTGCCAGGAAATACTCCAGTAGTCCCCGTCCTCCTCATCCCGCAGGTAAACGTAATGGCCCGGACGGTCCATGGGAACTCCATTGGGTCTGAAACGGGTGATCCGGTGATACTGCGGCGTTTTGTAGAACAGATAGCCACCTGCCGTATGGTTCATGACCCCGCACATTTCCTCCACGCCAATATAATTCGTCCAAGACACAGGAAGATCCACCCGGTCAATACAGTACTCTCTGTGTTCATTATCAAAATGTCCGTATCTCATATATTCTCCTCCAACTATCCGCCCGAATGGGGCAGAGGTTTTCTTTATACCATGAAAAGCGTAGGCTTTCTTATATCATAAAATAACGGGCAAGATTTTGCTATTGCCCGTTATGTGAATATTTGTTTGTTATTGTAATTTTCCGCCCCTATTGATATGCTCTGCTATATTTTTCAAATTTTCGGTAATTCACTATTTGAGTCTATTATATCACCAACGCTCCCTCCTGTGTTACTAACTTATCTCTAAAAATTGTTACGAAAATGTTCTGAAATTTCTTTTAAAATATCCGAAACAATTTGCTCCGGAGTTAAACGGTATCTGAAATATTGTTCATCCGCTGCCACATGATTGACAAACTCTTTTCCTGCCCCAAAGCTCAGCACCTTCATAGGAGAGGTTCCATAGAACCTTGAAATCTTTTCACCGAAACCGCCGTCTATAACGCCGTCCTCCAGCGTGACGACCAATCGATGCCCATATTCCGGTAATGCGTTCAACATTACTTCGTCAACGGCAGACGCATATCTTGGATTGATAAGGGTTGCACGAATTCCATACTCTGCATCTAATTTTTCTCTCACGCTCTTACCCAATTCAAAGAATTTTCCAAGAGCCAGAATGGCCACCATCGTTCCGTGCTCCGCAATTTCGTATTTTGCAGGATAGCTATATTCGGACAGCAAGGCAGCATCTCTGGATACAGTCTCAATGCCCGGTACACGGATGATTACCGGATATTCTGTCTGATTCAGCCCCCATTCCAGCATACTGAAATATTCTTCCTTACAGGTCGGTGCCAGATATATAATACCTGGGATATTCGCAGCAAGCGCCATGTCAAAAATACCCATATGCGTCTGACTGCCCCCGCTGATTCCCGCAAAAAATACAAGAATGACCGCCGGACTTTGGTTTAGCGCCAAATCAGAGGAAAGCTGATCGTAGGCCCTTTGCAAAAAAGAGCTGCTGACACCAAATACCGGCTTTCCGCCTGCCTTTGCAATACCGGAAATCATAGCCACCGCATGGCCTTCTGCAATCCCCACATCCACAAACTGTTTCGGAAACTGATTTCTCAATTCTTCCTCGAATCCTAAGACCTTGGGTGTTCCGGCAGTAATTGCAGTGACCGCAGAATCCATTCGCATTTTGTCTGCTAAATATGCGGCTGTCAGAGCCTCATACGTTTCCGCAGGTACAGCCTCCTGCCGCCGCTTTCCTGTGTCAATATCAAACGGCCCCATATAGTGCCAATTCTCTCTGTCGGCTTCCGCAAATCGGTATCCCTTTCCCTTTACAGTACACATATGAACAACAACCGGATGATTTGTGTCCTTAACCAGTTCCAGCATATCCGCAATTTCATTAAAATCATTGCCGTCACGAACAAAGAAATAATCAAACCCCAGGGCCCGGAAAAGATTACAGTCTGCCTTACCGTCCGTTTCCCGCAGCAGCCGAAGATTTTGATAGAAGCCGCCGTGATTTTCCGCAATGCTCATATCATTATCGTTTATTATGAGGATGATATTGCTCCCAAGGACCGACGCATTGTTCAGCCCTTCAAAGGCCTCACCGCCGCTGAGTGCGCCATCTCCTACCAATGCAATCACATTATGGCTTTCCTCTTTCACATCACGCCCTTTCGCCATCCCGCAGGCCAGGCTGACTGCTGTAGAGGTATGACCGATTGAAAAAATATCATGCCCGCTTTCTGCAGGATTGGTAAATCCGCTGACAGTGGAAAACCTTGCAGGATCCGTATAGGCCGCTTTCCGTCCGGTCAATAACTTATGGGTATAGCATTGATGGGAAACATCAAAGATGATTTTGTCAACCGGTGAATCAAACACATAATGCAATGCAACAGTGGCCTCAATGACCGATAAATTGGAGCCCACATGTCCGCCCGTCACACTAAGACGCAAAATCATCTGCTGCCGGATTTCTCCGCATAACTGTACAAGTTCCTTTCGTGATAAAGCTTTCAGATCCTTCGGGGTATTGATTTTATCTAAGACTTTGCACATTGCATTGATTTCCTTTCTTAAAGGGCTGTTTTTGATTAATCGTTGCCGTAAGCATAAACAGTCCCGACTGCCTCCGGCACAGAAGCTTCATCCCATCGGTGAATACTGCCTCTGCGAAGATATTCGCTGGTCACATTGAAATAGGTATGGCAGGGACTTCCGCCGATCGGGTCATCCCAGGCACAATCCACACAGTACCATGCTCCATCCAGCTTTACCATATTCCATGAATGTTCTACCCCGTTCCCGCCAGGAATACCAAAGACAGTTATGCATTCTATTCCCAGTATATCCATGAATAATTGGAAGGTAGAAGAATAACCATGGCACATGGCTGATTGGTCTATCAAAACACCATACGGAGTATCACTTCCGTCTGTAAATCCGTCTGCGGAGGAACGTCCAAAGACACCGTAATCAAATCTCGACCAGCCGGTAATATAGTCATGTATGGCCAGCTCCTTTTCATAATCACTCATATCATCGGTGATTTCTTCTGCGATCACAGCTTTCGCCGCCGCTAAAATACTGCGGTTGATTTCGGATAAGGACGAATCATCCCCCGACCGAAAGGCTGCCAAAATCGCTTCGGCATTATAAGAATCCTCCATTCTGTCAGTCTCCGCTCGTTCTTCTGTTTCCTGAGACAGTGCCGCGGCAGCATTTTCTTCGATATTCGTTTCATTCTCCGTTTTCTTTCCACTGCTCTCTGCACTTTTCCCAAAGCAATGCAAAAATACTTCTTTCGCTAATTTCGGCTCCGGACAAATCAGTAATGTGATATATCTGCCATTCCGGACAACCATTCCTTCTTTTACCATTGCCGCCTGATACGGCGCATAGCCTTCAAAAGCATGGACCCGGTTCTGGATATATTCATTCAAAGCCTCCTCCGCCGCTTTGCACTCCTTTTCATCCGACAAAAGCAGAACCGCAATTTCACTGGCCTCCGCACCATCCGCATAGCAGATTATGCCGTCTGACACCTGCTCCGCCTGCAATAAATAGTAATCGCACAGCCATGTGGTAAAATACGTATCTTCCGGAGTAAGCCGCATCAAATCCGGAAGCCCCTGCTGATCCTTCTGAATCGCTGCTGCAATATCCTCGAGAGTCTTGTCCGTTTCAGATGCCTGCTGCCTGGAACAGCCTGCAAGAGAAACTAAAAGTAAAAAAGCCAAAATAAAACATGATAATCTTTTCATGAAAACCTCCTTAAAATTCCCGGACAGCCAATGCGTGAACATTCGTAAAATTTTTCGGGCACTCTCCGGCATACCCGTTGAAGTAGTGTACAAACCACGCATAATCATCCTGAGAACCTGCCTGAGAGGATGACCAGTACCAGTTTGTTTCCAGTCCGTTCATGGCCGCATGATCATCAAGACTGTGTATATATTGCAGCGAATCATTTACAGCTTCCCGATTTTGGTATATGTCACACAATTCAGCAATACTCGGCATATACCAGCCAAAAGCAGAAGCGCCCGACAGGTTATGAGCCTCTGCGTATGTGTTTACAAAATAGAAGGCCGGATAATTCCTTGCAGCATCCTCGGTATCTTTGCCGTCTTGCCTACAAATCACAGTCCAATTATCGCTGCCGTCTATATCACCGGAAAAACCAAACTCAGGCTCCTGCGTGCAAACATTATCTGTAAATTTGGTTCCATATCCGACCGTATCATCCGCCGCCCACTGTAATGGCGTATCACTCCTATGAACACCAACGCCAAAAGCCGTCCCGTCCTCCTGAAATCCGGCAATCACCGCTATGGGAACATTGCTGCTGTCAATCGCAGTGAAATCGTCCTCTCTTATTACGGAGCCGTCTGCGAGAATAATGTCACCAATTTCATATTGTGAAATTATCGCATCATTCTCTCTTTCTTCCTTTTCCTTTCCCACAGAATTTTCGGTTTCCACAAAAGCTTCATCAGATTGTGATTTTGATTCGTCAAAGGAATCAGACTGTGAATTGGCGCTGCTGCAAGCGATCACAGAGAGCGTTAAAAGCGCTGCTAAAATTGAAATCGTTGTTTTTTTCATTATGTTTCTCCTCCTGCATATTGACAATATCATAAACCTTAGAGTAAACTCTCAGTCAAGAGAGTATCTTCCATTTTTTAAGAATTCTATAGGAACAGGAGCAAGCGTCTATGTACTATACTGTTTGTGAAGTAGCCAGGCGGCTAAATCTATCACCTCATACGATTCGTTTTTACGGCAAAGAAGGATTGTTGGATTTTGTTGATCGTGATCAGAATGGCAACCGGATTTTTAAGGAATCGGATTTTGAACGTTTATTCATTATTGCATCCCTGAAACGGGCCGGAATGACGATTAAGCAAATTCGGGAATTTACCCTGCTCTGTGATCAGGGCGATTCCACAATAGCGCAGCGTCTAAAAATTATCCTAGATCAAAAGGAGTCTGTTGAAGAACAAATCACAGAATTGCAGGACGCTCTGGATGTGTTAAAATATAAAACATGGCTCTACGAAGTGGCGCTGGAAGCCGGAACCACCGCTGTACATGATAATATGCCGTTGGAAGAAATGCCGCCCAGCATTCAAAAAGTCAAAGAACGTATTCGAAGGCTTACGGTTGATATGGAACAGCTCTATAAAAACGCTGCAAAAGCTTAGAATTTTGATGCTGCTGCCTGTCACCCCGTTTTACTATACCTACGATTTATACCCCTATTTTCTGCATCCGGAAATTGGAGTTTTGGGGGGAATGCCTCCCCCCTAATTTTTCTTCTTCCTTGCCTGAAGCAAATTTTTCTGTTCCGTTCAGCACATTTGGTCAACTTTTCGCAAAATCAGAAGCTGTTTGAATCCGCCTTCATACTTTAAATAAGGGCAGGTTTTCTTTCTTCGTTATGGCTTTGCTGTAAAATTCTAAGAAATCTTTCTTTTCCCAGCCTTTACTAACCCAAAATTTCTTCCCCGGTTCATTCGTTTCCATTACATTTAAGCAAACTCTTGTAATGCCTTCCTCCTGTAATGCTTCCACAACCGCATCTACCAAGCCGGAAGCAATCCCTTGCCCTCTGTATTCAGGCAAAACAACCGTATGATAAATATATCCTCTTCTGCCATCATGTCCGCTCAAAATTGCACCCACTATCTTACCATCCTCATATGCCACAAAATTTGTGTTAGGATTTCTCTTCAGGAAGCAGGAAATTCCTTCTTTCGAATCATCCAGACTGCGCAGGCCCATATTAGGCGTACTCCTCCACATTGCAAAAAGCTCATCATAATCATCGAGCGTCATTCTTTTTATCATATCAGTGCCTCTACATAATCAAATTATTCTGTCTGCCACCGTCTCACCAGGCTGGACTTGTCTATATCACTTTTTCAAGGAATAAATGCCCGCTATGTTCTATTGTGTTGCCTACTTTCATCGAAGCAGTTGCCACAATTTGAAAGCCTAATTTCTTATAGAGCGATATGGCAGGAATATTCTGACTTCCGGTGTCAAGCCGTAATGCTCTACAGGAACTATTCTTTGCTAATTCCATAGCGTACTTCACAAGTGCTGACGCAATCCCTTTCTTTGCCATGCATGGACGGATCATGAGCAGGTGAATCACCATTACCTCATCATTTCTAAGAGTTTTTCCCCAGGAAATTTCTTTATATTCTTTCGGTTGTACTTTATCTATAATCATGCTTCCCGCAATATTACGATTTTCCTCATACACATATAGTGTTCCATCGTTCATGGCTTTTTCTGCATCTTTTTTCGTTGGATATACGCCTTTTTTGAATACTGTAAACGCTCCATGCTCAATTTCATGCATGAAATGCTCATTATATGCCTCTTCGATCAATTCGATATCATAAAAGGTTGCCTTCCTAATCATATACTACCACCCTGCCATATCCCGATTTTTCTCTCTTATCATACTACGAATCCCATTCCCCGTCATCCTAAAATTCAGCTTGAGTTTCCGCAGTTCTATCCACAAAACCGCCGACTGGCTATGCTGATTTTTTCCTATACACGGAGCCGTTGTAAAATCAAAACACGGGATGCTGCAGCCATATTTAAGGATAAGCAAGCATACGGCTTGCGGTCATTCGTATAAAAGCTGCCCGCAATTACACGGACAGCCTTACACAATACCTATAAATTAACTTTAAAAAATTCCTCCATGCCTGCAAAGGCTTCGGCCTCATTTTCTCCTTCTGCAGTAACAGTTACCGTCCGCCCTGTTTTACAGCCATGCCCATAATAGCAATGATGCGCCCATAGTCAGGCAACCGGTGATATCTGAGAAAAAATATTACTGATTCCTGAAATTGAGAATACAGCACTGCTCTCCTGCTCCGAACTGCCTGCTTCCAGGCTCTCCGGCTGGCCGTTGTTCCCGACTCCCTCCGGCCCATCCGGCTGTTCACCGCCGTCTAAGTCCTCCGGCCGTTCATCGCCTTGTTTTGTTCCTTCCGGGCGCTCTCCGCCTTCCAAGCCCTCCGGCCGTTCGCCGCCTTGTTCTGTTCCCTCCGGGCGCTCTCCGGCTTCGAAATCTTCCGGGAAGCCTTGTCCCTCCGGTCCGCCGCCCTGTGGACCGCCGAAGCCCATACCGCCGCCGGGACCCATCATAGCGGAAGAGCTGTACTGAAGCTGCTCCTCATCCTGATACTCAGTAATATTGGTATAGATGCTTCCGTCAAGATCCCCGGTTACGGAGGATACTTCATACAAAGTATAGTCCCCCTCTGTCAGCAGGCTGCTGCTGTAGACCAGCGTCTGGAAATCATTTTCTGCCGAGAAAGCGGTTACCGCTTCTCCCTCGCTGTTCTTCAGCATCAGAAGCTGTCCCGCCTCTACCACCTCAGTGAAGCTCAGCACTGTAAATGCCTGCGCTGAATCACCGGACACTTCATCATACATATTCCCCGTTGCAAGCACGGTTCCGCCGTTAATATAGATTCCCAGATCCGAATCTACTCCGCTGTCCTGGCTGTCTGCATTTGCATTTGCAATCACAAAGCCGCCGTTGATGACAATCCATCCATTGGAATCAATTCCATCGCCTTCCTTACCCAGACCGGAATTGCACAGTACAATACCGTCATTGATGGTCATAACCGATACATTATCCTCATTGGTATTGATCGCATCGTCCGCCGAGTTCACGATAATCTCACCGCCGTTGATGGTCATGTGCAGGGATGTCTCTATTCCTTCATTGTCCGAAGTAACCTCCAGTCTGCCGTTTCCCTTTTCTTTCCCGTCAATATTGAGTGATATAAGGGAATCAATGGCCGCATCGAACTTCCATGCTTTTTTCGCTTCCCCGGCATCCACCTCTTCCTGCGTTGTCCCCTCTTTGTAAATCTTCGCCACATGGGAACCATTCACAGTGTTCTCACTGTCATCCGCCAGAACCAGCCGGAATCCGGCCTTGCTGGTATCCACATCCTTCACGGCAGTATCCGCATCATCACTTCCGCACTCATAGGCATTATACACTACGATCGCAGAGGCCACGGTACAGGTAATATCCGCCTGATCCAAAATCAGTGTCACCACCGCATTCTCATCTTCTCTGGAATTCTCTCCCAGATCTACTGCGATCTGTCCCCGTGAAATACTTCCTGTCACTCTGTAGGTACCCGGCTGTGTGATGGTGATTACCGTATGCTCCGCAGCCTCTTCCTCCGTGTGACCGTCCGTTTCATCTCCCTCGCCGTAGGCCGTATCCTGTCCGGCGTGATAATAGACTATCTCTGCCCCGGCATATACGGCAGAGTTCTCATCCTGAGAAATCTCCGTTCCATCCACCAGAATGCCTTCATCAGACAGAGTGATTACTGTTTCCTCCGCAGCGCTCTGTACTCCGGACGCTTTCTCATCGGTTTGTATTTCTGTTTCTTCTGCGGCGCTCTGCATTTGTGTTTCCTCTGCACAGGCCACCCCCGCCGACAGCGCTGCCGACAGTGACACTACAAATACAAATCTCCACAATTTCTTTCTTATCATATGCCCCTCCTGTTTTATTCTTCCTGTTTTAGCGTTACCAGCACATCACATATACCGGAATGTAAACCATGATACAGGAAGGATATGGTATAATTGTGAGCGTTTCATGAAAAATCTGTGACTGCTCCAGATTTGTGTATGTTTCCATTGGAAACTCTCCTTTGTCCGTTTTTTCCATTGTATATAATCCGTGAAAAGTGGCAAAAACCTACTGCTGCCGCACCTCTCACGGAACAATCTTGTTGAAATAAACAGCTTCTGCATATATAATTGTGCATAGACCGGCGGTCTTGGAATATAAAAACTGTGAAGGGCGGGAAGATTATGCTTAATCAACTTCTCATGGAAATGATATATTATTACAGAGGCGATGCAAAACGTATTCAGCATTTCATAAAAGTACACTCTTTTGCAAAACTGATTGGCGAGATGGAGCACATAGAAGCGGAAACCATGCGGGTGCTGGAGGCTGCAGCCTATGTGCATGATATTGGAATTAAGCCTGCTGAAATAAAATATGGCTCATGCGGCGGAAAACTGCAGGAGCAGGAAGGGCCTGAAGCGGCAAAAGAGCTGTTAGACAGACTGGGCTTTGATGAGAAATTGACCGAGCGCGTCTGCTACTTAGTGGGACACCATCATACTTATACAGATATAGATGGCATAGATTATCAGATTTTAGTAGAGGCTGATTTTTTAGTAAATCTGTATGAAGATAATCTGAGCCGAAATACGGCGGCCTCCGTATGCAGGAAAATATTTAAAACGCAAACCGGAAAACAGATCTGCCGCGTTATGTTTGATACGAGTGTGTGAAAGTTTTTCTGTAAAAGATCTTCTATGATAATGATTTGAGAGC
>JAUNON010000069.1 GCA_030537145.1 Lachnospiraceae bacterium | reverse complement strand
TTTCTACGTTTTGCCCAAAAATCAGTGCACCTTAAACGGGTGCTGAATAGTTACCCATATTTTTATAAAAAATCCTCAAACCTCCCACCGCAAAATTCAGGTCATGTATAAAAACACTGGCCTCATCCAGATTCATTCCCGGCAGGAAGAAAAAGAATTCCTCTCCGCCCCACCGGCAAACGGCGCCTTTTCCCTCCAGACGTTTCTGAAACAGGGAAGATAACTGCTGCAGCACCGCATCCCCGCAATTATGTCCATAAGTATCATTTACCTCCTTAAACAGATCAATATCTCCCATTGCTACGCTGAATATTTCCGACGGCCGGGCGGCAATCTGTTTTTCCATTGTCTCTAACATATGGCGCCGGTTGCTTAGGCCCGTCAGGGTATCGGTATTGGCCTGCTTTTTTAATTCCTGGTTAATCAGCAAAAGCTTTGTCTCTGAAGCCTGAATATTGGTGCTGAAAACCAGACACACTACCACCACATTTATAAAAATAAATGCTGTATTTATCATCTGAAAAACTCCCAGGCCCAGAGACTGCAGGGGAAAATAAGGTTCAAAATGCAGACAGTAAAAAAACAAAAACAGCCGCAGCCCGTACAGCATTGCTGCAAACAGAAGCTTATGCAGCGGTGCAGCATGGACCGAAAACATCACGATTACCATCAGCGGAATAATAAAATGCTGCGCTCCGCAGTCCCATCCATAGCACAGAATGAACGTTATCACCCAGCCTAGAATCAGAACGGAAAAGCAAATAATGTTCCAGGGCCGCAGGATATGCTCGGGAAGCAATACCAGCAGGCTGAAAATCAGCAGCCAGGGCAGGGCCACAATGCAATTTCCCGGATACTTTAGAAAAAATGCGCATATCATATAGCAGCAAAAATACACCGCCATCAGCACATAGGAATAGCGGATCGCCTGAGTATAATAGCCGGGCACCACTCCTGCGGCAGGCCGCTCTGCATGAATATATTTCCGGATTGTCTCTCTGTTCATCGTCTCCCCCTTCGTCATCGGAAGTAGTTCTTCTTTTCTGTTTCTTTATCGCTTACTGCTCTGTCACCGGAATCCGAAATACATAGGGAACCGTTTCACTCAAAGTTGACTGAGCAACTGTAATCTGAGCACTCTCTTCAATATCCGCCTCCGGAACCACCAGGGTCTCCGGATCCAGGTACAGCGTCTCAGCCGCAGTCCCGTCAATAAGAACCTTGCTGTACCGGGTAAAGTTCTGTCCCTCCACCACCAGCACCGAATCTTTGGTCAATCGTACGAAATCAATCACAACCGGTTCAAGGCCCATCTGCATCTGCGTCGGCACATATGGATCCTTCCCTCCGTAAATGATCTGATCTCCATAAAGAATATCGTATTCCAGCTCCTTCAGGCTTTCCAGATACTCCTCTTCCGTAATCGTTCCTTCCTCCATCTGCCTTCTGGATTTCTGATGGTAGGCATTCACTGCTCCGTCCGTGACCTCCAGCCTGCCAAGCAGCAGAGGCCCCAGCTCATACGCCTGAAGCGGCTGATCCGCAAAAGTAAGGCCTGCGTTATTCCAGATAACGTAATCCGTTTCATACACGCTTCCCGAAGAAAGCAGCTCGTCCGTAAAGTCAAGACTGGGAAGATGATCTCCGTACATCACAAGAACGGTGGCCTCCGCACGGCTTCTCAGCATTTTCAGAAGCTCCCCGATAAACTGATCCATCTCGTAGAGCTGATTTACATAATAGCTGATCTGATTCAAATAAGCTTCATCCGTAATGCTGGAGCTGGACACGGTAACATGGTGGATATAATCTTCCTCCGCATCCGAAGGATAGCTTCCATGTCCCTGCACGGATACTGCAAATACAAAATCCGGCTTCGCAGTCGAATCCAGCGCAGTCTTAATTTCATCCACCAGTGTAGCATCCTTTACCCAGTCCGTCGCCGTGTAGGCCTCCGGCCACATATATTCCACGGAGGTAAACACATCAAAGCCCAGATTGGGATACACCTGATTCCGCTCATAAAAATCTCCCTCATGATCATGGATCGCAAAGGCCTGATATCCATGACTCTTCAGATCATAAGCCAATGATTCACAGGCTTTCTCTTTCAGTACCGTCTTATAAGGATATTCTCCGATCCCGAAATCGTCAATATTCATTCCGGTGAGGACCTCAAACTCGGAGTTCACCGTACCTGCCCCCACCACCGGAACACGAAAGGCTCCGGATGGATACTGCTCCATCAGCCTGGTAAAATTGGGCAGAGGATTTTCCGAAAATGTAACGTTTTTCAACCGGTTTACATTGAAAAAGCTCTCCAACTGAACGATCACCACATTTGGCTTTTGGGTATCATATTGTACCTCTGTCTCTCCCTCATAGTTTTCCGTCAACTGTCCGATCGTCTCCGTAGAATAGCCCTCCGGCTTCTGGATACCGGTATCCACCAGACTGGCCGCAAAACAGTAAATAAAACCGTTTTTCCGATACGATTGGGCCAGCTCACGAAACTCCGTTTCAAGAAGGCCCGTGACCTGTCCGATGTATATACCTCCCCATGCTGCCAGAAAAGCCGCCAGGATTACCGGAATGGAACGGGTGTAAGCCGGCTTCTGCCCGGCGGGAATTTTCAGAAAAAAAGCTGCAAAAACCACCGCCGCCAACAGCAGTAAAAGCACAATACCGGCCATTCCAAACAAATTCAGATACTTCGCCGCTATCGCAAATCCATCCTTCAAAAGCAGCAAATCACTGCTGGTCAGGGGTGTCACCCGGAAAAACAGCACGATTCCGTTTGCTGCTCCGCATAAAAACACGAATAGGCCAACGCTCAGAATCACACTGATGCGTTTTCGAAACAACAGCCCCGTCGTAAAAGCAGCCGCCACCATCATCGCATTCGCCAGAAACGCATATGGCTGATAAATCAGAAATTGAAAACCGCCCATCAGAGAATGTCTGGAAAGACTTTCCACCGCCATCACCAGCAGCACCGGAAGCAGCACATAGCACAGAACATATCCGTCCCGGACTGCCTCATTCTGATATTTCCCAAGACCATTCAGATACCGGCTTATGCGTCCTGCTTTTTTTATATTTCTCTTCTTATAATATGTACCATCTTGCTTCTTTCGCAATTCCATCTTTCTTTCATTTCCTATACCGCCAGGTGCCTTTGAACCGGATGCCTTTGCCGCATCCCCGTTCTTATCAAGTCCTGTGGTGTATTTGGCCCGGAGCGGGCTTCTTTCGCCTTATTATATAACCAATCTGCCGAAACGTCTATCCCCATCCCGTTTTACGGTACAATATTTTAATCCTATCATACCAGAAATTCCTTCCGGTATTTCCCCGGCGTCATTCCCAATGCCTCCCGAAACACACGGATAAAATAACTGCTGCTGGAAAATCCTGCCTGCTGCGCAATCAGCTCCATATCGGCATCAGTCTCAATCAGCAGTTTTTTTGCTTTCTCCACACGGGTCGCCATGAGATAATCCGAAAAGCTCCTGGAAAAATATTTCTGGAAATAAAGACTAAAGTATTTTGGCGACATATGAAACTGGCTTCCCAGCTTTTCCAGGGAAAGCGGTTCACTGCTGTGCTCCTGAATATAGCGGGATATTTTCAAACGCATATCCATCTGACCGGAAGCCTCCTGCCGGAAGCTTACTAAACCGCTTTTATAAACGAAATAATAAAAGTACAGCAAATTTGCCTTAATGCCAAGCCATGCACCCTCCCCTCCGCTTTCATACAGAGAATAAATTTCCCGGAAAACAGGGATCAGACATGCCGCCGTCCGTTCCGGCAGACAGGCAGCGATAGATGCGCTTCGTTTTTCCAGCGGTTTTAAATATTTTTCCCCCGCCTCATCTGCCTGGTCAAACTGCAGCCAGGAAAGAGGAAAAACAAAGGCCAGATAAATACAATCCTGCGTCAGGGACTGCATCCCGTGCAGTTCACAGGGATTGACGTAAAACAGATTTCCCGCCGCTCCCGTATAAGGAACATCCTGAATCATAAGGGAAAGCTGCCCTTGCTGAATCCACAAAATTTCCACCGTCTCCTGCCAGTGATATGGAACATCAATTTTTCCGCAGACATCCTGCATTCGGTATATTTTCAGAGGATGCATGGGCGTTCCCTGCTTCCTTTTTTCCTGAAGATCCTGTCTCATCGCCACGCTTTGTCTCCTTTCCGCAGTATTCTCGATGCAAAGCCCTCCGGACGATATGATCCATCTCCCGCACAGCTTCCTGTTGATATTGATATTTTAATAGAAATAGTGGATATTTTGCAACATTTTTTTGTTTTCGTGGGATATACTTCAATTCAGCAAGAAAAACACAGCCATGGAGGAAATCAGAATGAAACATTGGTTAGAAGAAAGCATTTTTTACGAAATTTATCCGCAGAGCTTTTGCGACAGTAACTGTGACGGGATCGGCGATATTCCGGGGATCATAGAAAAGCTGGATTACATAAAAGAGCTGGGCTGCAATGCCCTTTGGCTGAATCCCTGCTACCTTTCTCCATTTGGAGATGCCGGATATGATGTGGCGGATTACTGCCGGGTGGCTCCCCGCTACGGCACAAACGACGATCTGGTAAGGCTGTTTGAGGAAGCACACAAGCGGGATATGCACGTGATCCTGGACCTTGTACCCGGCCATACCTCCGTAGAGCATCCCTGGTTTAAAGAATCCTGCAAAGCAGAACCGAACCAGTATTGGGGCAGATATATCTGGAGTAACAGTGTTTGGGTGGATGTGGCGGATTATGACGGAATTGCCGGTTCGCTGAGGGGAATTTCCTCCCGCGACGGAAGCGTGGCCGTCAATTTCTTTTCCAACCAGCCAGCTCTGAACTATGGCTTTGCCCATCCCACAGAGCCGTGGCAAAGCGCAGTGGATTCTCCGGAAGCGCTGGGAACAAGGCAGGCAATGAAGGACGCAATGACCTTTTGGCTTTCCAGGGGATGCGACGGCTTCCGTGTGGATATGGCCGGCTCTTTGGTCAAGAATGACCCCGGAAGCAAAGAAACGATCCGATTATGGCAGGATATCCGGGCCTTCCTGGATCAGACCTACCCGGATGCTGTAATGATCTCCGAATGGGGGGAACCAGATAAGTCCCTGATGGGAGGATTTCACATGGATTTTCTTCTCCAGTTCGGTACTTCCCACTATATGGATCTGTTCCGGTGCGATCACCCCTATTTTAGTCGGGAAGGAAAGGGCGATGCCTCTTCCTTTGTGGAGACCTATAAGAGGAACTATCAGTTGACCAACCAGAAGGGCATGATGTGCATCCCCTCCGGCAACCATGATACGACACGTATCCGGAATTATCTGGACTGCAATGAGCTGAAGCTTGTATATGCCTTCCTGCTGTCCATGCCGGGCGCACCGTTCCTGTATTATGGAGACGAAATCGGTATGCGCTATCTGAAGCTGACCTCCGTAGAGGGCGGATACGACCGTACCGGTTCAAGGACCCCGATGCAGTGGAACAAAGAGAAAAATTACGGTTTCTCAGCAGCGCCCGCAGAAAGGCTTTATACCCCGCAGGATCCTGCTGAAGATGCCCCTGTCGTATCGGAGCAAATGGAAGATCCGAATTCGCTTTGGCACGAAATACAAAAGCTGACAAAAATCCGGAGAGCCTTCCCCGCTCTGTGCGCTTCGGGAGACATCCGGTTCGTCTATTGTGAGCCGGAAAAATATCCGCTGGTTTATCTGCGGTCCGCAGATAACCAGAAGATTCTCGTAGCCCTGAATCCTTCCGCCGAAGGTGTTTCCTGCCCCTGTCCCTATGAAATGAAGGAAAGGATCTACACCCTGGGAGGAGATCTCCGGATCGAGAATGGAATTCTGTATATCCCGGGCGAAAGCGCAGGCTTCGCATCCGTCCGCTGATCATCCGGCATTTTTAAGGGGCTTTGTAAAACTCATCAAAGCCCCATCCTATCTCCCATGATTTCACTCTTTGCCAAAGCAGCAAATGCTTCCGGATTTCCTCCGCACATCCGGCAGAAAAACTGCAGGACCAAAAGTCCATTTACGGTATCATCCCGCTCCCACGCCAGACACATCCGTTCCGGATGCCACTGCACACTGTAAATGGGCAGCACAGAATGATGCATGGCTTCCACAGTACCGTCCTCCAGACAGTGACTGTCTATTATCAGCCCCTCTCCCAAGCAGTCCACCGCCTGATGGTGGGCGCTGTTATGAGGAAATTCTGTTCCGTAAAGTTTTGCCAGCCAGCCTTCCTCCTCTGCAATACAGCGGTGAACCTTATCCGGCTCATCCAGTCTGCGGGAGTGGCGAAAAGCCGTAGGAAGATGCTGGATCATGGTTCCCCCGAAATATACATTGATCACCTGATGTCCCCTGCAGATGCCCAAAACCGGCTTTCTCTGCTTCACAAAATCATCCAGTACCGCAAACTGCAGCTCATCCAGAGCGTCCATAATCATTATGCTTCCCTGATTCTCCTGTCCGTAACGGATCGGATTGATGTCGCCGCCTCCGGGAATCAAAAGGCCGTCATAATTCTCCGCCCGGAACAGGGAATAGTCCAGATACTCCTGCTGGAGCTTTTGCTGAAGCTGCTCTGCCTGTACAGAAATCACCACTGGCTCCATCCCCGCTGCAAATACCGCCCTGGTATAGTTTTTAACATCCTGATCAATCTCCGGAATTGCAATCCTGGGTCTTTTCATCACTGTATTCCTGCCTTTGCATTAAAATATCTTTCCTATTATACACCATATCGAGCTTTTTTGACAGAACAAAAGTGTGCTTCGCACACTCCCGCGTTCCAATATTTCGGCAGCACAGCTTTTGTTCCGCGCGCGTAGCTGCGCATCGTTTGCCCGTAGGGCTTTTATCTCATAGGAAAGCCGCATACTTTCGCACTTTAAAGCAGCAAGGTCTTTCCTATGAGATAAAAAAATGGAGCTGTCGCAAAATCTTATTTGCAAAGTTCTGTATCCGGTGTTTGTGAGCACTTCCTGACATCTGTCCGTCCATGTCGGACTTCGTCCGCCATGTTTCGGACATTTGTCTCAGTGATACAAACACCCTGGATACAGATCCTTTTGCTTTTCGATTTTGCGACAGCTCCATTTTTTGCGCCGGATGCAGATTGCGCAGCAATCAATTACCTTATGCATCCCGTGCGCATCAACGCTCCTCTTTTCTTTCATTTTTAATGATGTTTGATGGAATTCAAAAAATCCTGTGCCCGCGGTGTATCGGGATGCTCAAAAAACGCATCCGGCGTATTTTCTTCAATAATTCTGCCGCCGTCCATAAAAATAACCCTGTCTGCCACACGCCGGGCAAAATTCATCTCGTGGGTAACAACCACCATGGTCATGCCTTCCCGCGCAAGCTCCGTCATCACGTCCAGCACCTCCCCGATCATTTCCGGGTCCAGCGCACTGGTGGGTTCATCAAATAAAATCGCCTTCGGATGCATAGCAAGAGAGCGGGCAATCGCAACCCGCTGCTGCTGCCCTCCGGAAAGCTGAGCCGGCACTTTTGCCGCCTGAGAATCTACCCCAACCCTCTTTAAAAGCTTCATTGCTTCCTCCCTGGCTTCTTTTCTTGGAGTGTGCAGCACATCGATGGGCCCCATGGTAACATTGTCAAGAATATTTTTGTGCGCAAACAGATTGAAGGACTGAAATACCATGCCGATCTGTGCGCGAAGCTGGGCAAGCTTCTTTCCTTCCTCCGGAATCGCAACTCCGTCTATCAGGATTTCTCCTGAATCAATGGTCTCCAGCCGGTTTATGGTACGGCAAAGCGTAGACTTTCCGGATCCGGAGGGTCCGATAATCACCACCACTTCTCCCTTCTTCACGCTGAGATTGATATCCTTTAATACATGAAGCTCTCCAAAATGCTTATCCACATGCTTCAATTCAATTACTGGAACTTGTTCCTGAACCATATCTGTTTCTCGCTCCTTTATGTCTGTTCTACAGCAGTAACCTAATTCTGCTGCGGAGTTATCGTGGGACTGTTTCTGCGTCTTGCCACCATAGCCGAGGCCTTATTCAGCAGGTAATTCATGAGTATATAAATCACAGCAACAACCAGATACACGGAAAGCAGCGCATCATAATTGGAGATCAGCACCTTGGCATTCTGCATAAGATCCGGATAATTGACCACATAGGCAAACGTTGTATCTTTTACTACAATGACAAGCTCTGATATCAGCGCCGGAATCACATACCGGATGGCCTGCGGAAACACTACCTTCAGAAAAACGCTTCTTCCGCTCATTCCTAAAGAAAGTGCAGCTTCCTTCTGCCCCTTGGGCACAGCATTGACCCCCGACCGGAGCACCTCCGCAACCACCCCTGCGGCAGAAATGGCCACGGGTGCGGCAATCTTCCAGAATGCCGGCAGCTTAATACCCAACTGCGGAACCACAAGGAAGAAAAAATAGATAAACAGAAGCGTGGGAACGCCCCTGGTAAACTCAATCAGGACAGTACTGATTCCGCCCAAAATCCTGCTGCCGCTGATCCTGCCCAGCATCAGCAGAAAGGCTAATGCAAATGTAACCGCCCCTGCCGCCAGAGCGGCCTCCAGAGTTCCCAAGATCCCTTTCCCCAGAAATTTCCAGGTCGTGGCTCTTGCAAGAAAAGACCAATATTTTGCATCCAACTGGCCGGTACGGTAAAATTGCCTGACTACAACAAACACCAGCAAAGCAAGAGCCGCTAATGAAACAGCCGTCGCAATTACAATGTATTTCCGGGTTTTTGGTCCGGGCGCCTCATAAAGGGCATCCCGCACAGAAATATGTGCATCCTTCATCGCAGAATCCTCACTTTCCTGTCAATAAGATTCCCCACCTGTCCGATCACCACCGCCGTAGCACAATATAAAACCGCAGAGATCAAAAACGCAGTGACGCCTCCGACTGCATGAGTATTAATATGGGAAACGATACCAGTAAGGTCTGTCGGGTTCATCGGAACCTGAGAAGCCAGCGCAGTTGTGAGCATAGTCGCAATCAGCAGATTGGTCATAGGCAGTACGCTGGAGCGCAGCGCCTGCGGAATCACTACCTTTCTAATAATCTTTGAAAAAGTCATCCCAAGGGAACGGGCGGCTTCGATCTGTCCCACATCGATCGTATTGATGCCGGATATCAGATATTCCGAGCAAAATGCAGAGGGGATCAAGGCTACTGCAATCAAAACACAGGTAAAATAGGACAGCACCACATTCAGATATGGCAGCGCATAAACAAGAAGGATCAGCAAAGACGCACCGGGAATATTCCGGAAAATCTGCACATAGAAATCCCCAAAAACCCGCAGCGGCTTGACGGGACTTACGCGCAGAACCGTAACCACAATTCCAATCACGAATGCGGATGCAAATGCCAGCACCGTAAGCTTCCACGTTGTTAAAAGTGCCAGGATATATTTATCTCCGTATTGGGAGAGCAGCTCATAGATCTCCATATTCTATCCTCCAAAGAAGGCCCCAAGAGCTATTCCCCTGGAGCCTCTCGTATTACCTGTAATTTATTCTCCGATAACCGGAGGTTCCGGTGCCGTTTCGATACCGGTACGATCTCCAAGACTGATCTTCCACAGCTCAGCCCAGGTGCCGTTTTCCTCGATCTTTTCCAGGAAGCCGTTCACGAACGCTACCCCGTCAGAGTCCAGCGGCAGGCCAATGCCGTAGTTATCCTCCGGACCGAATACATCGCCTGCGATTTCATAGGTATCCGGATTCTTTACGATCGCATTCAGAAGCAAGGTGTAGTCGGTTACGTAAGCATCTACACGTCCCTGCTCCAGTGCGGTACGCGCTGCAATGTCATCCTGATATTCCTCGACCGTAGCTTCCGGCGCAAACTCAGCCAGAATGTCGGGGCCGGTGGATCCGGACTGGGTTGCAACAGTTTTGCCTGCCAGGCTGTCCACACCGGTAATTTCGGTATTTCCTGCTTTCACAAGTACGGCCTGCTTCGAAGTATAGTACGGGCCAGCAAAGGAAATTACCTCTTTCCGTGCATCCGTGATGGAATAGGTAGCAAATACCGCATCTACCTGGTCACTCTGCAGAACGGATTCACGCGTGCTGGAATCTACCTGAGTCAGTTCAAACTTAGTCTCATCTCCCAGAATATAACGTGCCAGAAGCTGATACAATCCTGCGTCAAAGCCCCGGATGCCCTCATCCGTCTCATCAAGCTGGCTGAACAGGAAGGAGGTGCGTGTACCGCCGACCCGCAAAACGCCTGCTTCTTTCACTGCTGATGCCCAACTGCTTGCTTCGATATCCGCATCGTCAGCAGTAATGCCGGAAGCAATCAGTTCATCGAACGCTTCTTTATCAATCGCAACGCCTTCCTGTGCTTCTTCTGCGTAGAGAGTTGCCGCAGCTCCCACTGATAAAGCTGCCGCCAACAGGATACCTAATACCTTCTTTAATTTTTTCATAAGATCCTCCTTCTCGAAAATTATCTTTTCGGTCTTATTTTCCAGGGACAGTCATAAAATCAATTTTACGCTTCCTTGTTAATGGTATTATCATACACTATTTATCATAGTATGTCAATAGGGAAAGTAGGAAAACAAAATATTTCTCGTGCTAATAGCAATCATAAGGGATACAACACCGGCAAACAGGACAACCGTATACTCAAACCCCTTACAAATTTCAAATAACACGCCGTATAATGCATTGCCCAATGGCTGTGCGCACATGGAAACCGTAAGAATGACCGCAATTACCTTTCCAATTAAATTTTGCGGAGTTTCCGCCTGAATAAAGGACATCATCTGTACGGTAAAGATTGTTGAAAATACCATAATTCCAAAGCAGCACGCTGTTATAACAATATAGTTTACCATTCCGGACGAAAATAGTATCAATGCTGCCCCAATAGGAAACACGCATACCGCACAGGCTATTACCAGATTGCCCGATCTGCGAATCTCCAGTTTATCTGCGAAAATGCCTGCGCCAATGCCTCCTGCCAGCCCCCCGGCAGCCAATGCTCCCTCTGCAAAACCATACAGTCTGTTGGCCTGTGAAGCTTCTAAATTCAGCACCTCTGTTACCAGATATGGCAATGCAACAATAATCATTGCAGACAGAAACAAATTAATTCCGCAGATTGCAAGAAGAACCTTTCCAATAACGGGCTTCTCTTTTCGGATAAAGCGGATACTGTCTGCGAAATCATTTCTGGCCGTCTTTAGTATTCCGCCATCTGAAGCCTGTTTCTGAAACGGTATTCTAATGAAAATTTCCATAACCGCTGATACAACAAAACATACCATACAAACCCACAATACAGGCTCCAATCCGTATACACTGTATAAAACACCCCCAAGTACAGGGCCAATGAGAGATGCAAATGAGCTAACTGTATTGATAATAGAATTTGCCGCAATAAAATTGTCCTGATGCACCAGTACAGGGATACTTGCCTGCACGGATGGCTGATACGCACCCGCAATTCCATAAAGCAGCATCAACGTAACTGTCAGAAGAAGAATGAGATTTCCCCCATGCATGAGCAAAGAAAAGGCTAATATGACGGCCGCCGTAAAGAAATCCAATATTACCATAACATTTCTTTTATTTACTCTGTCTGCAACAATGCCCCCTATGGGTGACAACAGGATAGCAGGAAGAAAGGCACATGCGGTAACAGTCCCGTAAAGTGCTGATGATCCTGTCAAATTTAACAGATACAACGGTAATGCAAATCTTATTGTAGCATTACCAAACAGAGAGATAATCTGTCCAATGACAACTAATGTAAAATCTTTTGAGAACAATTTTGCTTTCATTTTCAAACCTCCATTTTTTATTCCTACACCGTTTGCCAGAATATAAAATCAGCAATTACAACAAACATTTGCTCAGCACGAACCTTACCCAAACTTTTCTTAATATCACTCGCTTCAACAATGCACTGTATACTGTCTCCTCTTTATTTAATACCGCATGACGGTATGTAATTATTTTAAAATATGGAGCTGCCGCAAAATCGAAAAGCAAAAGGATCTGTATCCAGGGTGTTTGTATCACTGAGGCAAATATCCGAAACCTGGCGCACAAAGTCCCACATGGACGGACAGATGTCAGGAAGCGCTCACAAACACCGGATACAGATCCTTGCAAATGAGATTTTGCGACAGAATGCTTGCTTACGGGTTATCTCTGAATTACGTTTTCAGGACAGCTCCTTTTACTTGTTCTTTTGATAAATAGCTGCCAACTCCTGCAGTCTTTCTAACATTTCGTCATCTACAATATCCAGACCAAAGCCTTGCAGCATCTGGGCAAAGACCATAAACTTACGGTAGGATTCTTCTTCGGAACTGTCAAAAATCATCGGATTCAGCCAGACATTCGCCGCAAGTAAAATCAATTCTACTAATTGCTCCGGATAATCCGTTTCAATCGTGCCGTCCGAAATTCCCTGCTCAATAATTGGTAAAATATAGTTCGGTGCTGCGTTATCTATGGTATCATGCAAAAGGCTGAAAAGAAGCTTCGCATTACTATGAAAATCCGGATCTACAGTAAGAATATCGTTCTGTACAGGCTGGCTGATGGATTCCTTGAAAATTGTTTTCAGCTTTTCTTTGCCGCTTAGATCGGAACGATCACGAATTGCTGCAAGCATCTGATTCGATTCCTCCGTCATCCTGTCTGTAACGGCAATTAAAATATCTTCCTTCGACTTAAAATGATGATAGATAGCCCCTTTACTCAGGCCGCCTAACTGATCAATAATGTCCTGAACAGAAGTATGTTCATAGCCCTTTTCCATAAATAAGCGAAAAGCAACATCTAAGATTAAATTAACTGTTTCTTCCGGATGCTTATTTCTGGCCACTGCTTCTTCATCCCTCCCCTAACATACCGTTAGTATGTATCCATATTATCATACCGTTGGTATGTTTGTCAATATCCCTGATAACCGCCTATCTCCTTTCCCATATGGACAGCACGGAAATTATAATAATTGCAATATAATTGCAATATTCAAGTCCTTTCTTTTTATAAAATACCGGATTGTCAAAAGCCTCCATAGATGTTTTATTCTTTGCAGACCGAAGATGATCGCAACCTATATTGAAAATAGGGTACTGGCTCCACCGCCCGCATATTGCGTAGCCCAACGGCTGGTAGATCTTTGCTATATCCGGCAGAGTATACCTACATCGGCAGACTATCCCTCACGCACAGTACCCCCATCCCAACTGCGGATTCGGCCACTGAGGAAATCCCGGAAGCCGTCTCGCACCCTTGATCAGATAGGCTTTTACTTTTTCCCCGTATGGTGCTGTCAACTAAGGACTAATAAAATTTTATACTTTTTTAATATTTTCATCGTTCTTCAGTGTAATTTTCAACAACTCAGATGTAATCTCGGCTGATTTTATCCACATCAGATTGTCCCACGCATCTTCCTCACCAAGCAGACTCATACCTCAATGCCATACTTACGCATCATCCAAAATTGCAAAATGTTCTGCCACTTCAGCTCTTCTGCATAACTTCAATAGACATGCTTGTATCACAATCAGAGGCATTCATCAGTTAATATTAAACCAGCTCTTCATAATTTTCTGCTATTCTCTTGATATCTGTAGATTATAGACATGATAATATCATAATTTT
>JAUNON010000140.1:1287-2657 GCA_030537145.1 Lachnospiraceae bacterium | reverse complement strand
CATCAGAAAAAGGATGAATAAACACAAATTCATAATGAAACACACTGCTCAAAATCAATGGATGAACGTCATCCTTCGCTTCTTTCATCCAGGTAAATAATTCATCCATAAGCTGTGGTACGAGTCGTGCAGGAGGCGCCATGAAGATACATTGATCGCCATTAAAAACACCTTCTTCTCCTGACCGGAATTCACCCGATTCTTCTGCAAGATATTTTGTCATAATCCCATGAAATTGTTTTAAATGCCGGATACTATAGGGATCAATCTCTGATAAACGTTCATAAGCGGCATAGGCATTTTTTACTTCCTGGATTTCTTTCTGTTCCCCCAATACCACCTTGCCATTAATGACATCGCGGACTTGCCCCAGCGTCAAAGAGTTCGCTTCAATTTTTAAAGATGAATGAATCGACTTAATTCTGTTATTTTTTCTCAAATGCGGCTTTGCTTCCAGATTGCTGACCGCGGTTATGCGCCCTACTTTTTCAGAAATGGATGATACATGCGATAATATTTTGTTCGTTATTTTAAAAGGGGGATTGTATTTTTCCATGCAGACACCTCTGTTATCTTGCGTATTATCTTACGCATTTTCTTCCTTTATTATACAGTGTTCTATAAGAAAATTCAATCTGCATCAGCTCCTTATAATGCCAAAATAATCTGTGGATTGGACAATAAAAAGCAGCCGCCTTTCACAGAAAGCGAAGGACAGCTGCTTTTTTCATACACCTTTACGCATTTAACTATCGAACTTATGTTTTTTTCATTTTCTTCACTACCTGGCCGCGGACTGCTCCGAACAGTGTGAAGGCAATCAGAACAAGGAAGAACCAACAAATCGGCGTATTGAAGAATACATTGGGGCTTCCGCCGGACTTCAAAAGAGCGGTACGGAAGTTTTTCTCGGCCATCGGTCCCAGAATCAGGCCCAGGATTGCCGGGCTTGTAGGAATCTTAACCTTGTTCATAAAGTAACCGATGATTCCTGCGATCAGCATGGTTCCCACATCGTACATATTGCTCCGCATAGCGTAGCTTCCCACAATACAAAGCAGGAAGATAACCGGAGTCAGGATGGTCTTCGGAACGCTTAATACCTTTGTGAAAAGGCGGATACAGCTGAAGCCCAGAAGAACCATGATCGTATTTGCGATGAACATGCCAAGGAAAATCGTGTATACAAGGACCTTGTTGGTCTTAAAGAGCATCGGTCCCGGAGTAAGTCCCTGAATCGTAAGAGCGCCGATCATAATCGCCGCAACCGCGTCGCCGGGAACGCCTAATGTAAGCATCGGGATCATGGCGCCGCCTGTTACGCCGTTATTGCCGCCCTCGGATGCCGCTACGGCCTCAGGACTTCCTTT
>JAUNON010000140.1:0-1187 GCA_030537145.1 Lachnospiraceae bacterium | reverse complement strand
AGGGCGAAAAGACCGATCATAACCGGAATATACTGGATACCGGAAAGCAGGTTTACGTTGTCTGAGAAACGAATATAACTGGTTACGCTGTCGATTCCGACTGTTGCGGTCAGAATACCTAAAAAGCCGCAGATCAGTCCCTTTGCCATATTTTCACCGGAAATATTGGCAATGATGCAGAGTCCGAATACCGCCAGCAGGAAAAACTCTGCGGAGCTGAACTTAAGCGCAAGATTTGCCAGCTGCGGGCTGATCAACCACAGGCAGAGACAGCTTACAACGCCGCCCACATAGCTTGATAAGGTGGCGATACCAAGGGCACGGCCTGCCTCGCCGCGCTTTGAAAACTCATAGCCGTCGATGGCTGTTGCGGCAGACGCCGGAGTACCGGGAGTATGCAGCAAAATAGCGGAAATGGAACCGCCGTAGATGGCTCCCACATAGATGCCGAGCAGCATCAGGATACCGGAGGTTGCGTCCATACCAAAGGTAAGCGGAAGCAGAAGGGCAACGCCCATTGTCGCTGTCAGTCCTGGAAGCGCTCCGATACAAATACCCGCGGCAACACCTGCGAACATATAAAACAGCACCATCGGGCTGAATGCGCTCTGAAATACTTCAATTAAAAATCCCATGCTTCTGTTCCCCCTTCCTTAAAATGCGATCAGGCCGAAATCAATCGGTACGTTTAAGAAATTCTTAAACACCACATAAATTACAAGCACCACTGCCACAGAGATAATGGCAGTCTTCCAGATCGGCATCTTGCTGAACCACTGAACAAACAGGAACAGCATGATGATGGACGGAACGAGAAAGCCAACGACAGACAAAACCGCCACATACACGGTCAGAATTGCCATCGAAATATAGACACGCTTGGTTCCGTCGGTCCACATCGGGAGCTCCGGCAGATCCTCTTTTTTCATCATCAGGGTTCCGGCAATCAGACCGATGGAGCAGATAAGCAGCAGGGCTGCGATAATCCCCGGCCAGAGACCCGGACCCGGAACGCCGGTTCCATAGACCTCTGCTCTTGGATAACCCAGACATGTGATGATAACATAAACTGCGAGAGCTGCACAAAGCAGGCCTGCGATAATATTTCCTTTTCTCATGTTTCACTCTCCATTCCTCAAATCCAATGAAACGCATCCCTTAGCACTTTCACCGGATATTTCGTAAAT
>JAUNON010000068.1 GCA_030537145.1 Lachnospiraceae bacterium | reverse complement strand
AAGAGCCGAAGGCCGTGAAAGCGAAAGCGCCGAAAACAAAGGCCGTGAAAGCGAAGAAAACCGGAAAGCCGGAGGCTGCGAAGAAAGCGAAAGCAGAAGAACTGAAAACAGAAACGTTGGATGAAGCGAAGGCAGAAGCGGCGGTAGAAACGAAAGATGAGCTGTTAGAAGAACTGAAAGAGGAAGCGGCTAAAGAGGCGAATGCTGAGGCGGCGCAGGAGCCGAAGCCAGAGGAAGAGCCGAAGTGTGAGGTGGCTGCGACTCCCAGAAGAAGTGTTGCGTTTATCGGATCGGAATGCTATCCGTTTGTAAAGACCGGCGGGCTGGGAGATGTGATGTATGCCCTTCCCAAGGCATTGGTGAAGCAGAACTGTGATGTAAAGGTAATTCTTCCCCGGTATAAATGTATTCCCTGGAAGTATCAGGAAAAAATGATCTACAGGGGTGCGTTTGAGATGAATCTGTGCGCAGATGGCAGATCTTTCTATGTAGGAATTATGGAGTACGTCTGGGACGGCGTGGTATATGATTTTATTGATAATGAAGAATTTTTCAGCAATGGAAATCCGTACACAAACCTGGTTGATGATATTCCGAAATATTGCTATTTTGCAAAGGCGGCATTGGCTGCTCTGAACTATATGGATTGGATTCCGGATATTATTCACTGCCATGACTGGCAGGCGTCGTTGGTTCCGGTGTATTTAAGAACGCTGTTTGAAAATACAAAGCTGACTTCTGCAAAAACGATCCTGACCATTCACAACCTGCGTTTCCAGGGAATTTATAATATTCCAACCATCCGGTATTGGTCCGGACTGCCGGATTACGTTTTTAATAAGGATGCATTAAAGCAGGGATATGAAGATGCAAATATGCTGAAGGGCGGATTAACTTATTCCAACGTGATCACTACGGTCAGCAACACCTATGCGGGAGAAATCCAGACACCCTATTATGGGGAAAATCTGGATGCTCATTTGAGATATCATTCCGGCAAGCTAAGGGGAATCGTAAATGGAATCGATTACGATATCTGGAATACCGGTACGGACTCCAGACTGTACGCCAATTATGATATTACCAGTGTGCTGGACAAGAAAAAGGAGAATAAGCGCAGGCTGCAGGAAGAGCTGGGATTGGTGCAGGATGACCACAAATTTGTGATCGGACTGATTTCCAGACTGACGGATCAGAAGGGGCTGGATCTGGTGAACGCCATTATTCCGCAGGTTATGGATGAGCATACGCAGCTTGTGGTTTTGGGCACGGGAGACGCTGTTTATGAAAATTCTTTCCGCTATTATGAGTCTGCATATAAGGGGAATGTATGCTCCAATATTATGTATGATGAAACAAGGGCTCACAGAATTTATGCAGGGGCGGATGCCTTGCTGGTGCCTTCTCAGTTTGAACCCTGCGGCTTAACGCAGTTGATTGCCATGCATTACGGTACGGTTCCGATTGTGCGTGAGACCGGAGGCTTAAAGGATACGGTAGAGCCGTATAATATGTACTGGAACAGCGGAAATGGATTTACCTTTGATTCCTATGATGCCGGATTGCTTCTGGATGCCATCAACCGGGCGAAAACATTGTATTTTACAAACCGCTGGTGCTGGGATGAAATGGTACAAAGAGATATGGCGAAGAATCTCTCCTGGGATAATTCTGCAAAACAGTATAAGGATCTGTATTTGAGCTTAACCTGGTAAAGGAAAGGGGTGTTTCTGTGATGGGGCACCCCGTTTTTACTGTATGAAAAAAGCTGGTTTGTATTCGTATAGGAGGCTCTGGTTTCTATACGGGAAGCTTTTAAAGAGTGATATTGGAGGCGCTCCATGGGACAGAAAAAAGAATGGACGGGGAAACCGACTTTGATGAAGGAACTGAATATGGGGCTGATTCGGGATGCCCTTGCAAAGCATCCCAATGCGACCAGGGTGGAGCTGTCGGCATTGACTAAGATCAGCCAGCCTACCGTAAATGAACTCATCCGGCAGATGCGGAAAGAAAATGTGGTAATCAGCCTGGGAATGGCCAAATCCACCGGAGGCAGAAAGGCGGAGGTGTTCGCTCTGAACCAGAAGCGGGTTTTAATTGCAGCCTTCCTGGTAAAGGAAGCCTGTTTGGATTACAGGGTCATGGATCTGGAGCTGAAGCAGGAAGCCTCCGGCAGGGTGGGATATGTGCCGGAGCGGGCCTGGTCAGTCCAATTGGTTCAGGCAGTTCGAACGGTTTTGGAGGAGTACCCATACGTGGGTGTGATTATGGTGGGTGTTCCGGGAGCCGTATCCGCAGAGGGGGAAATATTTGCGATTCCCCAGATTCCGGAATGGGAGAACTACAATCTGAAGGTCTGTCTGGAGGAAGCGTTTTCTCTTCCGGTGATTGTCATGAACGATATTAATGCGATTGCCGTGGGCCATTCCCGCAGTTATCACGGGGGAACCTCCAACATGGTTTATGTGCATATCGGAAGCCGGGGGATCGGAGCCGGAATCGTGGTGGAGGGTAAGCTGTATCAAGGCTTTAAAAGCTTTGCGGGCGAGGTAGGATACATGCAGCTCGGCAATACCTGCGGCAATGAGGAATATAGAAAAGGGGATCTGGATGTGCGCGGCAAACACGTAGAGCTGATTCCTAAGATTGTAACTAATGTGATCTGTGTATTAAATCCGGAAAAAATCGTCATAGGAGGAGAAACCATGGATGACGGGCTGCTGGAGCAGATCCGTCAGGGATGCCTGCAGTATCTGCCGCAGGAAATTATGCCGGAGTTTTTGATGATGCAGTCCGGCACGGAATACTATTTCAAGGGACTGGGGGAAATGGGAAAGGAGCTGCTGAACCGGCATATCCGTCTGGTATAACTGTTTCTTCCGGCCGGCTATACTGAATTTTGTTTTAGATAAAAAACAGCAAGCTGGGTGCGGTCCCGCAGATTCAGCTTGTCCAGAATGGAGCTCAGATAATTCCGGACAGTTCCCTCGCTGAGAAAAAGAGTCTCCGCAATTTCCCGGTTGCTGAGCCCGTCGGCCACACCCTGAATAATGGCCAGCTCTCTTTCCGAAATGTCATATTGCTCGCAGCAAAAACCTTCTTTTTTTCCCAGCAGATCGGGGATCCGGTTCATGATTTCGCTTCCAAAAACGGTCTGTCCAATGGAGACGGCCTGGATCGCCGGGATGATATGGGCATAATCCTGCTTTAAAAGATAGCCTCTGGTGCCGATGCGAAGAGCCTTTACGATGTAATCATCATCGGAAAAGGTGGTAAGCAGCAGAATCTTAGCTTCCGGGTCTTGCTTTAGGATCAGCCGTGAGGCCTCCAGACCGTTCATTTCTTTCATGCGGATGTCCATCAGCAGTACATCCGGGTGCAGCTTTTGGTAAAGGCGGACCGCATCCTCACCAGAGCTGCCGGTTCCGATGACATGGAGCTGGGGATCCGTTTCCAGTATGGTTTTTAATGCGGTGGTGACAAGAAGGTCATCATCAATCAAAAGTAAATTCATAGCATCTCCTTATCTTTGGGTACCGTAATATAGATACGGAACCCTTCTTTTTTTTGAAATCGTACGGAGCCGTTCAGAGCCTTGATGCGGCTTTCTATATTGGAAAGGCCGATTCCTGATGTATTATCGGCTTCGCACTCTAGGAACGTTTCGGGATGGCTTTTTAATCCGGGAGGATTAACTGATCCGTTGTCCTGGATAATGAGCTGATAAAAGCCTGGATGTTCCACGGCCGTAACGGATGCCTGGCTGGCATTGCTGTGACGGGAAATATTGACCAGCGCCTCCTTTACAATGGCAATAAAGCTGTATTTTACATCCCTTGGGACCTCCGGTGACATTTCGTAGTGCAATGTGACGGGGCAAAAGGTATAGTCCCGAATCAAAGCCTGCAAGGTATCCTGGAGATTAACGGAGCTATCGTGAAGATCATGGACGCTGCGGCGGATGCTGTTCATGGCCTGATTCAAAGTATCCTCCAGTTGAGCCAGGGGTGTGGCAAGCTCCGGCTCCTGGCGGGTGATTTTCAAGGCGCCTACCATCAGAATGGAGCGGGTCAGCATATGTCCCACATTGTCATGGATCTCCCTTGCGATCCGATTGCGTTCCCGCAGCGTGGCGGCGTAGATTTCACTGTCCTGCCGGTCCCGCAGGGATTGGTTTTTTTCTTCCAGCAAAATCTGCTTTTCTGTTCCATCGTCCCTTGTTTTCTGATACCGCTGATGAAGAATGTGGTATTTCTCCGTGCGCAGACGGAGGCTCCATGCAAGAAAACAACCGAACAGCAGAAACAGAAGCTGGGGAAGGGGCGGGTAAAAGCGCAGCAGTCCGACAGCGGAAATGAATCCGGTAGCGGCGAAAAGCAATGGTACAAACCACCGGCGCTCCTCCTTCCGGGCGGAAAAGGAAAGGCTTTCAATCTGCCAGTCATATACGGCCAACGGCAGGAAATGGGAAAAATCCGTTGCCCATAAGGTCAGCAGTGCATAGCCAAGGCCGGATATCAGAGAAAAACGGGGATTCCGGAATGCGAAATTCAGGCTGCTTAGTGTAAGGGCGGCCAGACATGCAATGATATATTCCGGAGAAATATCTGTTATCTGAAGGCCGAGCATACAGTATAAAAATAAAATGCCTTTATCAAGCATGATATCATTCATGGCGTGCTCCATTTAAGATTATTCTGCGAAGGGATTTACAGCTTCAGTATATCCGATTGCAGAAATTTTTTCAATGAAGTTCTTTTACAGGCCGGAAAGAAGTGACATTTGTCATGGGGATTGCTGACATCCGGCACTTATTTCAGAGCTTGTCAGGTGCTATTCTATTTATGGAACACCGGAGGAGCGGCTGCATGGAAAACTGCGGGAGCGCAGTGCGATGAAACTGCGGCGATTGCGGCAGAGGAAATGGAATCAGAGCTGCGAGGCCGGGTGCGAGAAATAGGAGTTTGCAGGAGGGAGTTATTATGGTACACATAGAAAATCTTGTGAAACGGTACGGAGAGCTGCTGGCGCTGGATCATCTGAGTCTGGATATTCAGGAGGGAGAAATATTCGGTCTGCTGGGCCCCAACGGCTCCGGAAAGACCACAGCAATCAACTGCCTGCTGGCACTGCTGAAATATGATAAAGGGAAGATTACCATATTTGGACAGGAAATACAGCCGGACAGCTATGAATTGAAAAGGGAGATTGGGGTAGTTCCGCAGCAGGTTGCTGTTTTTGAACAGATGAATGTTTATGAAAACATTGATTATTTCTGCGGTCTTTATGTATGGGATAAAAAAGAACGCAGGAATCTGGTGGAGGAAGCGATCCAGTTCGCAGGGCTGGAGGATTACCGGAAAATGCTGCCCCGGAAGCTTTCCGGCGGCCTGCTGCGGCGGCTGAATATTGCCTGCGGGATTGCTCATAAGCCGAAGCTGATTATTATGGATGAGCCTACGGTGGCCGTGGATCCTCAGAGCAGGAACCGGATACTGGAGGGGATCAAGGAAATGAACCGGCAGGGCTCGACGATCATCTATACGTCTCATTACATGGAAGAGGTGGAACAGATCTGCAGCCGGATTGTAATCATGGACCGCGGACGCAGCATCGCATCCGGCACTGCGGAAGAGCTGAAGAAGCTGATCCGGACAGGAGAGACCGTCCGCATAGAAGCGGTCTCTCTGACAGAGGAGCAGATCCATGCGATTCGGGAGCTTCCCCATGTATTTCGGACGGACTATGAGGATCTGATACTGACGGTTAAATGCACCAGTGCAAATCATAACCTGATACGGGTATTGAATTATTTGCAGCAGCAGGGAGTGAGCTTTGGACGGGTATATTCGGAGCTGCCCACCCTGAATGATGTATTTCTGGAAATTACCGGAAAGGAGCTGAGGGATTAGTGAGACATTTATATCAGTTCAATCTGCTGCAGATTATCCGGGATAAGGGCGATATGTTCTGGTCGCTGATTTTTCCCATCGTTATGGGAGCACTGTTTTCCCTTTCCTTTGGAACGAACGGAACGGAAACCATGATGGCGCCGGTCCCTGCGGCAGTGGTAAAGGAAGGGAACGCTATGTTTGAAAGCTTTCTACAGGAATTGGATGGGACCTCCATAGAGCTGCAGGAGCTGGAAGAAACACAGGCGCAGGCGGCTCTGGAGGACGGAAGCGTGGAGGGGATTTTTTACAGCAGTGCGATGCCGTCCCTGACAGTAAACAATGTGGGAATGCAAGCAAGTATTTTAAGTGTGCTGCTGGAGACCTATGTGGAAAATCAGACCATGATGGAGGAGATCGGTCGGGAGAATCCCATGAAGCTGCCGGCGGCGGCAACGGCAATGAGTGATTATCAGGCGTTGACGGGAAGGGTGGATGTAAGCGGAAATGCATTCAATGATACACTTTCTTACTATTTTGCCCTGGTCGCGATGGCCTGTCTGTTTGGGGCTTTTATGGGATTGACATCGGCCGGGCAGCTTCGGGCAGATCAGTCCGCTCTGGCTTCCAGACGGAGCATTGCTCCGGTACACCGATTTAAGCTTGTATTCAGTGAAATGATGGCAGTTTTTACAGTGCAGTTTCTCAATATCTGCATTTTGCTTCTTTTTTTGCATTTTGTGCTTCATATTTCCTTTGGAGAGAAATGGCTGCTTTTGATTCCGGTATGCATTCTGGGAAGCATGGCAGGAGTGGCCTTTGGTATTTTTGTCGGAAGCACCAGGATGAAGGAAGGAGTCAAAAATGGGATTCTGGTGACAGGCTCTCTTTTGATGTCTTTTTTAGCCGGGCTGATGGTGGGCAATATGAAGGACATTGTGGAACATCATGCTCCCATCCTGAACCGGATCAATCCGGCGGCGCTGATTGTAGATGCATTTTACAGTGTAACCATTTATGACAATCCGGCCCGTTATCAGAGAAATCTTGGGCTGCTGACTGTGATTACGGTTTTTCTGGTGTTTGTAAGCTACCGGAGACTAAGGAGGGAACGATATGATAGTATTTAAAGGATATGCGGTGATTATCCGGCGAAATATCGGAGTTATCCTGATGTATATCGTAATTTTTGCGGCAATCGCACTTGGAATACAGCAGGCTTATCTGAGTACCGGAGCGGACAAAGGCTTTTCTTCTATGAAGCTGAAGGTGGCTGTGATTGACCGGGAGGGCGGTCTGCTGGCGGATATGCTGCGTCAGAGGATGGCGCAGGACCAGAAGCTGGTGGAAATCGAAGATGACGACCAAGTCATTCAGGAGGAATTGTATTATTCCAATGTGGAATATGTCATGATTATCCCGGAGGGGGCAGAAGAAAAACTGCGCCGGGGCGAGATGGCAGTGCAGAATATTTCGGTGCCGGGAAGCATTGCATCCTATTATGTGGAGGCTCAGGTCAACAATCTGCTGAACCAGCTTAGGGTCTGGCTTGCGTCGGGTTTTTCGATGGAGGAGGCCTGTCAGAGGACCTTGGCTCTTGGTGAAACACAGGCAGAGGTGACGCTGAAGGATGTAAATGGGAATGCAGGCATACGGGAAGGCTATAACTACTATTTTGCTTATATGCCGTATGCGTTCCTTGGATCTTCTATTTTGGCGGTTGGGCTGATAACGATGGAGTTTAAAAAGAAGGGGATTCGGCAGAGAATTCAGAGCAGTGCAGTTCCGTTTTGGAAACAAAATCTGGCTATGGCGGGAGCGCTTCTGCTGATTGGCGGACTAGTCTGGGGCATCTGCATGATTCTTCAGGGCATTTTCTATCGGGGCGGTGCATTTGGCAGCCCGAATGCGGGAATATATTTGCTGAACAGTATTCTGTGTATCCTTACGGCGCTGTCTCTTGGCTTCCTGACCGGAAGCCCGACGGCGTTGAATGGTATGAACAATGTAATTTCTTTGGGGCTGTGCTTTCTTGGGGGCGTTTTTGTACCGTTGGAAATGCTGGGAGAGGGAGTACAGAAGGCGGCATATTTTCTGCCCACCTATTGGTACTCGGTGATAAACGGGCTGTTGGGAGACTATGCTGCGCTCAGTGCGCAGATGCAGTCTACGATTCGGAAAGGCTTTTTGATTCAGCTTTTGTTTGCGGCGGCCTGCTTCGGTATCACCCTGATGATACGGAAAAAGCAGGCGCAGGAAGGATAATATGCCGGCAAAACAAATTTCTGACAAATGCCCGAAGTTTATACATCAGAGGACGGTTCTGACAGCCGCATACCGGCGGTGCTGGTGACGGGCAGGGAGAAAACGAT
This sequence comes from Lachnospiraceae bacterium, assembly GCA_030537145.1. Classification (GTDB taxonomy): domain Bacteria; phylum Bacillota; class Clostridia; order Lachnospirales; family Lachnospiraceae; genus Merdiplasma. The sequence goes on along the minus strand of JAUNON010000068.1, from coordinate 6,094 downwards.
GGATTTTGCTTTGCTGTTCATGCCGGCTTCCTCCATGATTGCCTGCATAATCCGGTTTTTGTCCTCCCGTCTGACGACAATAAAAATCATTTCCTTTTCGGAGGCGAGAGAAACACCGAGAAATTTTTCCGCACCATCCATGCCGGTTCCTTTGGCATGGATGACGGTGCCGCCTCCGGCCTTTTGCCTTCTGGCTGCATTCATGACCAGATCGGTATAGCCCTGATTTGTGATGGTAATCAGTAATTCATATTTCGTGTCCTTCAAGGTGCTTTCCTCCTCTTTCAAAAAATCCTGGTTTTGCGTTAAAAACTGAAGCTGGCGTTTTCCGCCTATGCTGGAAAGTGGTATGATAAAGGCAATACCGGTTCCGGGAATATCAATATTCATTTTTTCCTGAAGTCCTTTTTTCAGGTCTTTCCACACAGTGTCGGTCACAATGGAGGTAATTAATATTTTTTCTATGGATTCAAGACCGAAATAATCCAGCACTTCGCTGGTAGCCGTGCCCCGTGCCACGGTGTTCAGGCTGACCTGAATTCCGGCTTCCTGATAGAAGTGCAGAAATTTTTTTGTTTTATGCCGGTCAAGGATGGAAACCATCATAAATAATTCGCTCATAGAGGATCCTTTCTGTCATTCTTATTTTCTTATATATGCTCATTTTCTTAGATCATGTCTTTGCCATAGAGGCTATGGGCACTTCGCCTGGTTCCGGGCCGCTACAATTCAATAATGGTATCCTCCGGAAGCTGGCTAAGATCCGCAGACAGCTCCAGTGCGGGATGCAATTCTGTTTTTCTTGCTCTAAAACGGGAAATCAGTCCCATGGTCTGTATTGTAATCAGCGGGGTCAGGGCGACCATGGCGATCACGCCGAAAGCATCCTTTCCCATATCACCGCCCAGGGCCAGGCAGGCCCCTTGCGCAAAGGGAAGTAAAAATGCAGCCGTCATGGGGCCGGAAGCTACTCCGCCGGAGTCGAAAGCGATGGCAGTGTAGAGCTTGGGAACAAAGAAGGAAATTCCAAGAGCAATGGCATAGCCGGGGACAAGAAACCACAGGATGGAAATGCCGGTCAGCACCCGAATCATGGAAAGCCCCAGAGAAAGTGCTACACCGACGGAAAGGCTGATGCCCATGGCCCTTGCGGAAATTGCCCCGTCCGTAATTTCTTCCACCTGTTTATTCAGCACGTAAACGGCAGGCTCGGCTTTGACAATGAAAAAGCCGATAACCATGGCGATGGGAATGATGATCCAGGGGTGGTTTGAACGGGCGATCACCTGTCCCAGATAATTTCCGGCAGGCATGAATCCTACATTGGCTCCGGTCAGGAACAGAACAAGCCCCACATAGGTGTAAGCCAGGCCAACCAGAATTTTCAGCATTTTTTTACGGGAAAGCTGAAGAACGGTAATCTGAAAAATTACAAAAAACAGAATAATGGGAAGCAGAGAGACAGCAATTTCCTTTAGATAGACAGGAAAGCCTGTCTGGAACAGCCGCCATAACTCTATGGAATCGGTAATCTCCGGAAGCGCAGAGGCTGTATAATCCCCGGTTTGCGGATGATAGATCAATCCCAGAATGAGGACGGACAAAATCGGCCCGATGGAGCAAAGGGCTACCAGGCCAAAGCTGTCGTCTGCCGCATGGCGGTCGCTTCGAATGGAAGCGACACCCACACCCAGAGCCATGATAAAGGGAACGGTCATGGGTCCGGTGGTGACACCGCCGGAATCAAAGGCAATGCTTTGAAAGCTGGCCGGCACAAAGCAGGCAAGGATAAAAATAATCAGATAAAAGAAAATCAGCATCGGGGGAAGCGCAACGCTAAAAAGCATACGCATCAGGGCAATGACCAGAAAAGCACCTACACCGCAGGCAACGGCCAGAATCAATACCATATTTGGAATAGAAGGAACCTGATTTGCCAGTACCTGCAGATCCGGCTCTGAGATTGTGATGATAAAGCCCAGCAGAAAAGCCAAAAGAACCATTACCCAAAGCTTCCTGGTTCGGGTCATACAAGTACCCACCCGTTCGCCCATAGGTGTCATGGCCATCTCTGCTCCCAGAGTAAAGAACATCATGCCTGTGATCAGCAGGACGGCGCCCAGAAGAAAACACAGCAGAATACTGGGAGAAATGGGGGCAATAGAAAAGCACAGCAGCAGAACGATTCCGATAATAGGAAGAACGGCAGTCAGGGCTTCCCTAAGCTTTTCTTTTAGTTTCCGTGTATAATTCAAATATCCACCTCCAGAATCCGATACTCCATAGAAAATTATTTAAAGTATAGCATATTCCGGCAGGGCGGGCAATGCGCTTTTTAAAAAAGAATGAAGCATGAAAAATGAAATAAAGAACGAGGCCATGAAAGGAGCCAAAGGAATGCTGTTTTGCGTTATCTGTTTACTTTGCCCATGATGTATGCTATGCTGATAAAGAGCAGAAAGTACTTGCCTATGCTTGAGTATATATCAGGTGAAAAATGGCACAGTGGCTGCTGTGGAGTACGGTGGGGGTTGTTTTATACACCTTAGAGCTGTATAATTTCAGGAGAGTATACGATTATTTATTTCCTGGAATTCGGGTGTCAAAAGCATTTCCGGACATAGCGTATATTTCATCAGAAGAACTACGGATTCTTTTATGTAAATAAAAATTGCATAATGATACATAATTAGATACACATAGTAATAAGGAAAAGAAACAAAATGAAACATAATAAACATTGACTTATTATTATATTAATGTTATTTTAATGAAGGAGAGTGCATTTATGGAAAGAAAATCACTTAGTACCCGTCAGCATCAGATCATGGAGATTTTGTGGAATGCAAATAGCGGTATGACAGCCTCTGCCATTGTAAATGCCAGGGAAGATCTTCAGATTAATACGGTACAGGCGTCTCTTCGCAGTCTTATGAAGAAAAAATATATCAAGGTAGGGGAAATCGTTTACAGCGGAACGGTTCTTTCCAGAAGCTATGTACCTATTGTATCCCGGGAGGAATATATGACTGAGAGCTGTCAGGAATTGTCCAGGTTATCTTCTTCCGTATTGCTGGCAAGCCTGATTCATAAGGAGGATGATGAAAACCTTTTAGATGAATTGTCGGAGATGATACGAGAGAGAAAGCGCGAGATAGAAAAGGGAGAGTAATATGGAGGTCACGATAGGACCATTTATTACCAGTTTTCTGGCGGTGATAATTCTCACCGCTTATACATATGTGATTATTTATGTCAGAAAAGGTTTATTGTATCAGAACATGAAATTTGCTTTTGCAATAATCTCTCTGATTTTGATTCGTATGCTTCTTCCGGTAAATTTTCCATTTACGGTGAGCATTTATTTGGAGACCATTATGTCTCCGGTTGTTGAGTTTATGTTTCATTATATCGGAGATTTTCATTTCGGACTGGCAGAAATCTTGTTTGTTATATGGCTAATCGGTTCGGTATGCAAGCTCATTTCCATGATTCATAAGCAGGTAATTTACAAGAGAACCTTGAATGCATTTCTGGTGAAGGATTTGGAGGCATACCCCAAATTGGCTCGTGTATTGAAGAAATGTGATGCGCCGAAAATGCAGGTTAGTATTGTTCCGCAGGATATTTCACCGGCGATCTATGGAAGATACCGGCCGGTGCTGATTTTGCCGGATTGGGATTTTACAGAGAAGGAATTGGAGTTTATTTGCAGTCATGAAATATCTCATTACAGAAATCATGATGTGTGGATGAATCTGTTCCTGCGTTTGGTCTGCTGTGCGCAATGGTTTAATCCTTTGGCTAAACTGCTGCATAAGGAACTTACACTTGCTTATGAGGTTGCCAATGACCAGAAAGTATTGAAAAACTGCAGTGAAACAGAGCGCATCGAATACGCAAATTTTATTCTGAAAGTTGCCCGTAAATTGGGAGAAAATGGAAAGAAACGGATGGATATAGGTGCGGTAGCGTTTGCAGGATTTTGCCAGCCGGAGTCCAAAACCAGGTTGGAGTATATTCTGACCAAAGAGGAAGAGCGGGTTACAAAGAAGAGAAACATTTGGCTGCATTATGTTTTTATTTTTGTTTTGCTATTATTAACTTTCTTTGTTGTGCCGGAAGGGCATTGTACAGATGTACTAGATAAGGAAGAAGCGTTTTATATTTATGAGAATGATGTATACCTCGTAAAATCAGAAAGCGGATATCAGCTATATGTGGATGGTGAATACAAGTATACGTTATCGCCGATTCCAGAAGAACTTAAGGATTTACCAGTGATTGAGGAGGAAGAAAATGAAAAATAATTTAAAGAAAAAGACTTGGCTGTGCGCAGCCGCTATGATGGGTGTGTCTATGCTGATGACTCCTGCTGTCTCTGTCTGCGCAGAGGAGGTTGTTGTAGCTGAAGAGATGAATGTAAATGGACCGACTGCGGAGACCAGATCTTCAAAGCGTGACTGGGTATTCAAGGTGATGAATGGCCATTTGTATAAGAGATTATATAATTTCTCTACGGGGCGCTGGGAGTCAGATTGGATTTTGGTGCAGTAGAATTTAACATTGAAGTTTATAAAGCGAAAAGGTAACTTGAAATATCATCCACATCAAAAGATAGTTGTTCAGTACCAGTATACACGGCAGGTTTTATGCGGCTTGTATACTGGTATTTTTATATTTTTTGCATGCGCAGATATTAGCTTGCGATAGGAAATTATACGTAGCAACCGATAAGCTTGAAATGAGGCTATGGTCTGTGCGGCTAAGAAGAATGTGCCTATAATTTTTAAGAAAAAATTATGGGATGCGATATGACAAAGCAGGAGCTTCCATGCTATAATCCCCTTATAGAATTCCTCTGCAGGACGGAGGAAAGAAAATGTATCAGAAAAGACAATTAAAGGAGCTTACCATCAAAGATAACTTTCTGTTTGGTGCAGTTATGATGGAGGAGGAAAACTGCCGGGGATTGCTGGAACGGGTTTTGTGTTTTCCCATTGCCCGGGTGGAGGTCAGCCGGGAAAAGAGTATCGTGTACCATCCGGAGTATAAAGGAATCCGTTTGGATGTTTATGCGAAGGACGATCGGAACACCCATTATAATATTGAAATGCAGGTGGCGGCCAGACCGGAGTTGGGCAAAAGAGTCCGTTATTATCACAGTCAGATTGATATGGAGCTGCTGTTAAACGGCAGAGATTATACGGAGCTGCCGGAGGTTTATGTGATCTTTCTCTGTGATTTTGATCCATTCGGCGGGAAAAAGTACTGCTATACCTTTGAAAACCGCTGTCTGGAAGGTGTGGAGATGGGATTGCAGGAAGGGAGCAAAAGCATCTTTTTAAGCACCCGTGGAGAGAATGAAGCAGAGGTGTCTGCGGATCTGGTAAGGTTCCTGAAGTTTGTGAAAGCCGACCTAAACGAAAGTGAGAAGGATTTTGAAGATGATTTTATCTGCCGGATCCAGCAAACGATTCGTCGGATCAAGGGAAGCAGGAAAATGGAGGAACGGTTTATGATTCTGGAAGAAATGCTGAGAGATGAGCGGGCGGAGGGAAGAGAAGAAGGAAGAGCAGAGGGTAAAGCCGAAGCCGTTATTGAGCTTCTGGAAGAGATTGGAGCCGTGCCGGAGACGCTTCGGAGCAGAATTATGAAGGAAAAGGATCTGGAGGTATTGAAAAGATGGCACAGGCTGTCTGCAAGAGCGGATTCTCTGGAAGATTTTCTCGAAAAGATGTAAAATGCATATCCGTATATCGGAAAGTCAAATCTAAGGCCGGAGCAGGAGCTTGTTTTCTGTATTCGGCCATGCAGCTTTAGTTCATGCCAGTTCAGGCAAACAATCAGTGAAAAAAGCAGAGGAATTCTATCTTTTCTACAACAATGAAAAATATATGAAAGAACGGTATTTTTACAAACGACAGACTTAACGCCTGCCTTGCAGAGATAGACAGGCAGGCGCAGAAATGCTTTGAATGATTCATAGAGCAATGAAGCAGGCACAGGGTATTGGCAGTGTAATCCTTACACAAAAGCCAGAGACTATGAAAAAAAGTCTGTAAAAGTTTGAATATTAGGTCTTCTATGATAA
>JAUNON010000067.1 GCA_030537145.1 Lachnospiraceae bacterium | reverse complement strand
CCCTCTTGGTTATGGTTCCGGCACCACAGGCTACGATGGTCTGTTTCTCCTCCATGATCAGAATATTATAGATACCTGCTTTTCCCTCTTTTGCATAGCCAACATTTTCAAAATTTCCGGCCATATTCTTCTGTCGGTACAGATAATAGGGATACAGTCCGGCCTCCTGACAATAAGCGGCTGTCATATCCATGATCTCACTGCTGTTTTGGAAGGAGATTTCCTGATACTGTTCCCGAAACAGATTCAGCCGCGCCGCCCGCTTCAGAGCCAGAGAATGTACGGTCACGCTGTCCGGATCCAGCCTGCGGATCTCTTCCATCGTGTGCTGCACCTCCTCCTTTCCTTCGCCGGGAAGCCCAACGATCAGATCCATATTAATATTATCAAAGCCCAGATCTCTGGCCAGCCGGAATGCCTCCGCCGTCTCTTCTACCGTATGCTTTCTTCCGATCAAATCCAGGGTCTTTTGATTCATCGTCTGCGGATTGATTGAGATGCGTGTAACCGGATGACTGCGCAGTACCTGCAGCTTCTCTCTGGTAATACTGTCCGGCCGGCCCGCCTCTACGGTAAACTCCTTTAAATGGCTGTAATCGAACCGTTCCTCCAGCTTTGACAGCAGCCGCTCCATCTGGGCGGGTTCCAGCGTAGTAGGGGTGCCGCCGCCTATGTATATGGTATTCAGCTCTTTCCCTGCGAATGCATCCGCCGCCCCGTCAATCTCATGGCACAGTGCATCCAGATAATCATCCACCCGGTCCTTCCATAGCTTCAGCGGACTGGAGCTGAAGGAACAATACAGGCAAATGCTGGGACAAAACGGAATCCCCACATACAAGCTGTAGCCGTTTTCATAATTGATATCCTTCAGAATATGACGCTCCCGGTTAGCGATCATAACCGCAAGGGCCGTCTTTTCCCTGCTGGTATAATAGGTTTCCCGCATATATTTGGCAATATCTGAGTTTTTCCAGCCCTGGGCCAGCAGCGTCATAGGGATCTTTGTGGGCCGTATCCCGGTTAAATTTCCCCAGGGCAGCTCCTGTCCGGTCACCTCCCGCAAAATACGATAAGCCAGCCGCTTCAGGATATTTTTCGTCTCCTTACGTTCCACTCCCTGACAAAGCTCCGCAGAATCCTGCCCCAGCAAAGCTCCGTCCCGGTCCGCAACAGACATGGTGATCTGATTTTCTTCATAAAAAACCGAGATTTTCAGTTCCGGATCCGTCCCCTCAGGCGCATCTGCGACATCGGTGACGGTCACATCTTTGCCGGGGTAAAAAGATTTTACCAGGGAATAGATGTCGTACTCAAAATCTCGTTTATTGAGATATAGCTGTATCATAGCAGTGATACTCCTTGTGATTTCGGCTGTGAACTCCGAAAATTTCTATCGTATTTATACAAATGGATTATACCTTTTTTCATACCCTATGGTGCTCTCCTGCTGGTGGCCGGGATATACCAGGGTCTCTTCCGGCAGCACCAGAAGCTTCTCCCGCACCGACCGCACCAGAACCGAGCTGCTGCCGGTGGGAAAGTCCGACCGTCCGACCGAGCCTGCAAACAGGGTGTCTCCGGAAAAGAGCACGCCCTCTTCCGGGAAATAGTAGCAGGCGCCGCCCAAAGTGTGCCCCGGCGTATGAATCACCAGCAGCCTTTTTCCTGCCAGCGTCAGCTCCTGCCCGTCCTTTAGCAGCACATCCGCCTTTACCGTCATCGGGCAGCCGAACATCCGGGAAAGATTCCATTCCACAGAGGCGAGCACCTTTGCTTCCTCTTCCTGGGCATAGCACGGAATCCGATAGCGCTCCCTCAGTTCATCCACCGCTCCGATATGATCAAAATGACCGTGAGTCAGCATAATGGCCACAGGAATCCCGCCCATATCGCTGATCTTCTGTGCGATCCGGTCTGCCCGGTCCGCCGGGTCTACCAGAATCAGTTCCTTTGTCTCCTGATTCATAGCCAGATAGCAATTGGTCGCTACCTGTCCCAGAACCAGATGCTCGATTCGCAATGTTCCCATCCTGTCTCCCTCTGGCTCAGCCTGTGCTCCGCTCAATGTCTATTACACTCTCCACCTGCCGGATCTTTTCAATCAGATAATTCAGTGTCGCCTTGCCGGGCACCTGGAATTCCATGCAGATGGTGGCCAGCCCCTGCTTACTGGTACGGGAATTCACAGAGATTACATCAATCTTGCGCTCCGTAAATATTTTCGTGATATCTACCAGCAGCCCCGTACGGTTGTTGGCAAATATCTTGATCTCTGTCACGTACAGGCCGCTGTCGTGATTATCCTCCGTCTGCTGCCACTCCGCATCAATCAGGCGTACACGCTCACTCTCCGGAAGATTTATAATATTCACACAATCAGTACGGTGAATCGAAACCCCGCGTCCTCTGGTAACAAATCCGATGATCTCATCCCCCGGCACCGGACTGCAGCATTTGGAAAAGCGCACAGCCACATCATCAATGCCCTTTACGGTAATACCGCCCTTGGACTTGGTAATGCGCATTTTCTCTCTGGAATTCTGCGCTTCCTCAATGATCTGCTCATCCGTAACATTTTTCTTATGGTCCTTTTCATAGCCTTCCTGCAGCTTATTAACGATCTGACCTTCCTTCAGGCCGCCGTGCCCCACTGCGGCCATAACCGAATCCCAATCCTTAAAGCCGTACTTGCGGATAACGGCCGCCATATATTCCGGCCTCAGCAAATCCGACTGCACCAATCCCTTGGTTTTGCAGTAATTCGCCACCAGCTCCTTGCCCCGGATGATATTATCTTCCTTCAGCTCCTGCTTAAACCACTGGTTAATCTTATTCTTCGCCTGGGTGCTTTTCACGATCTTCAGCCAGTCACGGCTGGGCCCCTTGGAATTCTGGGAGGTGATGATCTCAATACGGTCCCCGTTCTGGATCACATAATCAATCGTCACCAGCTTTCCATTGACCCGGGCTCCGATCATCCGGTTGCCCACCGCACTATGGATACTGTAAGCAAAATCCACCGGGGTAGAGCCGTTTGGCAGGTTCTTCACATCTCCCGCAGGGGTAAAGCAGTACACGCTCTCATTGAACAGATCCAGATCGCTCTTCAGCAGGCTCATAAACTCCCGGTTATCCGACATATCCCGCTGCCACTCCAAAATCTGGCGCAGCCAGGTCAGCTTCTCCTCCTCCTGCTCAGCCTTGGGCTTCTTTCCGTCAGAGGCTTCTTTATATTTCCAGTGAGCGGCAATACCATATTCCGCCACCCGGTGCATTTCAAAGGTACGGATCTGAATCTCGAAAGGAGATCCATTGGGCCCGATCAGGGTAGTGTGCAGGGACTGATACATGTTCTGCTTCGGCATGGCAATATAGTCCTTGAAGCGCCCTGGAATGGGTTTATACATCTCATGGATCACTCCCAGCGCAGCGTAGCAGTCCTTCACCGTATCCACAATGATCCGCACGGCAAACAGGTCATAAATCTGCTCCAGCGTTTTCTGCTGGTTTACCATCTTCTTATAAATACTAAAAAAGTGCTTGGCCCGTCCATCGATCTGAGCCTTGATCCCGGCCGCTTCGATGTGCTTTTTCACATCCTCCACAATATTCTCCACAAAGGCCTGGCGCTCCCCCTTCTTTAGGGCAATTTTCTCCACCAGATCGTAATAAACCTCCGGCTCCAGATACTTCAAAGACAGATCGTCCAGCTCCACCTTAATCTTGGAAATACCAAGACGCTGAGCGATCGGAGCATAGATATCCATCGTCTCCCGCGCCTTTTCCTTCTGCTTCTCCGGCGACCAGTATTTTGCTGTCCGCATATTATGCAGCCGGTCCGCCAGCTTAACCAGAATTACCCGGATATCCTTGGCCATGGCCAGAAACATTTTCCGCAGATTTTCCGCCTGCACCTCCACCTTATCGGCCGAATAATTCAGTTTGCCCAGCTTGGTCACGCCGTCCACGATCAATTCCACTTCTGCGCCGAATTCCTCTTTAAGCTGCTGGGAAGTCATGATGGTATCCTCCACCACGTCATGCAGCAGCCCGGCCACGATCGTCTCCTTATCCAGTTCCAGATCCGCCAGGATAATAGCGACACAAAGAGGATGGATAATATAAGGCTCCCCGGACTTTCTCCGCTGATCCTTATGCGCCTCATCCGCCACATGATAAGCCTTCTCGATCATGGTAATATCATCAGACGGGTGATATTTTGCCACGCTGGCAATCAGCTCCTGATAAAGCTCCTCCGGGCTGGTAAAATCCTTCATGGCCTTTACGCTGGCATCCGCTTTTTTGATTTCCTCTATCTCTCTTTGCTTCTTTTCTTCCGCAATAGGCATCATATGATTACTTTCCTTCGTAACAAATAACCGACTCCACATCGTAATCCTTCAGCTTGTCACGGCCCTTCAGTCCGGCCAGCTCCATCAGGAATACCACCTTTACTACCTTTCCGCCCAGCTCTTCGATCATCTTGGCTGCAGCTTCAATGGTCCCGCCTGTGGCGATCAGGTCATCCACGATCACAACTCTCTGACCGGGTTTAATCGAATCCTTATGCATTTCAATCGTAGCTGTTCCGTATTCCAGGGCATATTCCCGGGAAATCGTCTCACAGGGAAGCTTTCCTTTCTTCCTGACCATCACGAAGGGCTTGTGAAGATTATAAGCTATCGGCATACCGAAAATAAAGCCGCGGGATTCTGTCCCAACAACCACATCGAAATCCTCCGGGCTTCCTACCTTTTCCATGATTTCGTCAATCGCCATATGCAAACCGTCCGCATCCTGCAGCACACTGGTAACATCTCGGAAAATAATACCCGGCTCCGGGAAATCCGGAATACTTCTTACATACTCTTCTAATTTTTTCATCTTTTCCACTCCTTTATTCAAGACTGTCAAAATGTTTTTTCCTACGTGATGGAAATAACAGCTTTTTAAATGCTTAACTGATAGTATAGCATTCTCCGGCCAATTAATCAACCGTGGAAATGCGCAGTTTCGCCGCTACTGTAGCAGCTCAGCCTTCAGCCAAACTGTTACCCGCTACTCTTTTTCTTCCGATCCCTCTGTCAGCCGATAGATATCCTTCCGTCTGTGCGCCAGCAGCGGCAGCTCAGCCCTCACCCGCTTCACTTCATCCAGACAGATCTCGCCGATATAGATGTCCTCTCCTTCCTCCATCTGCATCTGCACATTGCCCCACGGGCCCGTGATAATGGAATGTCCCCAGGAAACGTATCCGCCCAGGGTATCTCTGGCAGACGCAATCCCAACGGCAAATACCTGGTTATCCACCGCCCTCTGCCGGAACAGATTTTCCCAGTGAACCGGCCCCGTTGTCATATTGAAGGCTGCCGGAACCAGCAGCACCTCCGCACCCCGATCCGTCAGCAGGCGGGAAAGCTCCGGAAAACGGAAATCATAGCAAATACAAAGGCCCATCCGGCAAAACTTCGTATCAAATACCACGATTTCATTTCCCGCATCCAGGGTATCCGATTCTTTGAAATACTGGCCGCCGGTCACTGCAATATCAAACAAATGCATTTTTCTGTATTTTGCGATCTGGCGGCCTTCCCGGTCAAACACATAGGCCGTGTTATAGATCCTTCCGTCCCGGTCCCGCTCCGGCATCGTACCTGCCGCCAGATAGATCCGGTGCTTCGCCGCCAGCGCAGAGCAAAACCGCCAGGACGCTCCGCCCTCCTCCTCCGCATACTCCGGGAAACAGGCCGTATCATAAGGACAGGTGAACATCTCAGGAAGCGTCACCAGATCCGCCCTCTGCAGCGGCGGCTGTTCCAAAAGCACCTCCAGCCGCCTCAGATTTTCCCATTTTTCTTTTGATACCTTTGTTTGAAGTACTGCAATTTGAAATCCGGCCATACTGCCTCCTGTCTGCCGCTTTGTCTGCTACAATCTGCATCGTTTCCAACACAAACACTATCATTTAGAAGGAGCCGTTGCAAAATCAATTTGCAACAGCTCCATATTACAAAAAAACCGAAAATCCTTCTTATAAAAGATTTCCGGTTTCCATAGCGTGCGTTAGAGGATTCGAACCCCCGACCTTTTGGTCCGTAGCCAAACGCTCTATCCAGCTGAGCTAAACGCACATCCGTTGTCGGATGTATCTCTCCCGACAACGATATTTATTTTATGCTATTTTCCTTTTTCTGTCAAGCACTTTTTTTATTTTTTCAGGTATCTTTGTAACAGTTCAGCCTTCAGCTAAACTGTTACGTATCTTTCCAATAATTTTGCAATTTCCCTGATGTCAATGGGCTTTGCCACATGCGCATTCATCCCGCAGTCAAGGCATTTTTGTGCATCCTCCGAAAAGGCATCTGCGGTCATTGCGATAATCGGTATATCCGCGTCCGGGCGCTTCAGCTCACGAATCGCCCTGGTGGCTTCATAGCCAGTCATCACCGGCATTCGAATATCCATCAGGATGGCTGCATAATATCCCTCCGGAGAACGGCGGAACAGGTCTACGCAGATTTGTCCGTTCTCCGCATGCTCCAGCTCCAGTCCAAGCCCGGAAAGCAGTTCCTCTGCAATTTCCCAGTTCAGGTCATTATCCTCTGCCACAAGAACCCTGGCTCCTCCAAAATCAGCGCCCTGGTTCTTTGCTGCGTTTACCGGATCCGGCTTCTCTGTGCACTGCCGGATCCCGTAATAAAGTGTAGACTTAAACAACGGCTTGGAAATGAACCCGGTCACGCCTGCTTCCCGTGCTTCCTGCTCTATATCGCTCCAGTCATAGGCCGAGATCAGCAAAATCGGAATCTTATTTCCCATTTTCCGGCGGATCTCCCGGGCAGTTTCAATGCCGTTCTTCTCCGGCATCTTCCAGTCCAGCAGAATGATCCGGTAGTTCTCCTGTTTTCTATCCTCTTCCTCGATCATCCTTATCGCTGTGTCTCCGTCCAAAGCCCAATCGGCTGTAATTCCCATTTCCGTCAGAGCGTCTGCGGTACTTCTGCACAGCTCCTCATCGTCATCTACCACCAGCATATGACATTCCGGAAGGCGCAGCTCCTCCTTTGACGCATCTGCCTTTTCCAGGTCAAGCGTCACATGAAATGTGGTTCCCTTCCCTAACTGGCTTTCCACTTCGATATTGCCCTTCATTGCATCCACAATATATTTCGTAATAGCCATACCCAGGCCGGTTCCCTCTGTCTTGCGGACCCGCTTACTGTCCTCACGGGTAAAGGAATCGAAGATCTTTTCCATAAATTCCGGTGTCATTCCAATTCCGGTATCTCGCACATACAAATGCATCCGCACATAGTTTTCTCCCAGCGGAGATTCCTTTTCCTTTAAGGAAACCTGAATTGTTCCGCCCTCCGGAGTAAACTTCATGGCATTAGACAGCAGATTGAGCAGTACCTGATTCAGGCGCACACTGTCACAATATACCTTTTCCGTTTCCACATGGTCAATAAAAATATCAAACTGCTGTTTTTTCTCCTTCATCTGGGGCTGAATCATATTTACCAGACTCTCCATAATTTCCGGAATGGAAACCTCTTCCGTGCAAAGAGACATCCTGCCGCTCTCGATCTTCGACATATCCAGAATATCGTTGATCAGCCCAAGAAGATGCTTTCCGGACAGACTGATCTTTTTCAGACAATTCCGCACCTGCTGCTGATTATCAATATTCGCTGCAGCGATCGCCGTCATTCCCATAATGGCATTCATCGGTGTCCGGATATCATGACTCATATTCGACAGGAACTCGCTCTTAGCACCATTTGCCCGGACAGCCTCCCTTTCTGCTCTTTCCAGCTCATGGATCTGATTCTGAGTAAAACGGAAGTACATCAGAAATACCACGATCAGCGCCAGCGTGATCACACCCATGCTTAACAGCATCAGGCAAAACCGTTCATTGCCAAGCTTATTCACAGTCTGATCCAGCGATCCATACGGCATAACGGTGATCAGATACCATTCGGAATAGGGCAGAGAGGAACAGTAGATATGCCGCCGGTCTGTCTCCAGATAAAACAGATCCGTATAATCCTCTTCCTTTTCCATTGCCTGTTTTAATTCCTCAACATACGTTTCCGAATCCTTCCCGCTGTTTTTCTGGAAATACTCCCGCATCAGATCAAAGTAATTGTCCTCTTCCACATTACGGCTTTTGATCACAAAGCTTCCGTCCCGCCGGATAATATGGGAGTATACCAGGGAGTATTCATTATCCAGAGCGAGTAGCTGCTTCATATAATCCGCCGGGATTCCCGCAGCCAGAGCAATGCTTTTCTTCCCATTCTTTGCAGGATATTCTGCCGAAATACCCATTATAATCATTTCTTCTCCGGAGGAATCCCAGCCTACTGCCGCTTTCTTTTCCCCCTTCCTCATGGAATTCAAAAACGGCTCCGGGTCCGCCAGTTCGATCGGATTCCCAAAAATCATCTCAAAGGATCCGTCATCCATATAAAGCGCCAGCTGCTGAAGCCCCCGTGCCTCTGCGCCATAGGATAACGCTGCGCACATTGCTTCATAGTCATCCGCATCCTGCGGCGGAACGCTCTGAATCAGATATTCGATCCGGGACAGACGGGATTCAATGGTCGTTTGAAAATGCATGGAGATTCGCTCATTCATACCCGTCATATAAACTGTCCCGATCTCATTAATCGCTTCATCACTTTTCCTGCTCATGGCGAGTGTAAACACAGTAAAGACCCCTACGCACACAGCAACTACCACGAAAAAGCTTATGGTAAGAAAACGGCTGGTATTTCCCTTTTTCTGATTTTCCCGGTTTTTCCCGGCTTCCTCCTGCAGCTTCAAAACCTTGCTCCTCCTCCCCGATCAAGCATCCTTCCGATCCTTTATAACGTCCTTCCGTCGTTCTCTTCTGCCTGCAATGATCGAATGGCAGAAAATGTCCGCTCATAATCTTCCTTCACCAAAGCGGCAAGCGCTTCATATTCCTCCGCATTTTGATGCCGCAGTGCTTCCGTCAGAAGGCTGCTGGAAGCTCCCAGCCTGGTAAAGCCTAAATTCTGGCAAATACCTTTTATGGTATGGGCTGCACGAAAAGCCTCCTCATAATCTCCGGTTTCCAGGGACTTCACAAGCGCAGCATAGCTGGGGTCATTCAGAAATTTAAAAATAAACTTCCGTACAAGCCGTTCCCCTCCCAGACGTCCCGTCACCCCTTCATAATCTCCTTCTAAAACATAATAGCATTCCTTTAAAGTCATTCATTTTCCCTCTTCTGAATTTTAATTTCTCCGTTTTCACCCACAGGGATCAGTTTCCCGATGGTTCCTTCGTATTTTGGCGTTTCATCCTCTGTCCACATCGCCCTGGCGATAATTTGGGTCCTGCATGTTTTTCCCCTGTAATTCACATCGCATTCGTACTCCACAACCGGATCCAGAAATGAAGTTTTTTCCAGTCGCCCGGCCAGGATATGGATATCCTCCCTGCTGATCGCCGACCACAGCTCTTCATTCTCTTTCGGCTCCATAATGGTCTCTTTCAGTCCCAGCCGTTCTGCCCCATAACGGGAAAACGTCACCAACGATGGATCTACCGTATACTCAAACCGAATCTCCTTAGATATTTCTGCAAAAAACTCATTCTTTGTCCTTTCATTTTCCAGTAAATGCAGCGTCCGCTTAGATGCAGAAAGCTCCTTATAGCCCAGCATCTCATTCATAATACTCTTAAGCTGCCGTTCATTATTAAAATTGATGGAATTTACCTTCAGCTCACGCTTTATTTCGTCTGCCGCATCCTTCAGACAATTCAGAAGAAGCGGATTAAACGTGCCGCATTCCCCATTTAAAATCATCTCCATAGCAGTTTCATGAGTGTAAGCTTTTTTATAAACCCGCTCACTGGTCAGCGCATCGTAAACATCCGCCAGCGAAACGATCTGTGCCGATATGGGAATCTGATCTCCCTTCAATCCATCCGGATACCCCTTCCCATCATATCTTTCATGATGCCAACGGCAAATCTCGTATGCCGTCTTAACCAGGAGCTCCTCCTGATAAATCGGAAGCTCCCTGATCATGGATGCCCCTACCAGAGAGTGGGTTTTCATGATCTCAAATTCCTCTTTCGTCAGCCTCCCGGGTTTATTCAATATTTCATCGGAAATCGATATTTTCCCGATATCATGGAGTGCAGACGCATTGCTGATCAAAGCAATATCCCTGCCGGAGATCTTATACCGGTCCGTCCTCTGAACCAGATATTTCAGCAAGATCTCCGTAAGCGCCTGGACATGCAGAACGTGCAGTCCGCTCTCTCCGTTTCGAAACTCCACGATATGGCTTAAAATCGCAATCATAAGACTGCTGTTCTTTTGTTTTTCATAAATCTGGTCCGATACTAAATCCACCAGATTTTTCTGTTTTGCATAAAGCAGAAGAATATTCGCCACCCGCCGCCGCACTACCGCAGAATCAAAGGGCCTGGTGATAAAATCGGTAACCCCCAGCTCATAGGCACGCTGAATATGCACTGATGAATTTTCTGATGAGATCATTATGACAGGAATATCCTCAATCCACCGGTTTCTGTTCATGACAGTCAAAACCTCATAGCCGTCCATTACCGGCATAACAATATCCAGTAATACCAGAGAAATTTCCGTACTTCGCTGCCGGAGAATCGCAACCGCCTCTCCTCCGTCCTCCGCCTCGATAATTTCATACTCCTCGCCCAGCATATGCGTTAAGATATCCCGGTTCATCTCAGAATCATCTACGATCAGAATCTTCTGAATCCAATTCCTATTTTCCCCCATTACAACATACCCTTTCCTTCCACAAGCACGACAAAAATAATGCCGTCGGTTCTCCTTCCCGGCGGCACTTCTGTCATTGTCACTACTCCAGTAATCCTGCGATCGCCTCCAAAGCCTCCTTTTCATCAGCTCCATCCGCACACACATTAATCTGCGCATTTCTTTGACTGGCTAATGCCATAACTCCCATAATGCTCTTTGCATTCACCCGTTTATCTTCCACCTCAAACGTAATCGCACTTTTAAAAGTACAGGCCGTCTGAACAATGTGTGGAATAATTTCTCCGATGTCGTTTCTCCGATTACTGGTTATCTTTTGACTAATCATAATTTTGCCTCCCACGACTTCTCAAGAAAAACGCTTATGCATTTCCATTAACACATATCAATACTACCACAACTTTTCCATTCGGTCAACGAAAACTCGCATTTCACTTTTTGTAAAATATTTGTATCTTTTTCATTTCAATCTGAACAAAATGCCCGGTTACTGAGCGATGTGCAAAAAGGGGAAGCAGCTTCCCCGCTTTTATGCGAAATAAACTGCTTCCCCTTCCTATCATTTTGGGCTTTTTATGATTTCAAAAGCTTCCTTAACACTCATCCTCTCTGCGGCGTCTGTATACCAGAAGCAGGAGAACTGCCATTCCGGAAACTGCCAGAGTAGATACCAGCGGCATCACCGGCGTACTATCTCCGGTTCTCGGACTTGTTGTTTCGGTTTCTGTATCGGTTTCCGACTCGGTTTCACTTTCTTCCTCGGATTCATCCTCCGGAACTATGGTATTTGTGATCACCACAGTCGCTTCGCTGTGTTCCACATCCAGAGTTACGGAAGTCTGATCTACCGATACTTCATATGCAAAGCCCGCTGCACCTGCTACCGGCGTACCGTTCGCATCTACCTCGGTCACATACAGCGTTACTACGCTCTCCAAGGAGGGCAGTACAATCTGCGTCTCAGCCGAAGCCTCAGATCCGCCGTTCAGATCCAGAGTCAGAATATTATTTGCAGCACCGTCAAACAGTGTGGTATAGCTTGCATCCGTGAAGATACCTGCGTAGAATACTTCATCGGAATCCTCCGGAGCTCCATCCTCACCCAGAAGCTGCTTGGTTACATGAAGCGTTCCCTCTGCATAGAAGCCATCCGGCCATCCATCCAACTGGTTATCCAGGGATACCATGGTATCCGTACCTTCTCTTGTTACAACCATATTTCCGTTCGTACCGGTAAATCTTGCCTGATACGTTACACCGCTTGTAACCTCACCGCTGTAAATTACATTTCCATCCGCATCGCACTCACCCACATAATAGGTTCGGCCAATTTCCAGATTATTGAAGGTCACCTGTGAGGAAGCTGCATTTTCAAATCTCAGCTCCTGCGGCTGCTCAGCGATCTGCGTGCAAGCCTCATCGTAATACAATGCTGCCCAGAAGGAAATATCCTCTGCAAACAGTGCGAAGCCATTATAAGAAACGGTCTTTACAACGGTAACGCTGGTATCCTCGCTCTGCGTTCTCTGATCCTCGATCAGCACAACTCCGTTTTCATCAAAAGCAACGGTACCGGTAACATTGCCTTCCCTGTCAATGGTGAAGGTGGTATCTGTAGTTACTTCATATCCTTCCGGAGCCGAAGTCTCACGCAGCGTATATGCCTCGTTCACGCGAAGATTTCTCACTACATGATTTGCACCTGCTTCCGAATCCCATTCATCCATCACATTGCCCTGTGCATCCAGCACCTGGATATGGGCTCCGCCCAGAGACTCTCCGGTTACTCCGTCTACCTTAGACACTTCAATACTTCTCGCATCCTCTACCAGAAGAATTCCATCCTGAGTGGCTGTCGTAGTACTCTCTGTATTGATCGTACCATCCTCATTCAATGCAAAGGTGGTGTCTGTGGTAATTGTATATCCATCCGGAGCCACGGTCTCGCGAAGTGTGTAAATTACTCCGGTTCTCAGTCCGGTTACTTCGTGGGCTTCTTCTACGGAATCCCATTCCTCTACCACATTGCCCGCTGCATCCAGGATCTGGATATGTGCGCCTGAAAGCTCTACATAGGTGGCTATATCTACTTTGCTGATGCTTACACTGGTAATCGTGTTGGTAACATCATATCCATCCACTTCAGACAGATAACCTTCCACCGGATCCTCGGTAATCGTATACTCGATTTCCTCTCCTGCCTCATATTTCGGCAGATCGGTGAAGCTCCAGCTCCAGTCATTCTCTGCAGTTACCGTCTGACTGTCTAACTCTTCGCTTCCCCTCCACAGGCGGATCGTAATGCTTTCCGGACGCTTGCCGCTCTGTCCGTTATCTTTCCAGGTCTTGGTTCCGCTGACTTCTACTGTCTCCGGAATATGCGTATTAACCACATCATAACCATTTACGGCTGCTTCATATTCTTCTACTTCGTCCTCAGTAATGGTATACAGGATTTCTTCTCCTGCTTCATACTTCGGAAGATCGGTGAAGCTCCAGCTCCAGTTTCCATCCGCATCCGCTCTTACTTCCTGGCTGGCTACCTCTGTAGCTCCATTCCATACACGGATCGTAATGCTCTCCGGACGCTTGCCATCCTGATTCTCTGCATCGTTCCAGGTCTTGCTTCCACTTACCTCTGTGGTTTCCGGAGTATAACTATTCGTTACGTTATAGCCGGTTACCTCGCTCTCATAGCCTTCCACTGCATCTTCGGTAACCGTATACGTGATCTCCTGTCCGTTCTCATACTTGGGCAGATCCGTAAAGCTCCAGCTCCAGTTGCCGTTCTCATCCGGGGTTACTTCCTGGCTGGCTACCTCCGTAGCTCCATTCCATACACGGATCGTGATGCTCTCCGGACGCTTGCCGTCCTGGTTATTATTATCATTCCAGGTCTTGCTTCCGCTTACCTCTGTGGTTTCCGGAGTATAACTATTCGTTACGTTATAGCCGGTCACCTCGCTCGTGTAACCTGCTACCGCATCCTCAGTAATTGTATACTGAATCTCCTGTCCATTCTCATATTTCGGCAGACCGGTGAAGCTCCAGCTCCAGTTGCCATTCGCATCCGGGGTTACTTCCTGGCTGGCTACCTCCGTAGCTCCATTCCATACACGGATCGTGATGCTCTCCGGACGCTTGCCGTCCTGGTTCTCTGCATCGTTCCAGGTCTTGCTTCCGCTTACCTCTGTGGTTTCCGGAGTATAACTATTCGTTACGTTATAGCCGGTCACCTCGCTCGTGTAACCTGCTACCGCATCCTCAGTAATTGTATACTGAATCTCCTGTCCATTCTCATATTTCGGCAGACCGGTGAAGCTCCAGCTCCAGTTGCCATTCGCATCCGGGGTTACTTCCTGGCTGGCTACCTCCGTAGCTCCATTCCATACACGGATCGTGATGCTCTCCGGACGCTTGCCGTCCTGGTTCTCTGCATCGTTCCAGGTCTTGCTTCCGCTTACCTCTGTGGTTTCCGGAGTATAACTATTCGTTACGTTATAGCCGGTCACCTCGCTCGTGTAACCTGCTACCGCATCCTCAGTAATTGTATACTGAATCTCCTGTCCATTCTCATATTTCGGCAGACCGGTGAAGCTCCAGCTCCAGTTGCCATTCGCATCCGGGGTTACTTCCTGGCTGGCTACCT